>JBGATT010000082.1:0-14255 GCA_044229035.1 Gemmatimonadaceae bacterium | reverse complement strand
GCCGACGGCGAGCCGCTCGGCGAGGTGGGCGGCATCGATGATCGGCGCCGCGAGCCTCTTGGCGATGATGCGCGCCACCCAGGCGACGACGATGGTGACGCCGAAGGCGACGAGGATTAGGAGGTTGGCGAGGCTCGTCGCGGCCGCGAAGGCGGAGCGCGACGGCTCGACGATGAGGACGCTCGCCTTGCCGTCGCCGAAGCCGGTGTAGATGCCGGGATTGTTGCCCGACGACTGGATGGGCGCGAAGCCGGCGAGGGAGGCGGTGCCGCGGAAGTCGGCGGTGGTGGAGCCGGCGGCGTGCGTGCCGATCGCGTCCTTCAGGGCCGGATCATCGAAGGCGGAAGTGAAGAGGTGGGTCGGGTCGCTCGCCGCGACGATGCGTCCCTCGGCATCGAGCACGAAGGCGGCGACGGTGGTGCCATCCTGCGAGGTGCGCTCGACCGTGTGGAGCGCGGCGGCGGTGAGGGCCTGCCAGTCGAGGTCCACGACCATGACGCCGGAGACGCCGGTGGCCGACTCGACCCCTTCGGCCAAGCGGACGCGGAGCGTGCCGTCGGCCGTGCGCTCGGGAGCGCCCACGAAGGCGGGGGCCGACGGCGCGACGGACGACGTGAACCAGGCGCTGCCCTTCGCGGCGGCCGGATCCGGCTGGCCGCTCTCGGCGATGAGGGCGCCGTCGAGCCCGTAGATGCGCGCCGCGTTCACGAGGCCGGAGCGGGCGCGGAAGGCGTCGAGCGTGTTGCGGGTGGCGGTCGGATCGCCGAAGCCCATGGCCGCGGCGACGATCTCGCCGGTGGCCGCGCTGGCGCGCAGCTCGAGGGCCCGCTCGTAGAGGACGCGATCGAGGTAGCGCGCGACCTGAACGGCGGCGTCCGCGCGCGCCGCGCCGACCTGCTCGGCGACGGCGCGACGGGAGTTGCTCACGGCGAGCGCGAGCGACAGCACGAGCGGCACGAGGGCCGCGACGAGCAGCGCCGCCTGCAGCTTGCGGCTGATGGTGTTCAGGAAGCGCGACATCCCGGTCAGCGGTAGACGATGGGGAGGAGGACCACCGACTTCACCGGCTGACCGTTGAGCTGGCCCGGCTTGAAGCGGATCTCGGGGACGACACCCTTGGCGGCCTCGGCGAGCGCCGGGACGGTGCTGCTGAGGACCTGGATGGAGGCCGGATCGACCTTGCCGGTCTGGTCGACGACGAACTGGACCTGGACGGTCCCGGTGACGCCGGCGCGCTGGAGGGCGGCGGGGTAGGAGCGGGCGAGGAGCCGCGCGGTCATCTCCTGCGAGGAGAGCTTGGCGGGCTGGTCGAGCTCGGAGGGGCTGTAGACGGTGGCGTCCTGCGCCTGCGCGATGGCGGGGAGGGTGAACGCGAGCACGGCAAGCAGCCGCGCCAGCGACTTGCTGGAGAAGACGGACATGGGGTTACTCCTGGGAATGGTCGAAAGGGGCGGTGCTGATGCCTCCATTGTCGGCGCGGGTGACGCGAACATGACCAGTTGTCAGTGTCGTGTTGCGTGACACGCGGGCGGTTTGTCCGGGGTCCCGCGGGCGGGTGGAAAGCCCTGCGGCGCACAGCTTTGTGAGCCCCACTTGTGAGCGGCCGTGCCGACCATAGATTCGACTGGCGTGGATTTTGCGTACGCGCGACCCCTTCCGGTGAGCTCCGAATGACCACGCTCGCCGTCATCCCCGCCAGGCTCGGGGCCACCCGGCTCCCCCGCAAACCGCTCCGCGAACTCGGCGGCGCCCCCCTCGTGGTCCGAGTCCTCGAGCGCGTGCAGTCGCTCGGACTGGCCGACGAGGTCGTCGTGGCGACCGAGGCCGAGGAGGTCGCCGAAGTGGTCCGCCGTGCGGGCGGCCGCGCGATGATCACCTCCGACCAGCACCCGTCGGGGACGGATCGCGTGGCCGAGGTGGCGATGCATCCGGACTTCCTGCGGCACGACGTGATCGTGAACGTGCAGGGGGACGAGCCCTTCATGCGCGGCGACGCGATGGCCGGCTCGATCGCGATGGTGCGCGACCATGGGTTCGACCTGGGGACCGCCGCGGGGAAGCGCACGGCGGCGATCATGGACGACCCCAACTGCGTGAAGGTCGTGCGCGCCGACGACGGGCGCGCGCTCTACTTCTCGCGCGCCCCGATCCCGTTCCTCCGCGACGCGTCGGACGCGCCCACGCGCGACGCGCTCGTGCTGCAGCACATGGGGATCTACGCCGCGCGCCGCGAGGCGCTGGCCAAGTGGGTCTCGCTCCCGCCGCACCCGCTCGAGCTCGTCGAGAAGCTCGAGCAGCTCCGCGCCCTCGCCGCCGGCCTGGCGATGGGCGTGGCGATCGTCGACGCCCCGTCGTGGGGCGAAGTGAACACCGAGGATGACCTCGTGCGCGCGAACGCGCACTGGGCAGCCTCCGCCACCGGACCCACCCGATGACGCCCACCACCCCGCATTCCTCCCCCAAGTACATCTTCGTCACCGGCGGCGTGGTCTCGTCGCTCGGCAAGGGCATCGCGGCGGCGTCGCTCGCGCGACTGCTCGTGGAGCGCGGCCTGCGCGTCACGATGATGAAGCTCGACCCGTACCTCAACGTGGACCCGGGGACGATGTCGCCGTTCCAGCACGGCGAGGTGTTCGTGACCGACGACGGGGCCGAGACGGACCTCGACCTCGGGCACTACGAGCGGTTCATCGACCGGCCGCTGACGCAGGCGAACAACATCACGACGGGGCGCATCTACTCGAACGTGATCACCAAGGAGCGCCGCGGCGAGTACCTCGGCTCGACGGTGCAGGTGATCCCGCACATCACCGACGAGATCAAGAGCGCGGTGCGCCGCGTGGCGCCGGAGAACGACGTGGTGCTCGTCGAGGTGGGCGGCACGGTGGGCGACATCGAGTCGCTGCCGTTCCTCGAGGCGATCCGCCAGTTCCGGCATGACGTGGGGCGCGAGAACACGCTCTTCATCCATCTGACGCTCGTGCCGTGGATCGCCGCGGCGGGCGAGGTGAAGACCAAGCCGACGCAGCACTCGGTGCGCGACCTGATGGAGATCGGCATCCAGCCGGACATCCTGATCTGCCGCAGCGAGCGGCCGCTGGCGGAGGACGTGAAGCGGAAGATCGCGCTCTTCTGCAACGTGGAGTTCGGGGCGGTGATCGAGAGCCGCGACGTGAAGACCATCTACCAGATCCCGCTCGTGTTCCGCGAGCAGAACTTCGATGACCTGGTGTGCCGCAAGCTGGGGCTCGAGACGAAGCAGCCGGACATGACGGCGTGGAAGGCGCTGGTGGACCGGGTGATCGCGCCGAGCCGGAAGGTGCGGATCGCGGTGGTGGGCAAGTACACCGACTACGTGGACTCGTACAAGAGCGTGCAGGAGTCGCTCATCCACGGCGGGATCGCGAACGACGTGGGGGTGGAAATCGCCTGGACGTCGAGCGACCTGTTCACCGACGCGGCGAAGGCGCGCGAGATCGTGCTCGGGTTCGACGGCGTGCTGGTGCCGGGCGGGTTCGGCGTGCGCGGGGTGGAAGGGATGGTCGAGTGCATCCGCGCCTGCCGCGAGACGCAGACGCCGTTCTTCGGCATCTGCCTCGGGATGCAGGTGGCGATCATCGAGTTCGCGCGGCACGTGTGCGGGATCGACGACTCCAACTCGAGCGAGTTCGCGCCGGAGTGCAGCAACCCGGTGATCTCGCTGCTCGAGAGCCAGCAGAACGTGAAGGACATGGGCGGCACGATGCGGCTGGGCGCGTACGCCTGCCGGCTCAAGCCGGGCTCGAAGGCGGCGGAGATCTACGGCCAGCCCGAGATCAGCGAGCGGCACCGGCACCGGTACGAGGTCTCCAACCAGTACCGCGACACGTTCCAGCAGAAGGGGATGCGCCTCTCGGGGCTCTCGCCCGACGGGTCGCTCGTGGAGATGATCGAGCTGCCGGACCATCCGCACTTCGTGGCGTGCCAGTTCCACCCGGAGCTCAAGTCGCGCCCGACGCGCCCGCATCCGCTCTTCTCGGCGTTCGTGGCCGCGGCGGCGCAGAAGGCGAGCGCCGCCGGCGCGGCGCGCGGTCCCGCCCAGCTCGCCGAGGCGAACTGATGCCGGCGACCTTCCCGACCGACCGGCTCTTCCTGATCGCGGGGCCCTGCCAGGTGGAGGGCGACGAGCTGATGTTCCGCGTCGCCGACCACCTCGCGCGGCTGGCGGAGAAGGTGCCGGGCGGGATCATCTTCAAGGCGAGCTTCGACAAGGCCAACCGCTCCAACGCGGGCGCGATGCGCGGCCCGGGGATCGAGGCGGGGCTGGCGTCGCTCGTGCGGGTGCGCGAGCGGAGCGGGCTGCCGGTGGTGACCGACGTGCATCTCCCCGAGCAGTGCGCGATGGCGGCGCAGGCGGTGGACGTGCTGCAGATCCCGGCGTTCCTCTGCCGCCAGACCGACCTGCTCGAGGCGGCCGGCGCGACGGGGAAGCCGGTGAACGTGAAGAAGGGGCAGTTCCTGCATCCCGAGGGCATGGCGGGAGCGGTGACGAAGGTGCGCGCCGCGTACGCGACCTCGCCGCACGCGGCCGAGGGGCCGTGCGAGATCGCGGTGACCGAGCGCGGCTCGTTCTTCGGGTACGGCGACCTCGTGGTGGACATGCGGAGCTTCATGCGGATGCGCGAGGCGGCGCAGGCGCCCGTGATCTTCGACGCGACGCACTCGGTGCAGCGGCCGGGGCAAGGGCAGGGCGGTGCCTCGGGCGGGGCGCGCGAGTTCATCCCGCCGCTCGCGCTCGCGGCCATCGCGGCCGGAGCCGACGGGCTGTTCATGGAGACGCATCCCGACCCGGACCACGCGCCGAGCGACGGGCCGAACATGGTGCCGCTGCACCAGCTCGACGCGCTCGTCGAGAAGTGCGTGGCCACCTGGGAGCTGGTGCGCGGATGATCCTCGGCACGAGCGGGGTCACGATCGATCCGGCGCTGGCGCGGCGCATCCGCCTCGTCTGCTTCGACGTGGACGGCGTGCTCACCGACGGCGGCGTGATCCTCGGCGACGCGGCGGGCCAGCGCGTGGAGCTCAAGCGCTACGACATCCAGGACGGCCTGGGGATCGTGATGCTCAAGCAGGCGGGGATCCTCACGGCGATCATCACCGGGCGCGAGTCGGAGAGCGTGCGGCTGCGCGGGATCGAGCTGGGCGTGGACGACTGCATCCAGGACAACAAGGCGCGGAAGGTCTCGGCGCTGCGGCAGCTGCTCGAGCGGCGCGGGCTCCAGTGGGAGGAGGTCGCGTTCGTGGGCGACGACCTCCCCGACCTCGGCGTGCTGCGGCGCGTGGGGATGCCGGTGTGCGTGGCGAACGCGACGGCGGAGGCGCGGCGGACGGCGACGGTGCAGCTGACGAAGAGCGGCGGGGCGGGGGCGGTGCGCGAGTTCTGCGAGGCGCTGCTGCGCGCGCGGGGCGAGTGGGACACGCAGGTGGAAGCGTACGTCGCGGCCCGGATGGAGGAACTGTGAGCCAGGAACGGATCGTCGAGCGCGGGCGTCGCGTGCTGCGGCTGGAGCAGGAAGCGATCGGCGTGGCCGTGGAGCGACTCGGCCCGTCGTTCGCGCGGGCGGTGGAGCTCATCAAGGGATCGAGCGGCCGCGTGATCGTGTCGGGGATCGGGAAGTCGGGGCTGATCGGCCGGAAGATCGCCGCGACGATGACCTCGACCGGGACGCCCGCCTACTTCCTGCATCCGACCGAGAGCGTGCACGGCGACCTCGGCATCGTGACGGACAAGGACATCGCGATCCTGCTCTCCAAGAGCGGCGAGACGGTGGAGCTGCTGCCGCTGCTGGAGCAGCTGACGCGGCTCGGCGTGCCCTGCATCGCGATCACCGGCGACGCGAACTCGACGCTGGCGCGCACCTGCACGGTCTCGCTCGACGGCTGGGTGCGCGAGGAGGCGTGCCCGCACGACCTCGCCCCGACGACGAGCACGACGCTCGCGCTCGCCCTGGGCGACGCGCTCGCGGTGGCGCTGCTGGAGGAGAAGGGGTTCCGGCGGGAGGACTTCGCGCGGTTCCATCCGGGCGGGTCGCTCGGACGCAAGCTGCTGTTGCGCGTGCGCGACGTGATGGTGAGCGACGGCCTGCCGATCCTCCCCGCGACGGCGACCATGCGAGAGGCGGTGGTGCAACTCGCCGAGCGGCGGGGTATCTGCGTGATCGCCGCGCCGGATGGCCGGTTGCTCGGCGTCATCACCACCGGAGACCTCTCGCGCCTCATGGAGCAGGAACAGGAGATCTTCCCCATCCCCGTCGAACGCGTCATGACGCGCACGCCCAAGTCGATCCGCGCCGACGAGCTCGGCAGCGCGGCGGTGCACCTGATGGAGACGAAGGGCATCATCGCCCTGCCGGTGCTGGACGACGCGGAGCGCGTGGTGGGAGTGGTGCACCTGCACGACCTCATGCGCGCGGGAGCGGTCTGATGCGGCGCTCGATGCATGCCCTGCCGCGCCTCGTCGCGGTGCTGACGCTGGCCGCCGCCGCGAGCGCTGCTGCCTGCTCGAATCCCGGTGGGGAGCCGGCCGTCGGCACCGACGAGCTCGCGATCCTCGACTCGGCCGACCAGGTGGCGTTCGGCTTCCGCACCCTCGTGACCGACGGCGGCCTGCTGCGCGCCGAGGTGTTCGCCGACACGGCGCTCTTCCTCGACCAGAACACGCGCGCCTCGCTGCGCAACGTGCATGGCGACTTCTTCGGGGCCACCGGCTCGAAGGAGGCGACGATGACGGGGCGGCTCGGGTCGATCAACACGCGGGCGAACGTGCTGGAGGCGTGGGGGAACGTGGTGATCACGTCGGTGGACGGCCGCGTGCTGAAGACCTCGATGATCCGCTACATCCAGTCGCAGAACCTCGTGATGTCCGACTCGGCCTTCGTGCTCACCGAGCCGGGGGAGAAGGAGATGCGGGGGATCGGCTTCCGGACGGACCCGAGCCTGAACGCGGTGCAGGTGCTGCAGGTGGAGCGCGGGCGCGGCGGTGCCGTGCGCCTTCCGGACGGTGCGTGACCCGTTCGCGCCTCGCCACCTTCGCCGCGCTCGCCGCGCTCGCGCTGCTGCCCGCCGTGGCGGTGGCGCAGGAGTCGCGCGGGGTGTGCGAGGTGGAGATCCGGGGCGTGGTGCGGGGCGGGGTGCTGGTGACGACGATGAACCGCTCGAAGATGCCGGACGGGACGAGCCGGACGTTCTTCGGCGGCGGCGTGGACGCGATCTGCATCGGGCAGGGGAACCGGCTCCTCGCCGACAGCGCCGAGCACTATGAGGACCGCGGCGAGCTGATCCTGATCAACCGCGTGCGGTACACCGAGCCGCGGATGAACATGCAGTCGGACCGGATGGTGTACTTCACGCGCGACGAGCGGCTGATCGCGACTGGGAACGTGCGCGGCAAGACGAACACCGGGACGCGGTTCACGGGTCCGTTGATGGAGTACTTCCGCGCCAAGCCCGGCCTGCGCGCGACGCCGTCATGGCGGGCGCCGGGGCGTCCGTTCGTGCGGATGGCGCCGCAGGACTCCACCGCGGCCCGGCCGGCGCGGGCCGCCGCCGCGCCGTCGGCGGGGGCGCCGCGCGACAGCTCCACGCGTGGCGACTCGACCGACATCACCGCCGACCTGGTGATCTCGGAGAACGACTCGCTGGTGTGGATGTCGGGGACGGTGGTGATCGAGCGGACCGACATGCGCGCGACCGGCGACTCGGCGACGCTGGACCAGGGGACGGGCTTCGCCCGGTTGCTCGAGGACCCGAAGGTGGTGGGGCATGGCGAGCGCCCCTTCACGATGGACGGGACGGAGATCGACATCTGGTCGCAGGAGCAGAAGCTGGAGCGGGTGCGCTCGTCGGGGGAGGCGCAGGTGGTGAGCGACTCGCTCACGCTGAAGGGGGACACGATCGACCTCCGCTTCGCCGACCAGCTCATGCAGCGGGTGTTCACGTGGGGCGGCCGGGCGGTGGCGGTGACGCCGCAGCAGGAGATGGAGGCCGACTCGCTCGACATCCGGATGCCGGGCCAGAAGATCCGGGAGCTGCACGCCCTCGGCCGGGCGGTGGCCTTCACCGCGGTCGACTCGCTCCGGATCGAATCGACCGAGCGGGACTGGATCCGCGGGGACACGATCGTCGCCCTGTTCGACAGCGCGGCGGTGGAGGACACCGCGTCGGCCCGGATGAAGCAGGTGACGGCGACGGGGACGGCGCGGGCGTACTACCAGCTCGCCCCCTCATCCGGGGTGAAGGGGCCGCCGAACATCAGTTATAACACGGGGCGGCTGATCGTCGTCTCCTTCGAGGCCGGTGAGGTCTCGAAGGTGGACGTGAAGGACGGGGCGCGCGGACTCTACCTGGAGCCCGTGGCGGCCCCGAGCGACACCGTGCGCCGTCCGACCGCGAAGCCCGACTCGACGCCTCAACCGAAGCCCGCCGACACGCCTGTCCCGAAGCCAGCCCCCGAGCGTCCGTGACCGATCCCACCGCCTCCGGCGGCCCTGACCGCGCCCTGATCCTCCGCCTGACCGGCGGGGACCGGTCGACCGCGCTCTGCCTCCTCGCGATCTGCCAGCGCGCGGACGCCGAGGGCGTGGCGCCGTTCCACGAGGTGGCGATCGCGTACCGCGACGACCACCTGAACGCGATGCGCGCCGAGGGCCGCGACGTGGAGGCCGAAGCCGGCCGCCTGTCGGTGGACGAGGTGCGGGACCACCTGCGCCGCGTCGCGCTTCCGCGCCTGGTCGCCTCCGGGGCGCTCGCTCCGGTGGACTTCTCCCGCGCCGACGCCGAGCTGCGGATCCGGCTGGGGGACGAGCTCCGGGCGCGGCACGGCGCCGAGCCGGAGGCGCTGCAGGCGCAGCTCCGGCTGACCGGCGAGCACCCGGCCCCCGCGCGGCGGACGCCGCCCCTGGCGCAGGCCGCGGTGGGGAAGGCCAGCGTCCTCTCGGCGCATGGCCTGGTGAAGACGTACAAGAAGCGGAACGTGGTGAACAACGTCCAGCTGGAGCTGCGGCAGGGCGAGATCGTCGGCCTGCTGGGTCCCAACGGCGCGGGCAAGACGACGACGTTCTACATGATCGCCGGGTTGATCCCGCCGGCCGCGGGCACGATCCGGCTGGACGGCGACGACATCACGCGGATGCCGATGTTCCAGCGCGCGCGGCGCGGCATCGGCTACCTGTCGCAGGAACCCTCGATCTTCCGGAAGCTGTCGGTCGAGGAGAACATCATGGCGATCCTCGAGACGCTGCCGATCGACCGGCAGGAGCGGGAGCGCCGGCTGGAGGGGCTGCTCGACGAGCTGAGCATCAAGCACCTGCGGGCGAGCAAGGCGTACGCGCTCTCGGGCGGCGAGCGCCGCCGGCTGGAGATCACGCGCGCGCTCGTGACCGAGCCGAAGTTCATGATGCTCGACGAGCCGTTCGCGGGCGTGGACCCGATCGCGGTGCACGACATCCAGCAGATCGTCGCGTCGCTGAAGGACCGCGGCATCGGCGTGCTCATCTCGGACCACAACGTGGAGCAGACGCTCGACATCGTGGACCGGGCGTACATCATGTTCGACGGGACGGTGAAGGTGTCCGGCCCGGTGCGCGAACTGATCTTCGACGACACGGTGTCGAAGGTCTACTTCGGCCCCACGCTCACGGCGCGCCTGCGCGAGCGGTTCCGCTCCGAGCATCCGGAGACGGAACCTCCCTCGACCGGAGAGTCACCGTGAAGGCAGGGCTGCAGCAGTCCGCGAGGCTCGGGCAGGAGCTGAAGGTCAATCCACGCCTGTACCAGGCGATGGACATGCTCTACATGCCGCTCCTCGACCTGCAGCAGCACCTGAAGCAGGAACTGATGGTGAACCCGTTCCTCGACCTCGTGGAACCCGAGGACGACGAGGCGGAGCAGGAGGAGGAGACGGCGGCGGAGGCGGACGCGACCGCCGAGGCGGAGCAGCCGGAGACGCCGGCGCCGGCCGACAGCGACGACGAGTCGCAGTGGGAGGAGATCCTCCTCAACGGCTTCGAGGTGGGCGGGGTGCGCGAGGAGCGCGACGACCGCGAGCACTACGAGCCGGTGACGATCGCCTCGCGCGGCCTCGACGACCACCTGCGCGACCAGGTGCGGCTGCTCGACCTCTCGGAGCGCGAGGAGCTGCTGGCCGACGAGTTCATCGGGAACATCAACGAGGACGGCTGGCTCGCGGCATCGCTCGACGAGATCCTCACCGGCATCAACAACGAGCTCAAGCGCGCGGCCGAGGCGGCCGACGTGGAGCGCGAGCTGCCGCTGTTCACGATGCCCGAGGCGGAGCGGATGCTGCGCACGATCCAGGCGCTCGACCCGGCCGGCATCGGGGCGCGGGACCTGCACGAGTGCCTCGTGCTGCAGCTCAAGGACTCGGGGCTCGTGGGGACGCTGTCGGAGACGCTGGTGCGGGAGCACTTCCAGGAGCTGATCGCGCACCGGTGGGTGGAGATCGGGCGCAAGCTCGGGATCCCGCCGGGCGAGGTGCAGACCGCCGCCGACGCGATCGCCAAGCTGAACCCCAAGCCGGGGCGCGCCTACGCCGAGGGCGGCGACAACTACGTCGTGCCGGACCTGATCGTGGAGAAGGTGGAGGGGGAGTACCTCGTCTTCATCAACGACGCGAACCTGCCGCGGCTCAAGCTGAGCAAGTCGTACCAGGACATCGCGCGGGACAAGAAGAAGTTCGACGGCGAGAGCAAGGAGTTCATCACGAGCCGGCTGAGCGCGGCGCAGTGGCTGATCCAGGCCATCGAGCAGCGGCGGCAGACGATGCTGAAGGTGATGCACTTCATCGTGGACCGGCAGCGCGAGTTCTTCGAGAAGGGGGAGCAGGCGCTGCGTCCGCTGACGCTGCGCGAGGTGGCCGAGGCGATCGGGATGCACGAGTCGACGGTGTCGCGCGTGACGAACGAGAAGTTCGCGCAGACGCCGCGCGGCGTGCTCCCGCTCAAGTACTTCTTCTCGTCGGCGCTCAAGAGCTCCGACGGCGAGGACGTGTCGGCGCGCGCCATCCGCTCGACGATCGAGAAGCTCGTGGCCGAGGAGGACCCCAAGAACCCGCTCACCGACCAGGCGCTCGTGGAGCTGCTCGAGCGCGACGGCGTGCAGATCGCCCGGCGCACGGTGGCCAAGTACCGCGACCAGCTCGGCGTGCTCCCGGCGCGCATGCGCAAGCGCCTCTAGCGCCGCTTCCAGCACCGCCTCTCGCTCCCCCATGACCGTCACCGCCCGTCCCGCACCGTCCCTGCCCGCCGCCGACGCCCCGTTGCCGCGCGTGTCGATCCTCGTGCCGGCGAAGGACGAGGCCGAGAACCTCCCGCTGTTCGTGCAGCTGTGCGCCGAGATGATCGCGCGGCAGGCGGTGGCGTACGAGGTGGTGGTGGTGAACGACGGCTCGCGCGACGACACCGTGCGGGTGCTCGCGGCGCTCGAGACCGAACACCCGTTCCTGCGCGTGGTGCATCACCGCGCCCAGCGGGGCATCGCCGACGCGCTGCGCACCGGGTTCCTGCATGCGAGCGGCGACATCCTCGTCTTCTACCCGGCCGACCTGCAGTTCAAGCCCGAGGACATCCCGAGCCTCGTGCAGCCGATCCTCGAGGACCGGTCGGACATGGTGACCGGCTACAAGCAGGGCGTGTACGAGAAGGCGTTCGTCTCGGGGATCTACAACCGGCTCTCGCGCTCGCTGTTCGACGTGCCGGTGCGCGACCTGAACAACGTGAAGGCGTACCGCCGCGTGATCATGGAGGAGCAGCCGGTGCGGCCGGACTGGCACCGCTACATGATCGTGCTCGCGCACGCGAAGGGCTACACCGTCACCGAGGTGCCGATCCCGCTCTACCCGCGCCATGCGGGGAAGTCGAAGTTCGGGCTCAGCCGCATCCCCATCGGGGTGCTCGACATGCTGGCGGTGTGGTTCGAGCTGCGCTTCGGGCAGAAGCCGCTGCTCGCGTTCGGCATGCTCGGCGCGGGGCTCTTCGCGGTCGGCCTGCTGTCGGGCCTCGTGGCCCTCGTGCTGCTCTTCACGCGCGACATCGGCCTGCGCTGGGTGTGGACGCTCATCCAGACCTGCCTGTTGCTGGGCTCGGTCTTCTTCGCGACGGGCCTGCTCGGCGAGCAGATCGCGGTGATGCGCGCCGAGCAGCGGGAGCTGCGGCGCCTCCTCGACGAGGTCTTGCTGGACCGCCGCGCGCGGTGACCGCGATGCGCGTGCTCTTCGTGGCGCACGCGTATCCGCGATTCCCGGCGGACGCGGCGGGCTCGTTCCTGCACCGCCTGGCGCTGGCACTGCGGGAGGCCGGGGCGGCGGTGGAGGTGCTCGCCCCCGCGGGTGCGGACCTCGCCGAGCGGGAGACGATCGACGGCGTGCCGGTGCGCCGCTTCCGCTACGCGCCGCGCGGGCTGGAGACGCTCGCCTACACGGGGACGATGGCCGAGCAGGTGCTCGGGTCGCTGGGCGGCAAGGCCGCGCTCGCGGGGTTCCTCGGTGCCGGGAGCTGGGCGCTGCGCCGCGAGATCGCGCGCTTCGCGCCCGACGTGGTGCATGCGCACTGGTGGTTCCCGGCCGGGCTGCTCGCGCTCGCGGGGGGCGGCGGCAAGCCGCTGGTCACCACGATGCACGGCTCCGATGTGCGCCTCGCGCGGAAGGTCTCGGTGGTGCATCCGTTGATGCGCGCGGTGCTCCGGCGATCGCAGGCGGTGACGTCGGTCTCGAGCTGGCTCGCGGACGAGGCGCGCGCGATGGCACCGGAGGCGCGTATCGTCGTCGCGCCGATGCCGGCGGACACGGCGGCCTTCGCGCCGGAGGGGACGCCGGTCGCGGGGCGGTTCCTGTTCGTCGGACGGCTCAACGCGCAGAAGGGCGTGGCCGACCTGCTCGACGCCTTCGCGCAACTGCCGGCCGACGCGACGCTCGACGTGGTGGGCGATGGCGATGATCGCGCGGCGTTGCATGCGCGCGCCGAAGGACTCGGGATCGCGGCGCGGGTGCGGTGGATCGGGCACATCGACCGGTCGGCGCTCGCGGCCGCGTATCGCAGCGCGATCGCCGTGGTGATGCCGTCGCGCGACGAAGGGCTCGGGCTCGTGGGCGTGGAAGCGCAGCTCTGCGGCACGCCGGTGATCGCGTACCGCTCCGGCGGACTGCCTGACGTGGTGGACGCCGCATGGGGCGGGACGCTCGTCGAGCCGGGGGACCTGACCGGACTCGCGGCGGCGATGCGGGCGCGACTCGTCGCACGGAGCGCGGCGGGTGGCGTGGATGCCTCCGCCGGTGCGGCGCGCGCGCGGATGCTGGAGCGGTTCGCCCCGCGCGAAGTGGCGTCGCGCTATCTCGCGCTGTACGAACAGGCGGTGCGTGATGCGACTGCCTGACCTGCGAGAAGCGTGGGCGATGGCGCGCGGCCGCGGCGACCCGGACTCGGCGCGGGCGCGCACCGCGCGGCTCATGCTCGCCGTCGCGGCGGGGCAGGCGATCTCGCTCGCGGTCTCGCCGCTCCTCACGCGTCTTTTCCCGCCGGCGGCGTGGGGGATCTTCGGCGTGTACCTCGCCGCGCTCGGCTCGCTGAGCACCGCGGCCTCGTGGCGGCTGGGGATCGCGGTGGCATTGCCGGAGTCGGACGACGAGGCGGTGGCGGTGGTGGGCGCCGGGCTCTTCGCGTCACTCGTCTCGAGCCTCCTCGCGGTCGTGGTGCTCGTGGTGGCGGGCCGGTGGATCGCCGGCGAGGTGCTCCGCGCCCCGGCCGCCTACGCCACGCTCTGGCTCGTGCCGCTGGGGATGTTCGGCGCCGGGGCGGCCGATGTCCTCTCGGGATGGTGCCTCCGGCACCGCTCGTTCGACGCGTTGGTGCGGCTCCGCGTGTCGCGCTCGGTGGGGATCGCCGCGGGCCAGGTGGTCACGGCGATCCTCGCGCGCGCCTCCGCGGTGGGGCTCGCCCTCGGCGACGCAGCGGGACGGGTCTATAGCGCGGTGGAAATGGGCGTCGTCGTGCGCCGCGCCGAACGGGCGCGGGGCGGACGGTTCACCTGGGCCGCCACCAAGGCCGCGCTCTGGCGCTACCGCGAGTTCCCGTTCGTCTCGGCGCCCTCGACGATGATCAACGCGATCGGCCTCTGGGCGCCGGTGTTCCTGCTGACGTACTGGTGGGGACCGGTCGCGAGCGGGCTCTTCGTGGTGGGACAGCGCGTGATCGGCGTGCCGATCG
>JBGATT010000081.1:0-14271 GCA_044229035.1 Gemmatimonadaceae bacterium | reverse complement strand
CTTCACAAGGCGCGTGTGGAAGCGCTCGGCGGGTGCACTCAATGCGGTGGCGGTCAGCAGCACGACGGCGAGCGCGGCCATCACGCGAGGGGTACGACGGATCGAACGAAGCATGGAGTAGGAGGGGTAGGCGAGCGGCAGCTGCCGCGCGCGGATCAGGGCGACGGTCGTGGACGGGACGTCGGCGTGGCGCCGACGGAAGGCGATCAGGCCGTGGCGGCGGGAGGACCGTTCGCGAACGGCAGCCGCAGCGCGAGCGCGCGCGGCGGGGCCGGCTCCGACGTCGCCCACCATCCGGCGTGGCTGGGCGTGATGATCTCGCGCAACCGCATGGTCGCGCGGATCGCGAACGCCACCGGCGCCGAGGCGCAGCAGCAGTCGAGGCACTGGCACGCAGCGGCGGGCGCCTCGGTCGGCGCGTCCGTCGCGGCGGCCTCGTGCATCACGTGCCCGCCGTGGCCTCCCTCGTGGCTCGGCGCGGCGGCAGGAACGTGCCCGCTCTCATGCCCGCTCGGGCCTGCTCCGTGCATCCCGCACGCCGGCAACAACGAGGGTGCGCCGAGGACCGTGAGGGTCCAAAGCGCGCCCAGCGTTCCGAGGGTGCGGACGAGGCGGCGGAGCATCGCGAAATCATACCCCGCGCGGGACCGGACGGCCAGCACGACGGTCGTCCGGGGGGCGCGAAGGGCCGCTAGATTCCCCGCATGGCCACTCCCGCCGCGACCCCGCGCGAGGTCGAAGAGCTGCAGCGCCGCATCCGTGCCCTCGCGGCCGAGCGCCGCGCCGTCATCCTCGCGCACAACTACGAACGCCCCGAGGTCCAGGACGTCGCCGACTACGTCGGCGACTCGCTCGGGCTCTCCCGCGAGGCCGCCCGCACCGACGCCGACGTCATCGTCTTCTGCGGCGTGCACTTCATGGCCGAGACCGCGGCGATCCTCTCGCCGACCAAGACGGTCCTCCTCCCCGACCTCGCGGCGGGCTGCTCGCTCGCCTCGACCATCGACGCCGACCAGCTCCGCGCCTGGAAGGCGGAGCATCCGGGCGCCGTCGTCGTCGCCTACGTGAACACGACGGCCGAGGTGAAGGCCGAGAGCGACTACTGCTGCACCTCGGGGAACGCGGTCGAGGTCGTCAACGCCATCCCGGCAGACCGGGAGATCCTCTTCCTGCCCGACATGTTCCTCGGCGCGCACGTGCGCCGCGTGACGGGGCGCGCGAACATCCATGTGTGGATGGGCGAATGCCATGTGCACGCGGGGATCGACCCGGAGAACATCCGACTGCAGCGCTCGCTGCACCCCGAGGCGGAGTTCCTCATCCATCCCGAGTGCGGCTGCGCGACGAGCGTCGTCGAGGCGGTGAGCGCGGGTGACGTGGACCCTGCGGGCGTGCACATCCTCTCCACCGAGGGGATGATCAAGCGTCCCGGGGTCTCCGACGCGTCGACGTTCATCGTGGCGACCGAGGTCGGGATCCTGCATCGCCTGCAGAAGGCGTATCCGGGCAAGCGGTTCCATGCGGCGAACGAGCGCGCGTCGTGCGCGTACATGAAGGTCACGACGCTGCCGAAGGTGCTGGCCTCGCTCGAGACGCTGCAGCACCGGATCACGGTGCCGGCCGAGGTGGCGCAGCGCGCGCTGCGCTCGATCGAACGGATGGTGGCGATCGGCGGGGGCGCGCCGGTGCCGGCCTCGCCGGGCGTCGATCCGGGCGAGTGATGGCCGCGCGCGAGCCGATGCCCCCGCGGCGCATCACGCCGCTCGCGACCCCCACCTACGTGGCGGCCGGCTCGGGCTTCCCGTTCGGCGAAGGCCCGCTCGTCGCGCTCGTGAAGGCGGCGCTCGACGAGGATCGCGCCTTCGACGACGTGACGACGATCTCGACGGTCATCTCCACGCGACGCGCGCGGGCATCGCTCGTCGCGCGGTCGGCGGGCACGATCGCCGGTGTCCCGCTCGCGCTCGCGGCCTTCCGGCTCGTCGAGCCGAACGTGGAGATCCGCATCGACGCCGAGGACGGCACGCGCGTGGCGCGCAACGACTCGGTGCTGCACCTGAGCGGGCCGGCGCGCGGCCTGCTGAGCGCCGAGCGCGTGGCGCTGAACTTCCTGCAGCGCCTCTCCGGCGTCGCCTCGCTCACGGCGCGGTTCGTCGAGGCGGTGCAGGGGACCAAGGTGCACATCGTCGACACGCGGAAGACGACGCCCGGCTGGCGCGACCTCGAGAAGTACGCGGTGCGCTGCGGCGGCGGGCGCAACCATCGACGCGACCTCTCCGATGCGGTGCTCGTGAAGGACAACCACATCGCCGCCTGCGAGGGGGACGTCTCGGTCGCCGTCGCCCGCGCGCGGGCGCACGTGCCGGCGGGGATCCTCATCCAGGTCGAGTGCGACACCGTCGTGCAGGTGCGCGCGGCGATCGCCGCCGGCGTCGATGCGCTGCTCCTCGACAACATGCCGCTCCCGCTCATGCGGGAGAGCGTCCAGCTCGCCAAGGGCCACTGCTGGACCGAAGCCTCCGGCGGCGTGACGCTCGAGACGGTGCGCGGCATCGCCGAGACGGGGGTGGACCGGATCTCGATCGGCGCGCTCACGCACTCGGCGCCGGCGCTGGATCTCGCGCTCGACTTCGAATGAGCGACCTCCTCGCCGCGCGCAGCCAGATGGCGATGTCGCTCGCGTTCCACATCATCTTCGCGGTGATGGGGATCGGGATGCCGTTGTTGATGGTGCTCGCCGAACGGCAGTGGATCCGCACGCGCGACCCGGTCTGGCTCGACCTCGCGAAGCGCTGGAGCAAGGGGACGGCGATCCTCTTCGCCGTCGGCGCGGTGAGCGGCACGGTGCTCTCGTTCGAGCTCGGGCTCCTCTGGCCGGCGTTCATGGAGTACGCGGGCGCGATCATCGGCATGCCCTTCTCGCTCGAGGGATTCGCCTTCTTCACGGAGGCGATCTTCCTCGGCATCTATCTGTACGGCTGGACGCGGCTCACCGCGCGCGCGCACTGGTGGGCCGGCGTCGCCGTGGCGGTGAGCGGCACCGTCTCCGGGATCTTCGTCGTCTTCGCCAACGCGTGGATGAACTCGCCGACCGGATTCACGCTGGTCGATGGCAAGCCGACCGACATCGACCCGATCGCGGCGATGCTCGGACCGGCCTCGTTCCCGCAGGCGCTGCACATGACCATCGCCGCCTTCGCGACGACGGGGATCGCGGTGGCGGGGATCCACGCCTGGATGCTCCGCCGCGACCGCGAGTCGACGTTCCATCGCGCGGCGCTCAAGCTCGCGCTGCTCGTGGCGGTGCCGGCATCGCTCCTCCAGCTCGTGAGCGGCGACCTCTCGGCGAAGTTCGTCGCCAAGTGGCAGCCGGCCAAGCTCGCGGCGATGGAAGGGCACTTCGTCACGCAGCGATCGGCGCCGCTCCGCATCGGCGGCATCCCCGACGAGCGGACGCGCGAGACGCGCTACGCGATCGACGTCCCCGGCGGGCTCTCGTTCCTCGCGTTCGGCGACTTCGACGCCGAGGTGAAGGGACTCGATGCCTTCCCCGAGAGCGACTGGCCACCGGTGGCGATCACGCACATCGCCTTCCAGGTGATGGTGGGGCTCGGCTCGCTGATGGCGTTCGCCTCGCTCTGGGTGATCGCCTGCCGGGTGCGCAAGCGCGAGGTGGCCGACTCGCGCGCGCTGCTCGGATTGCTCGCCCTGCTGACGCCGGCCGGCTTCATCGCCGTCGAGGCGGGGTGGGTGGTGACCGAGGTCGGGCGCCAACCGTGGATCGTGCAGGGCGTGATGCGCACCGCGGACGCGCTGACGCCGATGCCCGGGCTCGTGGTCCCCTTCGCGGCCTTCACGCTGCTCTACGTGTTCCTCGGGGTGATCGTCGCCTGGCTGCTCTGGGCGCAGATCCTCAAGACGCAGCCCGATCCGGCCCACCCCATCCGGCGGGATGTCTGACGTGCTCGGACTGACCCTCGCCGACCTCATCGCGGGCGTGACGATGCTCGCGCTCAACGCCTACGTCGTGCTCGGCGGCGCCGACTTCGGCGCGGGCGTCTGGGATCTCGTGGCCGCCGGGCGCCGAGCGCCCCGCCAGCGCGCGCTGATCGCCGACGGCATCGGGCCCATCTGGGAGGCGAATCACGTCTGGCTCATCCTCGTGATCGTGCTCCTGTTCAGCTGCTTCCCGGCGGTGTACGCCTCGCTCAGCGTCACGCTGCACATCCCGCTCGTGCTGATGCTCATCGGCGTCGTCCTGCGCGGGTCGGCCTTCACCTTCCGGGCCTACGACTCCACCGGCTCGGCGGTGCAGCGCCACTGGGGGAGCATCTTCTCCATCGCGAGCACGATCACGCCGATCCTCCTCGGCATGTGCGTCGGCGCGATCGCGTCGGGAGCGCTCGCGGTCCCCGCCGGTGCCGATTTCCATGCTCGATTCGTCGCGCCGTGGACCTCGGGCTTCGCCATCCTCACCGGGTTCTTCACGCTCGCGATCTTCGCCTTCCTCGCCGCGGTGTACCTCACGGTGGAAGCGAAGGACGAGGACCTGCAGGAGGATTTCCGCGAGCTCGCGATCGTCGCCGCGCTCGCGGTGGCGGGGCTCGCGGTCGCGCTGCTGATCCTCGGCCACCGGATCGAAGGGTCGATCACGCCCGGTCTCGTCTCGCGCCCCTGGTCGCTCGTGCTGCAGGTGCTCATCGGCCTCGCGGCGACGACGGCCTTCGTCGCGCTGGTGCGGGGCGCGTTCCGCACGGCGCGCGTGGCCGCGGTCGTGCAGGTGAGCCTGATCGTGTGGGGCTGGGGATACGCGCAGTATCCGGCACTGATCCCCGGCGTGCACACGATCGAGTCGGCCGCCGCACCGACGGTCACGCTGCGACTGGTCGCGTGGGGGCTGGCCGGCGGGGCCTGCGTGCTGGTGCCGTCCCTCTGGTACCTGTTCAAGGTCTTCAAGAGCGACGAGGCGAGCGCGTTCCAGCGGGTGGACACCGCCGAGTACAAGGCGCCGAAGTGAGCGCGCGAGGCGGCGAGGAGCGTCCGGTGAGCGCATCGGCCGCCGCTGGCCCGCGCGACGATGCGGCGCCGGCCGATGGTCCTGCCGCCGGCGAGACCTGCGACTACTGCGGGTCCGACGCGCTCTCGTGGCGCAAGTGCAAGTTGATCTGCGGGAATTGCTCGCAGATCAACAAGTCGTGCGCGGATCTCTGAGTGGAAGGCGGAAGGAAGAAGGAAGAAGGAGGAGCGGCTATCGCGACGGGGATAGCCGAGAGCGAAGTGCGGCGGGGTCGCTGATTGGGAGTTCGCAGGCGTATCGCTCGCAGACGAATGCGAGGGCGCTTCCCTCGGGCGCGACGCGGCCCTCGAGGAGTGGCAGCTCGGCGACGGCGGCTCCGAAGCCGCCGGCCAGGACCAGTGACGGGGCGTAGCTCGTGGCGGCGGCTTGGGCGAGGGCGCTGAATGCGGGGGCGTGCGGATCGCCGGCGAGTGCGAGCTCCGTCGCGCCATGGACGGCGAGGTCGGCGACGCCGAGCAGGTGCCCGAAGGCGAGCGGGGCGCGTCGCAGCGGTTCGGTCATCGTCGCGAGCACGTACTCCGCGCGGCGGCGCATCGCCTGGTCGCCGGTGTACTCGGCGGCGATGAGCTGCAGCTCCACCGCGAGCGAGGTGCCGGAGGGGATCGCGTTGTCGGTGACGTCGCGCGGGCGCGTGACGAGGCGCTCGGCGTCGCGCGCGGTGTCGAAGAAGGCGCCGGCGTCGTCGTCCCAGAACCACTCGACGGTGCTCCGCGCGAGCGTGAGGGCGAGGTCGAGCCAGGGGCGATCGAACGTCAGCTGATACAGCGCGACGAAGCCGAGTCCGAGGGCGGCGTGATCCTCGAGGAAGCCCGGGATCCGCGCCTCGCCGCGGCTCCATGAGCGCAGCACCCGGCCGTCGCGGATCATCGCGTCGCGCAGGAATGCGCCGGCGCGCAGCGCATCGGCGCGGAGGGACGCGTCGTCGAACGCACGCGCGCCCTCGGCGACGGCGCGGAGCATGAGGCCGTTCCATCCGGCGAGGACCTTCTCGTCGCGCCCGGGCCGTTCGCGCGGCGCGCGTGCGGCGAAGAGCGTCGCCTTCGCGCGCGCGATCGCGTCAATGGCCGCCGCGGGCTCCATCCCGCACCGCGTCGCCGCCTCGTCGAGCGGGAGCGCCACATGCAGGATGTTCGTCCCCTCGAAGTTCCCGCCCGCGGTGATGCCCCAGTGCGCCTCGGCGATGGCCGCGTCGGCACCGAGAAGGCGGCGGATCTCGTCGAGCGACCAGACGTAGAACCTCCCCTCGTGGCCTTCGCTGTCGGCGTCGAGCGACGAATACCAGCCGCCGGCCGGGTCGGTCATCTCCCGCCGGAGCCAGGCGAAGGTCTCCTCGGCGATGCGACGCGCCTCGGCATCGCCCGTCGCCTGCCAGAGGTGCACGGCGAGCCGAGCGAGGAGGGCGTTGTCGTAGAGCATCTTCTCGAAGTGCGGCACGAGCCAGACCGCATCCACCGTGTAGCGATGGAAGCCGCCGCCGAGCTGGTCGTGGAGTCCGCCGCCGGCCATCTTCGCCATCGCGTGGCGCACGAGGCGGAGGAACTCGATGTCGCCGGTGCGCGCCCAGTGCCGGAGCAGCGCGTCGAGGACCATCGCCTGCGGGAACTTCGGCGCGGCGCCGAAGCCGCCGTGCTTGAGGTCGTACCAGTTCCGCGTCGCGCGCACCGTCTCGGCGAGCGTCGTCGCCGAGAGCGCGTGACCGGCGGCAGTGGGGCCCTCGGACGCCGCGTAGATCCCGCGCAGCGACTCCGCGCCCTTGAGCACGTCGGCGCGCTTGTGCTTCCAGGCCTCGGAGACCGAGACGAGCACGCGGCGGAACGACGGCATGCCCATCCGGTCGTCGGGGGGATAGTAGGTCCCGCCGTAGAAGGGCACGCCCTCCGGCGTGAGGAACATCGTCATGGGCCAGCCGCCGTGGCCGCTGATCGCCTGCACCGCCTGCATGTAGATCGAGTCCACGTCGGGGCGCTCCTCGCGATCGACCTTCACGTTCACGAAGAGGTCGTTCATGATCCGCGCGGTCGTCTCGTCCTCGAACGACTCGTGCGCCATCACGTGGCACCAGTGGCAGGCGGCGTACCCGATGCTGAGCAGCACCGGGCGGTCGGTGCGGCGCGCGAGCGCGAAGGCCTCCTCGCCCCACGGATGCCAGTCCACCGGGTTGCCAGCGTGCTGGAGGAGGTACGGGCTCGATTCGGCCGCGAGACGGTTGGGCATGATACATTCAGTCTACTGAACGACACGACCGCCGCCCATCCTATCGGACTCGCCGCCGTGCTCGACCGGACGACCCCCCACGAAGACCCGACGGCCTGGCGACAGGCGCTGCTGATCCTCGCGGCGGCCGCACTCCTGCGGCTCGCGCTCGCCGCGGTCGTTCCGCTCTTCCCGGACGAGGCCTACTACTGGGAATGGTCGCGGCGCCTCGCCGGCGGCTACTTCGACCACCCGCCGGTCATCGCCTGGCTCGTGCGCGTCGGCCCCGCGCTGCTCGGTCCGTCACCGTTCGCCGTCCGCCTGGCGCCGATCCTGCTCGCGAGCTCCGGCGGCCTCGCGCTCGCCCTCGCCGCGCGCACGCTCGCCGGGGACCGCGCCGCGCGCTACGCCGCGCTGATCTTCTCGGTGATGCCGCTCGCGGCGGCCGGGCTCGTGATCGCGACCCCGGATGCGCCGCTCCTCGCGGCGCTGGCGTGGACGCTCTTCGCCGTCGTGCGCGCGCTCGGCGCCGCCGCCGGCAGCGCGACGGCGACGCGCTGGTGGCTCGCCGCCGGCCTCGCCATCGGCCTGGCGATGACCTCCAAGTTCACCGGCGTCTTCGCACCCATCGCGCTGCTCATCGCCTTCGCGGTGGAGCCGTCGTTGCGCCCGCGGTTCCGCGAGCCCGGCCCCTGGCTCGCCGTCCTCGTCGCCTCGGCGGTGATGATCCCGGTGCTCTGGTGGAACGCGGAGCACGACTGGATCGCCTTCCGCTTCCAGCTCGGCCACGGGCTCGGCGGCAACGCGCGCGAGAACCTCCTGCAGCGCGAGCTGAACCTCGTCGGGTCGCAGTTCCTCCTCGTCACGCCCATCCTGTTCGTGCTGGTCCTCGACGCGATCCGGCGGAACCTGCGCGCGCCGCGGCACGAGGCGCGCTTCGCGCTCGCCGCCATCTCGGCCTTCTGCGTCCTGTTCTTCGTGTACAGCGCGACGCGGCGGAACCAGGAGGCGAACTGGCCCGCCATCGCCTGGATCCCGGCGCTGATCCTCGTCGCGGCGGCGCGCGATGGTGCGCGCAGCGCGTGGGAACGGCGCGCCGCCTGGCTCGCCGGCGGACTGAGCGCGATCCTGCTGCTGCACGCGGTGTTCCGGATCATCCCGTTGCCCGCGCGTCGCGACCAGGTCTCGCTCGCGCATGGCTGGGATCAGCTAGCGCTCGCCGTCGATTCGGCGCGCTTGTCACTCGCGGGCCCCGACGGCACCACGCCGCCGGTCGCGGCCAACCGGTACCAGGACGCGGCGCTGCTCTCGTTCCACATGCCGGGCCGTCCCTACGTAACCGCGCTCAACCTCGGCGGTCGAAGGAACCAGTACGACCTCTGGACACGCTACACCGATCTCGAGGCGCCGGGCGCCGACCTGCTCCTCGTGCTCGAGATGCCGCGCGAGGGGCTCCCCGGTCCGATCCGGCGCCTGATCATGCACTACACGAGCGTCACGCCCGGGCCGGTCATCCCGCTCCTGCGCGACGGCGAGACCGTCGGCCGCCGCCAGCTCTGGACGCTCCGCGGGTGGGACGGCAGCTGGCCCGCCGACTCGACCGATCCCCGCGCCGCGCGTCGTTGAGCTTTCATCCTTCATCCTTCAGCCTCCATCCGGATGTCGCTCGCCCCTGCCCTCGAGACCTGGCTCTCCGAACACGACCAGCGTCTGCACGCCGACCTCTTCGAGTTCCTCCGCATCCCGAGCGTGAGCGCGCGGAGCGAGCACAAGGGCGACGTCGCGCGCGCCGCGCAGTGGGTGCACGGCCATCTCGCGCGACTCGGCTTCACCACCGAGACCATCGCCACGCCGGGCCACCCTGTGGTCCTCGGCGAATGGCGGAAGGCGCCGCCGGGCGCGCCGACGGTGCTCGTGTACGGTCACTACGACGTGCAGCCGCCCGAGCCGCTCGAACTCTGGACCTCGCCGGCGTTCACGCCCACGCTGCGCAACGGCAACATCTATGCGCGCGGATCGGTGGACGACAAGGGACAGCTCTGGCTCCACATCGCCGCCCTCGAGGCGCATCTCGCCGCGCGGGGCACGCTGCCGGTGAACGTGATCGTCCTCGCCGAAGGGGAGGAGGAGGTGGGCTCGGAGAACCTGGCGCCGTTCATCGAACGCCACCGGGAGCGGCTCCACTGCGACG
This sequence comes from Gemmatimonadaceae bacterium, assembly GCA_044229035.1. Lineage (GTDB taxonomy): Bacteria > Gemmatimonadota > Gemmatimonadetes > Gemmatimonadales > Gemmatimonadaceae > Pseudogemmatithrix. Next base: position 4,810 of record JBGATT010000081.1, on the reverse strand, counting down.
CGGTCGTCATCTCCGACTCGACGATGTTCGCGCCGGGGATCCCGAGCATCCTGAGTTCGCTGCGCGGCCTCGCGTACTTCGAGATCGACGTCGTCGGGCCCAACAGCGACCTGCACTCGGGGATGTACGGCGGGGCGGTGGTCAATCCGGCGACGGCGCTCGCCCGGATCATCGCGAGCTTCCATGACGCCGACGGACGGATCGCGATCCCGGGGTTCTACGACCGGGTGAAGCCGTTCCCCGAGGGGGTGCGCGCGGGGATGAAGCAGCTGCCGTTCGACGAGGGCGAGTTCATGCGCCACCTCGACGTCGCCGCCCTGGGCGGCGAAGCGGGATACACCACGCTCGAGAAGCTCTGGACGCGTCCCACCTGCGAGGTGAACGGGTTGCTCTCCGGCTACACCGGCGAGGGGGCGAAGACGGTGCTGCCGGGCCAGTCGATGGCGAAGGTCAGCTGCCGTCTCGTGCCCGACCAGGATCCGGCGACGATCCACGCGTTGCTCGACGCGCATGTGCAGCGCGTGAAGCCCGACGGTGTGACGGTCACCGTCACGGCGCTGCATGGCGGGAACCCGTGGCGCGCCGATCTCTCCGGTCCCATCTACGATGCCGCCGCGCGCGCGCTCGAGGCGGCGTTCGGCCGTCGGCCGGTGATCACCGGCGAGGGTGGCTCGATCCCGGTCGTCGGCGACTTCGAGCGGTTGCTGCAGGCGCCGGTGCTGCTCGTCGGTTTCGGGCTCCCGGGCGAGAACGCGCACGCGCCCGACGAGTGGATCAGCCAGGACAACTTCCGTCGCGGCATGCGGGCCATCGCGGCGCTGTGGGACGAGCTGGCGCGCGGGTGAGCCTCTACGACCGTCTCGCCGCGCTCGGGCGCGCCACGCCGAACTTCCGCGGCAAGGGGACCCTCGCGCGCGCGTTGCATGCGCGGCTGCGCGCCGCCGCCCTCGCGCGCGACCCGATGCGCGAGGTGACGATGCGCGACGGGAGTCGCGCCCGCTGGGACCTGCGCGACGACGCCGAGGCGATGGCCTGCTGGCTCGGCGAGGCGGACGACGACGTGCGCGACGCATTGCTGGCGCGCGTGAAGCCCGACGCGACGGTGTTCGACGTGGGCGCGAACGTGGGGTGGTGGACGGTGCCGCTCGCGCGCCGGCTCGCGCGCGGCGGCGGACGGGTGGTCGCCTTCGAGCCGGTGCCGGCGAACCGCGCGCGCCTGGAGTGGGCGATCGCCGCCAACGCCGTGGGCGCGCAGGTGCAGGTGGCCGCGGTCGCGCTCGGCGATGCCCCCGGCGAGCTCGGGATGTGGCTCAAGAGCGAGGAGACGGGAGCGGGCAGCGGCACGGCCGCGCTCGTCACCGGCGATGGGCCGAGTCACCTGCGGGTGCCGGTGGTGACGCTCGACGCCTGGACGGCGGAGCAGGGGCTCACGCGCTGCGACCTGATGAAGCTCGACATCGAGGGGGCGGAGCTGATGATGCTCCGCGGCGCCGAGCGGTTCATCGCGGCGACACGGCCGCTGATCTTCGGGGAGTTCGAGGCGTACTGGCTCTCGACGTTCGGGGCGACGTTCGTGGATGTGGCGGAGTGGGCGGGGCGGAACCGGTATGCGATGCGGCGCTGGGATGCGCGGACCGGGGCGTTCGTCGCGCTCGAACGGGTCGAGGTTGGGGTGCAGGATGTGCTGCTGGAGCCACTGCCGACGGCGCGGTGAGCTATGAGCTGTGAGTCATGAGTAACGACGATGCGGGGCAGCGCCTCGGCGCCACCCCGCATCGTCGTTACTCACAGCTCACCACTCACCACTCACATCGCCGTTGCCGTTCAGAGCCCCGCGAGCAGCGCATCGTTCGACGTCGTGCTCGCGATCCGCTTGATGAGCCACTCCATCCCCGCCTGCGGCGGCATCTGCTGCAACCCGCGCCGCAGCGTGTAGATCGCGTCGATCTGCTCCGCCTTGTAGAGCTTCTCCTCGCGCCGCGTCCCGGAGGTCGCGATGTCGAAGGCGGGGAAGATCCGCTTCTCGGCGAGCGAGCGGTCGAGCTTGATCTCGCAGTTGCCGGTGCCCTTGAACTCCTCGAAGATCACGTCGTCCATGCGCGAGCCGGTCTCGACGAGCGCCGTCGCGATGATCGTGAGCGAGCCGCCGCCGTGCTGCGGCAGGATGTTCCGGGCGGAGCCGAAGAAGGCCTTCGGCTTGGCCATCGCCGAGGTGTCGAGGCCGCCGGAGAGGGTGCGGCCCGTGCCGCGCTCGGCGGTGTTGAAGGCGCGGGCCATGCGGGTGAGCGAGTCGAGGACGATGATGACGTCCTTCCCCTGCTCGACCAGGCGCCGCGAGCGCTCGATCACCATCTCCACCACTTCGACGTGGCGCTTGGCCGGCTGGTCGAAGCTCGACGCGATGACCTCGCCGACGCCCCACGAGATCGCCTCGCTCACTTCCTCGGGACGCTCGTCCACGAGGAGGATGAGCAGCGTCGCCGTCGGGTGGTTGATCGCGATGCCCTCGGTGATCGCCTGCATGAGCATCGTCTTGCCGGCGCGGGCCGGGGCGACGATGAGCGCGCGCTGGCCGAAGCCGATGGGCGCGATGAGGTCGATCGCGCGGCGCGTGAGTTCCGGGCCGCCCTTCGCCGACCGGCCGGTCTCGAGCGTCAGGCGACGCTCGGGGTAGCTCGCGGTGAGCGTCTGGAAGTCGGGACGGCGCGCGCCCTCGACCGGGTCGGCGCCGTTGAGCGAGACGATCTCCGCCACCGAGATGCGGCCGCGATGGTCGCGGCCGGTGCGCGCGACGATCGCATCGCCGCGGCGCAGGCCGTAGAGCCGCACGAGGTGCGGCGAGACCCAGGTGTCGCCCGGCTCGTTGAGATAGCTGTACTCGGCGCGGCGGACGAAGCCGGCGTCACGCGCGGGGTCGAACCAGCCGCTCGTCTCGCCGTCGATGACGAGGATCTGCGGCGGCCCGGCATCGCGTTCGCCGTGCCCGCCGTCCGGACGGTCGGGGCGCTCCGGGCGGTCAGGGCGCGGCCCGCGCGCCTCGTTCTCGCGATCGCCACCGCGACGCCGGCCGCGCTGGCGACGGCCGCGACGGCCGCGGCCGCCCCGCTCATTGCGATCGCCACGATCCGGGCGCTCGCCACGGTCCTGCCAGGGGCGCTGGCCGTTCTGCTGTTGGGGGGTCCCGTTGCTCGACGCGTCGGGTGCGCTCGCCGAGGGGGCGGCGCCGTCGCCGCTCTCGATGGGCGCGGGCGGCGGGATGTACGCGGGGGCCGGGGGCGGTGCCTCGTCGACGGGCGCCGCTACGGGCGCACTCGCATCGAGGTACGGATCGGCGTCATTCTGGCCTTCCAGCGCGGCATCGCCCTTGGCCTTCTTTGGGCGCGCGCTGCGCCCACGGCGGGGCGGACGGCGGCTTTCAGTCATGCAATTGGGTGTAGGACCACGAGGGTCGTTGCGGAGCGAACCGCAGAGCCAGCGATGTGCTGCGAGCGTCCAGACGAATCCGGCCAGGTCCCGGTCAGTCTGCCGGGGAGGCGCCGCGCTCAAGGGCGGGGCGGGGGAGCGTCGGGGAGCGCGATCGTCCGGTGGGCAAGGCCGCGCCGTGACGAGCGTGAATGAGTATCACCTGTCCCGGGACGGGGCGCAACCCTTTCCCCGCACCCCGGGCCGGTCCCGGGTCAGACCCGGTCGGCCGGGACCTGTTCCCGGACGATCCGCACCAATCGGCGGCAGAGCTCGATGGCCCGCTCCACCGACGCGCGATGCTCCGGCGGCAGCTCCTCCATCTCGAGCAGCTGCAGCTCGGCCAGGAGGGCGGCCAGCGGGTTGTTCAACGTGTGCTGCAGTCCCTTGGGACGGTCCGGCGTGGTCAACAGGTCTCCGGTGCCGAGCGTGATCGCATGCGGATAACTTTCCCCAATGGTCCGCCAAGCGCCAGATGCGCGCGCCGCCGTCGCGGCCGCCGTTCGTGACTACAAGTCCGAAGCCGACATCCCCCAGCTCCTCGCCCGCCTCGACGCCATCTGCGCCGACACGGCCGACACCGCCGCGCTCGTCGCCGCGGTGGAGCCCTTCCGCGAGATGCACGAGGTCGCTGGCCCCGTCTACGAACGCGTCGTGGAGCGGGAGCCGGAGAACGCGACGGCGCTCGTCGCCCTCGCCAACGCCTACTGGCTCACGGGCCGCGGTCCCGACGTCGTGGGGGCGATCGCGTCGCGCGCGCTCGCGGTCGATCCATCCAACCGCGCGGCCTGGCATCTCTGGGCGCTCACCGAGCCGTCGCCGCGCGGCCGCATGAACCGCTGGCATCAGGTCACCCAGCGCTTCCCCGAGGACAAGCTCGCCCACGCCGCCCTCGCCGACAACGCGGCCGGGGTGGCGAGCGCCGAGAACGATTCGGTCGCGCTCAAGCTCGCGGTGGGGACCTACGAGATGCTCCTCGCCACCGCGACCGCACCCAACGAGCGCACCGCGCTCACCGATGCGCTGACGACCCTGAGGAAGTGGTCGTTCTGACCGCCGTCGGGACCAACCGCTCCATCAGCCGGTCGATCAGCTCCGCGGGCGCGACGCGCTCGCGCGCCCGCGCGGTGGTCATGCCGCAGGCCCAGCGCATCGTCTTCGTGAGATGATGCGCGCTGGAGAAGCGCAGCGCCTCCGCCACGTCCTCGATCGTCTGGTCCGACTCGCGTAGCAGCGGGTAGGCGCGCAGCGCCCGCGCCGCGGCGATCACCTCGCGCGGCGACGCGAACGCCGCGCGGTCGAACTCGCGGTAGACCGTGCGGCGCGACACCGCGGCCGCGGCCGCGAG
>JBGATT010000080.1:0-14285 GCA_044229035.1 Gemmatimonadaceae bacterium | reverse complement strand
ATCGATCTCGGTTCGCACTTCGGCCTCGAGGTCGAGGGTGACGCCGAAGCGCCCGGTCGCGACGAGGAGTGCGCCATCGTCTACACCTCCGGCATGACCGGTCGCGCGCTCGGCGCGATCCTCACGCACCGCAACCTCATCACCAACGCGCGCGCGGCGGCGCAGGCGGCGGCCTTCACCCCGGGATCGCACCTCCTCGCGGTGCTGCCCTTCTCGCACCTCTTCGGCCTCACGGTCTCCGGCATCGCGCCACTGCTCGCCGGGGCGCGCGTCTCGACGATGGCACGCTTCAATCCCATCACCGCGGTGGACCGCATCGTCACCGAGGGGATCACCGCGATCGTCGGCGTCCCGGCGATCTTCTCGGCGATGCTCACGGCCATCGAGCGCCGCGGCGGCATCGCGATGCCGAGCCTCACGCTCTCCATCTGCGGCGGGGCGCCCCTCGATCCCGCGTTGCAGGCGCGCTGGACCGAGGTCACCGGCGTGGAGCTGCGACAGGGGTACGGCCTGACCGAAGCCTCACCGGTCGCGCTGTTCAATCGCACCGACCGACCCAATGCGCGCGGGACGCTCGGACTCCCCTTCCCCGGCGTGCGGGTGAGCGTCCGCGATCCCGACACCGGCGCGGCCCTCCCGGTGGGCGATGAGGGAGAGCTCTGCGTCGCGGGGGAGACCGTCTTCCGCGGCTATGTCTCGGGCGGCGCGGACGGACTCGCCATGCGAGACGGCTGGCTGCGCACGGGGGATCTCGGTCGGGCGCGCGCGGACGGGACCTTCGAGTTCCGCGGACTGCTCAAGCCGATGTTCACCCGCAACGGGTTCAACGTCTACCCGCGCGAGGTCGAGCGGGTGCTCGGTGGGATGCCCGGCGTGGAGTCGGTGCGCGCCTTCGGCGTACCCGATGCCGCGAGCGAACACGAGGTCGCGGTGGAGATCGTCGGCACGGTCGGCGAGGCGGAGGTGAAGGCCTTCGCCGAGGCGCACCTCTCGGCCTACAAGCGGCCGTCGCGGATCACCATCCACTCGAGGGGATGAGCGCATGCGATACGGCGTCCTGATCGGACTCGTGGCCCTCGGTCTCTTCGAGGCGGCGAACGTCTGGTTCATCATGCCGCTCCCGGGTGCGCAGCGGATGCGCAGCCTCGAGCTCGCCTACCTGCTGCACACCTGGCGCTGGGTCGTACGCGGCCTGTCCGTGGCCTTCGTCGTGGTCGGCGCGCGCGCGGCCTGGGATCGCGGCCGCGCCGCGCGGGCCGCGACGGGGCTCGGCATGATCACCGTCGCGGCGATGGCCTACGTCTTCAACTTCGTGATGGCGGCCGACGCGATCTTCAAGCAGCCGACCGTCGTGGTGATGGCGCCTGCCGCTGACAATCGCGTGGAGTTGGATCGCCTCGTGGTGGGCATCGAGGTCGACGGCGAGGCACGCGCCTACCCGTTGCAGTTCATCGGGTACCACCATCAGGTGCGCGATTCGGTCGCCGGGCGCGAGATCCTCGTCACCTACTGCACCGTCTGTCGCACCGGCCGGGTGTTCGACCCGCGCCTCGCAGGGCAGGTCGAGCACTTCCGCCTCGTCGGCATGGACCACTTCAACGCCATGCTGGAGGACGAGACGACCGGGAGCTGGTGGCGGCAGGCCAACGGCGAGGCGGTGACCGGTCCCCTGCGAGGGACGACGCTCGAGGAACTGCCGAGCCGTCAGGTGACGTTGCGCCAGTGGCTCGCGCTCCACCCGACGAGCCGCATCATGCAGGGCGACCCCGCCTTCGCCGCGCAGTACGCGCAGGACTTCGCGTTCGAGCGCGGCACGAGCCGCAGTCGGCTCACCGGCACCGACCCGCGCTCGTGGGAGGAGAAGTCCTGGGTCGTCGGCATCCGCGTCGGTGGCGCGACCCGCGCGTACGACTGGAACCAGCTGCTGCGCGAGCGGGCGATCAACGACACCCTCGGGGGTCGCCCGATCGTCGTCGCCGTCGCGGCGGACAGCGCGAGCTTCTTCGCCTTCGTTCGCCCCGACACCGCGACCCGGTACACGGTCGCCGGCGATTCACTGCGCGCCGGAAGCTCGGCCTTCGGATTCAACGGCAAGGGTCAGGCGCGAACGCTCGAGCCCCTCGTCGCGAGCCAGGAGTTCTGGCACAGCTGGCGCACATTCAATCCCGGCACCACGCGCCACTAGGGTCGCCCGGCCGCGCTCTCCCTTCTCCCTTCGGCCTCCCACCGTAGATTCCCCCCATGACCAAGATCCTCCCCGACGAGCACGGCGGCGGCTTCTCCACCCGCGCGATCCACGCCGGCCAGCGCCCCGACCCCACCTCCGGCGCGATCATGCCGCCGATCTACCAGACCTCGACCTATGCGCAGGAAGCGCTCGGGGTCAACAAGGGGTACGAGTACGCGCGCGGGAAGAACCCCACGCGCGAGTGCCTCGAGCGGAACATCGCGGCGCTCGAGGGCGCGCAGCATGGCTTCGCCTTCTCGTCCGGGATGGGATGCGTCGATTCCATCATGAAGCTCTTCCGGTCGGGTGACCACATCGTCGTCGGGTCGAACGTCTACGGCGGCACCTACCGCCTCTTCGACAAGATCCTGCAGAACTTCGGGATGCAGTTCACCTGGGTCGACACGCGCGACCCGCAGCGCATCGCCGACGCCCTGCGGCCGAACACGCGGGCGGTGATGCTCGAGACGCCGACCAACCCGTTGATGCAGCTCACGGACCTCGCTGCGGCGGCCGACATCGCCAAGCGGCACGGCGCGCTCACCATCGTCGACAACACCTTCGCCACGCCCTACTTCCAGAACCCGCTCCAGCTCGGCGCCGACATCGTCTGGCACTCGAGCACCAAGTACCTGAACGGGCACTCGGACATCATCGGCGGCGTCGCGGCCCTGAACGACGACGAGCTCGCCAAGCGCCTCCAGTTCAACCTCAACTCGGCTGGCGCCGTCCCTGGGCCGATGGATTCGTGGCTCACCCTGCGTGGGACGAAGACGCTCGCGCTGCGCATGCGGCAGCATGACGCCAACGGGCGCGCCATCGCGGCCTGGCTCGCGAACCGCGTCGGCGAGACCAAGGTCTTCTATCCCGGCCTCGCCACCCACCCGCAGCACGAGCTCGCGAAGCGGCAGATGCGCGGCTTCGGCGGCATGGTGTCGGTCGAGACCGGGTCGAAGGAGAACGCCAACAAGGTCGTCAGTCGCGTCCGGATCTTCACGCTCGCCGAGTCCCTCGGCGGGGTCGAGTCGCTGGTCTGCCAGCCGGCCGGCATGACGCATGCCTCCGTCGAGCCTGCTCGCCGCCTCGAGATCGGCATCACCGACGGCCTCATCCGGTTCTCCTGCGGCGTCGAGGACGTGGAGGATCTGATCGCGGACCTCGAGCAGGCATTCCAAGGGCTCTAGCGGCTGACCGGGGCCTCCCTCCGTCTCCCTTCAGCCTTCTCCCTTCGTTCGCCGACACTCCCGCCCGTCTCCGGCCGTAGGTAGCTGGACCCTCCACAGGAGCCTCCGATGGCCCGCACCATCCTGACCGACATCTCCTCCCTCTCGTGGGAGCACCCCGCCGACCGCGCCGCGCTCAATGCGCTGCGCGCCATCCCGGGATTCCAGACCGTCGTCAACAAGGCGGCCAGCGTCTTCGGCGAGCGCGGCATCCGGCATCTCTTCACGGCGAATGCCGTCCGCGTCGGGCCGACCCAGCGCCCGGATCTCGATGCGCTCTGGACCGAGGTGCTCCAGACGCTCGACTGGCCGACGCGCCCCCAGCTCTACGTCACGCAGACCCCGCAGATGAACGCGGGCGCCGTCGGGTTCGGCGACCCGTTCGTCGTGATCAACTCGGCGGCGATCGAGCACCTGAATCGCGACGAGTTGCGCGTCCTCCTCGCCCATGAGCTCGGGCACATCATGAGCGGGCACGTCACCTACCGGACGATGGCGCAACTCATCCTCATCTTCGGCATCGGCAACCTCCCCTTCCTCGCCGGGATCGCGCTGCTGCCGTTCCAGATGGCGCTCCTCGAGTGGTACCGGAAGAGCGAGCTCTCGTGCGACCGCGCCTCCCTGCTGGGCGTGCAGGACCCCGATGTGGTGCTGACGACCTTCATGAAGCTCGCCGGTGGCCGCGAGTTCGGTGACCGGCTCGACCTCGCCGCGTTCAAGGAGCAGGCCAAGGACTACGAGACCGACGGCTCGGCGTGGGACACGCTCCTCAAGGCCCTCAACACCGCCTTCCAGGCGCATCCCTTCTTCACCGTCCGCGCCGGGGAGTTGCAGCGCTGGGTCGAGTCGGGCGCCTATGCTCGCGCGCTGGCCGGCGACTACAAGCGCCGCGCCGACGTGAAGCCCGGCGAGACGCTCGGCGCCGACATGAAGGAGGCGTCCACGTACTATGCCGACCAGGCCAAGGCCGCCGCGTCGAAGGTGACCGATACCCTCGGCCGCGCGCGCAGCGCGTTCTCCGACGCCTTCAAGGGCGGAGCGCGATGAGGATCCTCGTCGTCGGCGGCGGAGGCCGGGAGCACGCCCTCGCCTGGAAGCTCCGCCGCGACGACCCGTCGTGCGAGATCATCGCCGCCCCGGGCAATCCGGGGATCGCGACGCTCGGTCGCTGCGTCAACATCGCGGCGACCGACATCAACGGCCTCCTGACGCTCGCCCGCACCGAGCGGGTGGACTTCACCGTCGTCGGTCCCGAGGCACCGCTCGAGCTCGGCATCGTCGACCGCTTCCGCAACGAGGGCCGCGCGATCTTCGGCCCCACCGCGCTCGCCGCGCGCATCGAGACCTCCAAGCGCTTCGCGAAGGAGCTCATGATGCGCGCGCACGTGCCGACCGCCAGCGCGCGCACCTTCACCGACGCCGCGGCCGCCAAGGCGGAAGCGCGCCATCTGGGTGCGCCGGTGGTCATCAAGGCCTCCGGCATCGCCGCCGGGAAGGGCGTGATCGTGGCGATGTCCCTCGCCGAGGCCGAGTCCGCGATCGACGCCATGCTCGTCGACAACGCCTTCGGCGCCGCCGGCGCGGAGGTCCTCGTCGAGGAGTTCATGGAGGGCGAGGAACTCTCACTCTTCGCGCTGACCGACGGAACGCACGTGCTCCCGTTCCTCGCCGCGCAGGACCACAAGCGCATCGGCGAGGGCGACACCGGCCCGAACACCGGCGGCATGGGCGCCTACGCCCCGGTCGCGATCTCCACTGCCGCCGTCCAACGTGAGGCCGTACAGAAGGTGTTCCAGCCGACGCTCCGCGCCATGCGGGATGCCGGCTGCCCCTTCACCGGTCTGCTCTATGCGGGCCTCATGCTCACGAAGGACGGACCGCGCGTCGTCGAGTTCAACTGCCGCTTCGGCGACCCCGAGACACAGGCCCTCCTGCCGCTCATGGCATCGAGCCTCCTCGAGCCGATGCGCGCCATCGCCGAGCGGCGTTCGCTCGAGTCGTTCGGTCCGCTCGCCTGGCACGCTGGCGCGGCGGTGACCACCGTGGTCGCGGCTGCGGGATACCCGGGTACCATCGCCACCGGCGATGCGATCACCCTGCCCGACGATACGAGCGACGTCACCGTCTTCCACGCCGGGACCAAGGGACTCGCCGACGGCCGCCTGGTCACCAGTGGCGGGCGCGTCGTCGCGGTCACCGCGCTCGCCCCGAACATCGCCGAGGCGCAGCGTCGGAGCGCGGAGGTCGCGGCGCAGGTGCGCTTCGAGGGTGCGCAGTTCCGACGCGACATCGGCTGGCGCGAACTCGCGCGTGCCTGAACTCCCCGAGACGGAGACGATCGCGCGGGACCTGGACGGCGCCCTCCGCGGCGCCGTCGTGCGTTCGGTGACGGTCCTGCGGCCGGACGTCCTCCGAGGCCCCGCCCTCCCGCCGCCCGGCGCCCGGATCCTCGGCGTGCACCGCCGCGCGAAGAGCGTGGTGATCGACTTCGGACCCGCAGGGCGGATGATCGTGACGCCGCGCTTCACCGGCGCGCTGCTCATCGACGGAACCCCCGACGAGGCGTACACCTGCGTCCTGCTCGCCCTCACGGATGGCCGCGTGATCCGCTACCACGACGTCCGCCGACTCGGGACCGTCGCCCTCCTCGACGCCGCCGCCTTCGCCGCGTGGGACCGGAGCCTCGGACCCGAGCCGCTTGACCCGACCCTCACCTCCGAGCGATTTTCGGGAATCATTCGGGGGTCGTCGCGCGCCGTGAAGAGCATCCTGATGGACCAGAAGCGACTGGCCGGCGTGGGGAACATCTACGCCAACGAAGCCCTCTGGCGCGCGGGCGTTCGGCCCAGCCGACGCGGACGAGCCGTGACGCACGCGCGATGTGCGATCCTGTTGCGCGAGCTGCGCGCGGTGCTCGAGGAGTCCATCGCGCTCCGCGGGACGACCTTCCGCGACTACCGCGACGCGTTCGGCGGCCGCGGCGGCTTCGCCGCACGCCTCCAGGCCTACGGCCGCGACGGCGAGCCGTGCGCGCGCTGCGGCACCGCGCTCGTCGCGTCGCACGCGATCGAGGGCCGACAGACCGTCTGGTGCCCGGAGTGCCAGCGATGAGCCCGCGCCGACGGCGACGGCGCGGACCGCTCGCGCCGCCGAAGGACGTCGAGATGCGCATCGACAACATGCTCGCGCTGGTGAAGGACGGCGCGCGCGACGTTCCCGGCGTGTATCGCATGACCTCCGCCGACGGCGAGGTCATCTACGTCGGGAAGTCGAAGGCGTTGCGGACGCGGCTGCTCAGCTACTTCCGCGCGTCGTATCCCAAGGACAAGGGCGCGCGCATCCTCCGCGAGGCGGCGACGCTGGAGTGGGAGCCGCACCCGAACGAGTTCGCCGCGCTGCTCCGCGAGCTCCGGCTCATCAAGCAACTGCGGCCGCGCTACAACGTCATGATGAAGCGGGACGCGCGGTACCATGCGTTCGTGCGTGTCTCGCGCGGACCGGCCCCGCGATTCCACGTGGTGCGCGGGGCGGGCACCGACGAGACGGGGACGTACTACGGCCCCTTCCGCGGCGCGCTGCAGCTGGAGGAGGCCCTCCGGGAACTCAACGACGTCCTCGGCCTCCGCGACTGTCGCCTCGACCAGCCGATGTTCTTCGCGGACCAGGCCGACCTCCTGCCGCTGCCCTCGCGCACGCCAGGTTGCATCCGGCACGAGATCGGGAAGTGCCTCGGCCCCTGCATCGGCGCGGTCCGCGAGGACGAGTATCTCGACCGGTTCCGCGCCGCCCGCGAGTTCCTCGAGGGCAAGCACGACGCCCCGCTCGCGCCGCTGCGCGCGCAGATGGAGGCCTCGAGCGAGGCGCTCGACTTCGAGCGTGCCGCGACGATGCGGGACAAGATCCGGCGCCTGGAGTCGCTCCAGGAGCAGTTCGGTCGCATCCGGTTCGCCCTCGAGTCCTTGTCGTTCACCTACACGGTGGACGGCGAGCGGCCTGAGGATGCGCGCGCGTACGTGGTGCGCCGCGGTCGCGTGCGGCACGAGGGGCCTGCGCCGCGCAGCGCCCCGGAGCGACGGGCGTTCGAGGCGCGCATTGCCGAGATCCTCGCGCCCGCGGAGCGCGCCCCCGCGACCGTTCCGGGGCACGAAGTGGACGAGGTGCTGCTCGTCGCGGCCTGGTTCAAGAAGCATCCGAAGGAGCTGAAGAGGACCGCGCCGTTCGAGCAGGACGCGTCAGCGAGAAGCGCGTGAGCACGCCTCCCCCGACTCGCCCGCCGTACCGGTATGCCGAACGCCCCCCGACCGCGGCGATAGCCCCCTGGGTCCTCTCGCTCTGGTCGTTCCAGGCGGACACGACTCCTCCCCCCGATGAACCGTACACCGTCTGGCCCGACGGCTGCGCGTCCGTCGCGCTGGCGCGCGACGCGGAGGGCGCTCGACTCCTTGGCATCGGTCCGCGACTCACGGCGATGCGGCCACCGGTCGCCGCCGGAAGGCGGATCTGGGGATTCCGGTTGTGGCCCGATGCCATCATGCAGGTGCTGGGCATCCCCGCGCGGCCGTTCCGTGATCGCATCGATGTCGCACCCCCAGGGATCGCAGCGCGCCTCGGCGACCTCGACGCGATCATCCCGCCGACGGACGACGTCGACCTCGCGCTCGGCGCCCTCAATGCGTGGCTCGCGGAGCGATTGGTCGGCTGCCCGGCACCCGATCCCCGGATCCGCGCGGCCGTCCGTGCGATCGTGGCGGGGCGAGGCGAGGTCGCCATGTCCGAGGTCGCGCGCGCCGCCAATCTGGGACTGCGACACCTCCAGCGCCGATTCCCGGATGCCACCGGACTCACGCTGAGGGAGTTTGCTCGCGTCCGGCGCCTGCGCGAGGCGCTCGCCCGCCGACTCGCCGACGGGCGCGAAGGCTGGTCCCGCGTCGCGGCAGAGACTGGTTTCGTCGACCACGCGCACCTCACCCGCGAGTTCGTCGCGCTCACGGGTGCGACACCGAGTCGAGCCGGCCGCCGCCTCGACGCGACGCAGCACGACACCGTGGTGCCTTGAGAGGGTCGCTGCACGGGTCGCGCGTGCCCGACCGTGACCCCGACGGATCGATCGCCCGCCTGAAGTCGCGCCGATACAAGCGCGCCTGAGGCACGCGCGGCAGGTTACGCTCGACCCGACCGGAGACCTCGATGCGCCGTAGCCTCACTCGCACGTTCCTCCTGCTCCTCCTCGCCACGCCGGTGCTCGCGCAGGATCCGCGCGCGGCCGCGACCGCCGCGGCCATCGCCAAGGCGAAGGCCGCCCTCGCACCGCTGGCACCGCTCGTCGGTCAGTGGGAAGGCGACGCGAGCGCGATGATGGGGCCGGGCCGGACGCTCCGCATCCGGCAGTCGGAGGACATCACTTGGGGCGCGGCCGGGACGGTCATCTTCATCAAGGGTACCGGCCGTGGCGTCGAGGGACCGACCGCCGGCCAGGTCGTCTTCGAAGCGGCAGGGATGATCTGGTTCGACGCCGAGGCGGGCCGAGTGCGCATGATGACGCATCGCGACGGACAGGCGGTGGAGCCGACCGTCGAGATCCGGCCCGATTCGCTGATCTGGGGCTTCGCGGTCCCCGGCGGACGCGTCCGCTACACGATCGCCTTCGGCAACGACACCTGGCACGAGATCGGCGAGTTCCTGCGCGAGGGCGCGCCGCCCATCCCCACGGCGGAACTCAGGCTCCGCCGACTCCCGCGCTGACGGTCACGGCTCGAGCGCGATCAACTCCGCGTCGGCGCGTCCCGCCGCGATCGTCAGCACCGCCACGCTCGGCAGGAGATCGAAGCGCCGTGGCCCCGCCGCTCCCGGGTTGATCACCAACCGCCCCTCGACGCGCTCGATCAGCTGACGGTGCGTGTGCCCGTAGACGCACACATCGGCGTCGTACGCCGCGGCGACCGTCGCGGCGCCAGGACGGCCGAGCTCGTGTCCATGGCTCACGTGGATGCGGACACCTTCGACCTCGAGATCGAGTCGCTCGACCAGGCGCGCATCCCATTCGTCGCAGTTGCCGTAGACCGCGCGCACCGGCGCGATCACCGCGAGCTCGTCGAGGATCGTCTCACCGCAGACGTCGCCCGCGTGCAGGATGAGGGAGACGCCAGCGAGCGCGGTGTGCACGTCGGGCCGGAGCAGTCCGTGCGTGTCGGAGATCAGGCCGATCCGGACGGGCGCCGCCATCAGTCCTCGGGCTCGCCCCAGCGCGGCGCGAGCGTGTTCGGGACGCCGAGGTGGTCGAGCGCGCGCGCGACGATGAAATCGACCAGCTGGTCGATCCGCTCCGGCCGGTGATAGAACCCCGGCGCCGCCGGCATCACCGTCGCGCCGGCGAGGGTCACCGTCCGCATGTTCTCGAGGTGGATGAGCGAGAGCGGGGTCTCGCGCGTGACGAGGAGCAGCGGCCGCCGCTCCTTGAGCGCGACATCCGCGGCGCGCTCCACGAGCGAGCGCGAGGTGCCCGCGGCGATGCTCGCCACGGTCCCCATCGAGCAGGGGCAGATGACCATCCCGCCGGCGAGTGACGAACCCGAGGCCGGGGCCGCGCCGCGATCCCCATCGTCGAAGACGGTCACGAGGCGGTCGAACCGCTCGGCACCCACCGCGGTCCGGAGCCCGGCGAGATCCGCGATCGCCGACTCGGTCCGCAGCAACCGGAACCCGTGCGAGGAGACGATGAGCGAGACCCGACGCCCGGCGACGAGCAGCTGCTCGAGCAGGCGGATGCCATACGGCGCTCCGCTCGCGCCGGTGATCGCCATGACGATCGGCGCCGCGAGGTCCGTCGGGTGCGTCATGCGAGCAGCCGGTCCGCGAGGACGCAGGCGAAGAAGGCCATCGAGATCACGCCGTTCATCGTGAAGAAGGCCGCATCGAGCTTGGTCAGGTCATCGGCGCGGACGAGCGAGTGCTCGTACGCCAGGAGCACCGCCGCGATCGCGACGCCGACCCACGCGAGCGCTCCCGCGCCCACCGCCCACACCGTCACCGAGAGCGCGGTGATCGTCACCAGGTGCAGCGCCCGCGACACGAGGATCGCGCGCGGGACGCCGATCGCGGCGGGGATCGAGTGCAGCCCCTGCGAACGGTCGAAGTCCACGTCCGGCAGCGCGTACAGGATGTCGAACCCGCCCGACCACGTCATCACCGCCACGGTGAGCGCGATGAGCAGCCACCAGGGCTCGCTCCACGCGCCGGTGACCGCGAGGTAGCCTCCCACGGGCGCGATCGCGAGACCGAGGCCGAGCACGAGATGCGCGTACCGCGTGAAGCGCTTGGTGAACGAGTAGAAGCAGACCCACCCGAGCGCGACGGGCGAGAGCCAGAGGCACAACGGGTTGAGCATCCACGCCGACACGAAGAAGAGCGCCGCGGCGATCGCGACCGTCCCCCACGCCTCGCGCACCCCGATGGCCCCGCGCGGGATCTCGCGCTGCGCGGTCCGCGGGTTGCGCGCGTCGAAGTCGCGGTCCACGATCCGGTTCACCGCCATCGCCACCCAGCGCGCGCAGGTGAACGCGAGCACCACCCAACCGACCAGCCCGAGCGTGATCGGCGCGATCCGCGTCGCGAGCGTGACGCCGACCAGCGCGAACGGCAGCGCGAAGACCGTGTGCGGCAGCTTCACGAAGCTGGCCCAGCGGGCGAAGCCGCCCTCGCCCGCGAAGGTCTGGCCCTCGCGCGGCGCGCGCGGCGCGGTGCGCGGCTCGGTCACTTCGGTCCCAGCCCGAGCGACGGCCACATCGCATCCACCTTCGCCTTGGTCGCGGCGTCCATCTCGATCACCGTCGGCCAGTCGCGCGTGAAGCCCTCCTCGGGCCACTTCCGCGTCCCGTCGAGTCCCATCTTCGAGCCGTACGAGAAGGCGCGGCTCGAGTGGTCGAGCACGTCCATCGGCCCCATCGTGAAGCGCGTGTCGCGCTCGGGGTCGATGTTGTTGAGCGCCACCCACCACGCCTCCTGCGGGTTGCGCACGTTCACCCACTCGTCGACGACGACGATCACCTTCGCCAGCGACATCAGCCCCGCGCCCCAGAGCGCGTTCATCACCTTGTACGCGTGCCCCGGGTACGCCTTGCGGATCGAGACCAGGACGAGGTTGTGGAACACCCCCTCGGCCGGCATGTGGTAGTCGACGATCTCCGGCGTCGTGAGCTTGAGCAGCGGGAGGAAGATCCGCTCGGTCGCGTGCCCGAGGTAGAAGTCCTCCATCGGCGGACGGCCGACGATCGTCGCGCAATAGACCGGATCCTTCCGCATCGTCACCGCCGTGACATGCACGCGCGGATAGACGTCGGCCTCGGAGTAGTAGCCGGTGTGGTCGCCGAAGGGCCCTTCGACCACGAGCTCCTCCTGCGGGTCGATGTAGCCCTCGATGACGAACTCCGCCTCGGCGGGGACCTCGAGGTCGCAGGTGATGGCCTTCACCAGCTTCACCGGCTTGCGGCGCAGGAAGCCCGCGAAGATGAACTCGTCGATGTTCGGCGGGAGGGGGGCGCTCGCCGAATACATGCTCGCCGGGTCCGCCCCCACGACGATGCACACCGGCATGCGCTCACCCTTCTCCGCCATCTGCCGCCAATGCTCGGCGCCCGTCTTGTGGCGCTGCCAGTGCATCGCGACGTGCCGCTTGCCCATCTGCTGCACGCGGTACATCCCGACGTTCCGGATGCCGCGCTTCGGGTCCTTCGACACCACCGCCGTCATGGTGATGAACGGGCCGCCGTCCTCCGGCCACGTCGTCAGCACCGGGATCCGGTCGAGGTCGATGTCATTCCCCTGCCAGACGACCTCCTGACACGGCGCGGGCGCCGACACCGTGCGCGGCGGGAACTTGGAGACCTCGAGCAACCGTGGCAGCAGCGAGAGCTTCCCGAGGAAGCCCTCGGGGACCTTGAGGTCCATCAGCTTCGTGATGCGGTCGCCGTGCTCGTCGAGGCGCTGCACCCCGAGCGACATCGCCATGCGGGTCATCGACCCGAAGAGGTTGATCGCGACGGGGAACTTCGAGATCGATCCGTCCCGGAGGACGGGCTTCTCGAAGAGGAGCGCTGGACCGCCGCCGGGCATCTTCATGACCCGATCCGAGATCTCGCACATCTCGAGCTCGACCTTCACGGGCTCCTTGATGCGTCGGAGTTCGCCCGCCGCCTCGATCGCGGCGATGAACTCCTGCAGGGTGTCGAGTGAATCGGTCACTTGGTTCCCACGTGCACGGCCGCGATCCCGAAGGTCAAGGCTTCCCACCGCACGTCGCGGAAGCCGGCCGCCGTCATGGCCGCGGCGAGCACCTCGGTCTCGGGGAAGTTCGCCACGGAGCGCGGCAGGTAGGTGTAGGCGGTCTTGTGACCGCTGATGATCCGGCCGATCACCGGCAGGATGTTGTGGAAGTAGAACAGGTAGCCGGCGCGCACGAGCGGGACCCGTGGCGTCGAGAACTCGAGGATCACGAACCGCGCCCCCGGCCGCAGCGCCCGGTGCACCTCGCGGAGCCCCGCGCCCAGGTCCGCGACATTGCGGATCCCGAACGCGACGATCGCGCCGTCGAAGGTGTCATCCCGGACCGGGAGCGCCAGCGCGTCGGCGACGACCGGCGTCAGGATCTCCGCCGGCGCCTTCCCGACGCCCGCCCGCAGCATCGGTTCGGCGAAGTCGGCCCCGACGATCCGGCCGGCGAACCCCGGCTTCCGGGTCAACTCCGCGCCGACGTCGAGCGTTCCCGCGCAGAGGTCGAGGTACGTGCCCTCGGGCGCGCGATCCCAGCCGAGCCGCTGGAGGGCGAGCGTGCGCCAGCGGCGATCGATGCCGAGCGAGAGCAGGCGGTTGAGGAGGTCGTAGCGCGGGGCGATCTCCGAGAAGATCCGCTGGACGTAGCTGCGCTTTCCGGCCGCCGAGGTGCCCTCGGCGGCCGCCTTGGCCTCGAGAGCCTCCGAATCGACCGTGTGCGGCATAAGACGTGAAAGTTGCCCGGCACCGCGACCCCGGGCAAGTTTCCCGACAGCGAATGGCGCCCCCCCTCGACCTTCCCAACCTTCCGGATGCCGACGTCGTCGCACTTGCCCAGAAGGGCAAGGAGGCGGCGTATCGCGAGCTCATCCGTCGGTACGAGCGGCCGGTCTACTCGCTGATCTTCCGCATGGTGCGTGACGCCACCGCGGCCGAGGATCTCGCGCAGGACGCCTTCATCAAGGTCCTGAACCACATCGACAAGTACCGGCCCGAGTTCAAGTTCTCGAGCTGGCTGTTCAAGATCGCGAACAACATCGCGATCGATCACCTCCGGCGCCGCCATCTCGACACGATCTCGATGGACGGCTCGCCGAACGCGACGAGCGCCTCCGACGTCGAGGCGACCTCGTTCGAGCTCGCCGACCAGGGCGAGAACGCGCTCGACGAGCTGACCGCGAAGGAGCTCGGCAGCGCCATCGAGCGGGCGATCGCATCGCTCCGCCCCGAATACCGGAACTGCATCATGCTCCGCCACGTCGAGGGCCGTAGCTACGAGGAGATCGCAGCGACGCTCGACCTGCCACTCGGAACGGTGAAGACCTACATCCATCGCGCCCGGCACCAGTTGCGGGACGCGCTGGAACATCTGCGGGAGTAGGCCGAGGCGGCGGAAGAGGGCACGCCGGGCCCGTGACCCGAACACTGCCCGAACCGGCTCGGACCACCTTCTTCCTTCCGCCTTCCACTTTCCGTCCGCTGCACTGAAACCCCCGGGCCCCCACCCGCGTACGCCCCTCCGGAGACTCTCATGAACCACCGCCACCTCCTTCCCAACGAGATCGACCTTC
>JBGATT010000236.1:0-3137 GCA_044229035.1 Gemmatimonadaceae bacterium | reverse complement strand
GCACACGCGCCTCGAGCTCCTTGCACTGTTCGAAGATCATCAGACGCCCCCTGCGGACGCGAGCGCGGGTGCGAGACTGCCATCCTCGAGGTGCAGCACGCGGGAGGCGCGCGCCGCCAGCGAGCGATTGTGCGTCACGACGACGACCCCGACCGACATCTCCGCGGTCAGCTCGGCGAAGAGGTCGTGCAGGCGCTCGGCATTCTGGTGGTCGAGGTTCCCCGAGGGTTCGTCGGCCAGCAGGAGCGGCGGCCGCGCGGCGAGCGCGCGCGCGACCGCGGCGCGCTGCTGCTCGCCGCCCGAGAGTTCCGCCGGGCGGTGCTGCATGCGCGCGCCGAGCCCGACGCGCACCAGCAATGCTTCGGCGCGCGCCCGAGCCTCGTCGATCGGCATCGCCGCGATCCGCAGCGACATCATCACGTTCTCCAGCGCCGAGAACTCCTTCAGGAGGTGGTGGAACTGGAAGACGAATCCCACGGTGCGGTTGCGAAGTTCCGCGAGGGCCTCGTCGCTCGCGGAGCGCGTGGCCAGGCCACCCAGGCGAACCTCACCCGCATCCGGCCGGTCGAGAGCGCCCAGCACGTGCAAGAAGGTGCTCTTCCCCGCTCCGCTCGCTCCCACGACCGCCACCATCTCGCCCCGGGTCACCGTCAGGTCGACGCCAGCGAGGACCTGGATGCGCGCGCCATCGCCGCCCCGGTACGACTTCTCGACGCCCACGGCCTCGAGGACGGGCGGACGTGCCGCCGGCACGGCCGTCTCCTCCACCGCCGGGGGATTCTGGGCGCCGGTCATTCGCTTCGGATCGCCTCGATCGGGTAGAGCTTGGCCGCCGACGCCGCCGGATGGAGGGTCGCGAGCACCGCGACCGCGACGCTGAGCACCGCGATGAGGGCGATGTCCCCCGCGTCGAGCAGGACCGGCAGGTGGTCGATGAAGTAGACCGACGGATCGAGGTAGATCAGTCGGCCCTTCTCGATCGCGAGCCCGGTCGTCACGCCGAGCGCGAGGCCGAGGCCGGTCCCGAGGACGCCGATGAAGAGCCCTTGCAGCAGGAAGATCGCGCGCACCGATTCCGCCCGGAGCCCCATCGCCTTGAGGATCCCGATCTCGCGGGTCTTGTCGCGCACGACCATGGTGAGCGTGCTCACGATGTTGAACGCGGCCACCATGATGATGAGGCCGAGGATCACCGACATCCCGAGCTTCTCGAGCTTGAGCGCGCGGAAGAGCGAGCTGTTCTGCTGCTGCCAATCCCGCGTCCAGTAGGACGGTCCCATCGCTGAGTCGATCCGCGCGGCCACGGCCGGCGCCGCCCAGCGGTCCGCCGTGCGCACCTCGATCCCCGTGACCCCATCGCCGAGCCCCGCGAACTCCCGCGCGAGCTCGAGGTCCACGTAGACGTACGCATTGTCGTACTCGTACATCCCCGTCTCGAAGATCCCGGTGATCTCGAACTCGTAGAAGCGCGGGATGATCGCGCCGAGCAGCGGATTCACCTCGCCGCCGGATGCCGTCACGAGGCGCAGCGTCTGTCCCGGCACCGCGTTCAGCCGGCTCGCCAGCAGCGCGCCGAGGACCGCTCCGCGCCGCTGGCCGTCCGGCGTATCGAACGAGAAGTCCCCGACCTTCGCGTGGTCGCGGATCGTCGTCACCTGCGGCGACCCCGAGTCCCCGGGGATCACGCCGGCGACCGTGACGGCCTCGGTGTAGGTGGTCCCGCTCGTCGCGAGCCCCTGGTGCACCACGAACGGCGCGGCGTCGACGACGCCGGGCACGGCACGGACGCGCGCGAGCGCCGTCTCCCACTCCAGCATCCGGAGCTCGGGGCCGTAGGTGTGCACCCGGATGTCAGGGCTCCCCACGAGGATCTTCTCGCGCAGGTCGTTCTGCAATCCGTTCATCACGCCCATGATGACCACGAGCGCACTCACCCCCACGACCACGCCGGCGACCGCGATCACCGAGATGAACGACAGCAGGCGCGACCCGCGGCGACTCCGCAGGTAGCGCCAGGCGATCGACAGCTCGAGCCGCGAGACGGCCATCACTCGGGACGCATGAGCGGGAACAGGATCACGTCGCGGATGTGCGGCGTGTCCGTGAGGTACATGAAGAGGCGGTCGAGGCCGATCCCGACCCCGCCCATCGGCGGCATACCGTACTCCATCGCGCGGAGATAGTCCTCGTCCACGCTCGTCGCCTCCTCGTCGCCCGCCGCCTTCAGCCGGGCCTGTGCCTCGAATCGCGCCCGCTGGTCGAGCGGGTCGTTGAGCTCCGAGAACGCGTTCGCGACCTCCTTCCCCTTCGCGAAGAGCTCGAAGCGCTCGGTGAGCCCGGGCTTGGTGCGATGCGGCTTCGCGAGCGGTGACAGCTCCACCGGGTAGTCCACCACGAATGTCGGCGTCTCGATCCGCGACTCGACGTGGAACTGGAAGAGCTCGTCCATGAGCTTCGGTCGCGAGAGCTTCCGGCTGTCATGCACCCCGGCCCGCTCGGCCGCCTTTCGCAGGTCGTCGTCCGAGAGCTGCGTGACGTCGGGCACACCGAGAGCCTGCGAGAGCGAGGGAAGCCACTCGATCCGGGGGAACGGCGTCTGGAAGAACGGCACCGGGGCCGCCTCGCTCCCGTCCATCCGGGTGCGCGGCTCCGTGCCGAGCACGTCGCGCACCGCCGCCGCGGCGGTGATCAGCAGCTGTTCCACCCGCCCCATCATGACCGTGTAGTCCGCGTACGCCTCGTAGAACTCCAGCATCGTGAACTCCGGATTGTGCGTCCGGTCGATGCCCTCGTTGCGGAAATCGTGGCCGATCTCGTACACGCGGTCGAAGCCCCCGACGACGAGCCGCTTGAGATACAGCTCGTCCGCGATGCGGAGGAAGAGCGGCATGTCGAGCGCGTTGTGATGCGTCGTGAACGGCTTCGCCGCCGCCCCGCCGTAGAGCGGCTGCAGCACCGGCGTCTCGACCTCGAGGTACTGCAGGTCGTCGAGCGCGCGGCGGATCGCCGTCGTCATCCGGGACCGCGCCGTGAAGTGACGCCGGACCTCCGGATGCACCGCGAGGTCCGCGTAGCGCTGCCGCGACCGTAGCTCGCCGTCCGAGAAGCCCGAGTGACGGACGGTCCGTCCGTCGACC
>JBGATT010000079.1:0-14583 GCA_044229035.1 Gemmatimonadaceae bacterium | reverse complement strand
GTGCACACCGCCGGCGTGCTCACCTGGGCCGTCACGCCGAGCGGCGCCGATGAGGAGCTCGAGCGGCGCGCGCAGGCGCTCGCGCTCGGGATCGCCGAGAAGCTCGGGATCGTGGGGCTCCTCGCGACGGAGATGTTCGTGCTCACCGACGGCACGTTGCTCGTGAACGAGCTCGCGCCGCGGCCGCACAACACCTTCCATCACAGCGAGCGCGCGCATCCCACGAGCCAGTTCGAGCAGCTCGTGCGCGCCATCTGCCATCTCCCGCTCGGCGCGGTGGACGTGGTGCGGCCGGCGGCGATCCACAACCTGCTCGGCGACATCTGGGCGCACGGCGCGCCCGACTTCACGCGCGCCCTCGCGATCCCCGGCGTCCGCGTGCACCTGTACGGCAAGAAGGAGGCGCGCCCCGGTCGCAAGATGGGGCACCTCTCGGCGGACGGCGACACACCCGAGCAGGCGCTCGACCGCGTGCTCGCCGCATATCGGGCCATCACCCCATAGGAGATCCCGCGATGCCCACCCCGACGCCCCGTTTCCGCGAGCTCGACCGCGCCGAATGCCTCGCGATCCTGCAGCGACACTTCGTCGGACGGATGGCCTTCGCGCGCAAGGATGGCGTGGACATCGAGCCCATCCATTACGTGCTCGATGACGGGTGGCTCTACGGGCGCACGCAGCCAGGCACCAAGCTCGAGGCGCTCACGCACAACCGCTGGGTGGCGCTCGAGGTGGACGAGGTGGAGGCGCTCTTCGACTGGCGCTCGGTCGTGGTGAAGGGCGGCTTCTACCTGCTGCGCGCCGAAGGGAGCGCGCAGGAGCAGGAGACCTACCGCCAGAGCATCGAGGTCCTGCGGCGGCTCGTCCCCGAGACGCTCACCGACGCCGACCCGCTCCCCGAGCGCGCGATCATCTTCCGCATCCACATCGACGAGCTGACCGGACGGGCGGCGAGCACCGCCTGAGCGCTACCGCGGCGCGATCCCGTACTTCCGCAGCACCTCGCGCACGCGCGCGAGGTCGATCGCCTCGACGGTGCGGCCGTTCCCGGTCGTGGTCGTCGCCATGAAGAGCGAGTCGTAGATCGCCTCCTCCACCGCCTCGACCGTCGCCTGGAAGACGGCGCTCATCTCCTCGTTGGCGAGCTCGGTCGTCGTGTGCCGTCGCGCGTCCCACGCCCGCCGCACCGACTCCGCGGTGGAGAACGCGAGCGCGTAGTCGCCGCTCCCGTTGGACGCCGAACTCCCGGTACGACCGAGCCCCATCATCGCGCGCGCGGCGACGCGGCCGAGGTTGCGGTCCGAGAGCGGGGCATCGGTGGCGATGATGATGATCACCGACCCGTCGCCGGTGTCGTCGGCGGCCCCGCGGCCGGCCCCGGGAGGCGCGGCCGTGACGTCGCGCTGGAAGGCGTACTGCCCGAGCTCGCGTCCCACCGGGGCGCCCATCACGGTGAGGATGCCGCCGATGTTCGACTGCACGAGCACGCCGTTGGTGTGGCCGCCGAGCGAGGCGGGGAGCGTGCGCGATGCCGTGCCGATCCCGCCCTTCCAGCCGAACGCCACCGTGCCCGTGCCCGCGCCGACGCTCCCTTCGGCGACCGGACCGTCGGTCGCGCCCTCGAGCGCGGCGCGCACCGCGGCCGCGGTGATCGGCCGCGCGCGGATGTCGTTCAGTCCGCCGTCGTTCGTCTCGCCGACGATCGGGTTGATCGAGCGGATGTTCTGCATCCCCGGCCGCTCGAGCATCCATTCGGCCATCGCGTCGGCGGCCTTCCAGGTGCAGAGCGTGCAGGTGAGCAGGATCGGTGTCTCGATCTCCCCGAGCTCGGCGAGCTGCGTGCTCCCCGCGAACTTCCCGAAGCCGTTGCCGACGTGCAGCGCGGCCGGGACGCGGGAGAGGTAGGCGTTCCCGCCGTGCGGCAGGATGGCGGTGATCCCGGTCCGCACGCGGTCGCCCTCGTGCAGCGTCACGTGCCCGACGCGCACCCCGGCGACGTCGGTGATGGCGTTGTGGCGCCCCGGCGTGAAGATTCCCGGCGCGACGCCGAGGTCGCGCGCGCGGGCGCGCCCCTGCGCCGGCGCGGGTGACGGCATGACGGCGGCGAGGCCGAGGGTCGCCGGGAGGAGGAGAAGGCGAAGGGTACGCATGGGCCTTATCTTACGACCGTGCCGCTCATCCCGCTCTACGGTCACGACGCGATCCGCGAACGCCTCGCCGCGCAGGCGCAGGCGGGGACGTTGCCGGCCAGCCTGCTCCTCCAGGGCACGGCCGGCGTCGGCAAGCAGCGCCTCGCGCTCTGGCTCGGCCAGGTCCTGCTCTGCGAGGCCGAGGAGCGCCCCTGCGGCCTCTGCCAGCACTGCCGCTACGCGCTGCAGCTGCAGCATCCCGACCTGCGCTGGTTCTTCCCGCACAAGAACCTCGGCTCCGACACCGAGCCCGACGCGGCGAAGGAGGCGTTCGACACCGACATCAAGGAGCGCGTGGACGCCAACGGCCTCTACGAACGGCCCGACGGGTCGATGGGCATCTATCGGTACGTCACGCGCCTGCTCGTGCAGCTCGCGAGCAAGTCGCCGGCGATGGCGCGGCGGAAGGTCTTCGTGATCGGCGACGCCGAGCGGATGGTGCCGCAGGCGGCGAACCCCGAGGCGGCCAACGCGCTGCTCAAGCTCCTCGAGGAGCCGCCCGCCGACACGACGTTCATCCTCACGTCGAGCGAGCCGGGCGCACTGCTCCCCACCATCCGCTCGCGCGTGGTCTCCATCCGCGTCGCGCCGTTGCCCGAGGCGGCCATGCGCCGCTTCCTCGCCGACTCGTACGCGCAGGCGGTCCTGCCCAATCTCCTCCCCGACGAGCTCCTCCGCCTCGCCAACGGCGCGCCCGGCACCCTGCTGGGCGGCGCGGACCGCACCGCGGCGATGACCAAGGCGCGCGCGCTGCTCTCGGCGGCCGACGCGGGACGCGAGCAGCTGCTGCGCGCCGCGTTCACCGTCGGCGCGGGGAAGGCGCGCGGCGCGTTCACCGACGTGCTCGACGCGCTGACCGTGCTGCTCCACGAGCGCGCGCGCGACGCGGTGCAGCGGGGCGACGAGCGTACGGCGCGCGCCGCCACCAAGGCCGTCCCCGCGGTCGAGGAGGCGAAGGCCTCGGCCGCCGGCAACATCAATCCGCAGCTCGTCGCGGCGCGGCTGCTCGACCAACTCGTCCAGGCGGCCCGATGACGGCGAAGAAGCGTTCCGCGGCACGGCTCTCGCACGTGGACCGTCGCGGCGACGCGTCGATGGTGGACGTGAGCGCCAAGGCGCCCACCGTGCGCCGCGCCCTCGCCGAGGGCCGCATCACCATGCGCGCCGCGGCCTTCGCCGCCGTGCGCGATGCCCAGCTCGTGAAGGGCGACGTCCTCGGCACCGCGCGGATCGCCGGCATCCTCGCCGCCAAGCGCACCGCGGAGCTCATCCCGCTCTGTCATCCGCTCGCGTTGAGCGACGTGCAGGTGCGCTTCCACTTCGAGCCGCGCGCGCGCGCCATCCGCTGCGAGGCCGAGGTGCGCACCGCGGGGCCGACCGGCGTGGAGATGGAAGCGCTCACCGCGGTGTCGGTCGCGCTCCTCACCATCTACGACATGGCGAAGAGCGCCGACAAGGGGATGCGGATCGGGGACGTGCGCCTGCTCGAGAAGGACGGCGGCAAGTCCGGGGCGTGGCGCGCGACTACCTGACGCGCAGCTTCTGCCCGATGCGGATGTTGTCGGACCGCAGCCGGTTCAGCCGCTTGAGCGCCGCGACCGTCGTCCCGTTCCGCCGCGCGATGACCCCGAGCGAATCGCCGCGCTTCACCACGTAGGTGCCCGAGGCCGAGGTCCCGTAGCGCTCGATCTTCGGATCGGGGACGTCGCGCGCGGCGCGCACCACGTCGAGCCGCGGGACGAGGATCCGCTGCCCCGGATGCAGGTTCCCGTTGCGGAGCCGCGTCGCCTGCGGGTTGTACCAGTTGAGCTGCTTCGCCGTGAGCCCGTTCGCGCGCGCGATGCGCGTGATGAAGTCGCCGTCCTTGGTCACGACGCGCTTCACCCCGGTGCGCTCGGCCTCGGGGATCGCCGCGAAGCGCTCGAGGAAGCCCTCGGTCGTGCCGCGCGGCACCCGCAGCCAGACGGCGGCACCGGTCGGCGGCGTCATCCCGCGGAGCACGTGCGGGTTGTAGTCGAGCACGGTGTCGAGCGGGACCTCGAGCGCCCGCGCGACGGCGACGAGCGGCGTCGCCGGCGGTACCGTGACGGAATCCCACTGGAACGGCTCGACCGTCGCGACGCGCAGGTCGTAGCGCGCCGGATCCTTCCCCACGAGCGCCGCCGCGATGAGCTTCGGCACGTAGTCGCTCGTCTCGGCGCGCAACGCGTTCCGCTGCGACGAGAGCGCGAAGAAGAGGTCATCCCCCTCGGTGCCCTCGAGCGCCGAGGCGTGCTGCGCGAGCCCGCGCGAGATGCGCCCCGATCCGCCGTTGTACGCGGCCGCGGCGAGATACACCGAGCCGAAGGTCTCGCGCAGTTCATTGAGATACGCCACCGCCCCGTCGGTCGCGCGCACCGGATCGCGCCGCTCGTCCACCCACCAGTCCACCCGCATCCCGACGCCCTTGGCCGTCGCGGTCATGAACTGCCACATCCCCACCGCGGCGGCCCGCGAATAGGCGTGAGGGTCGTACCAGCTCTCGATGAGCGGCAGGAAGATCATGTCCTCGGGCAGTCCGGCCCCGCGGAGCTTCTCCTTGATCATCGGCGCGTAGCGCGACTGCCGCGCGAGCGCGACCTCGAAGGTGGGCTTCATCGCGCCGCTGAAGCGGCCCACGAAGTACTCCACCCGCTCGTGTGATTCGTACGGGGCGACCTCGATGTCCCACGCGGGCGGCGGCGGGGCCATGTCGGGGACCGACATCGGGAGCGGCGGCGCACTCTCGGCGCTCCCCTGCTGGTCCACCCGCTGCAGCTCCGGCACCGGTTCGTCCACGATGGCGATCTTGTTGTCCTGCGGGGCCGCGGACGGCGGCGCGCTCGGCGCCGGCGGCGGCATCGGGCCCGCCGGCCTCGGCGCGGTCAACGGGCGCGCGCAGGCCGCGAGCGCCAACATCCCCAGCAGTGCTGCCACACGCGATCCCGCCACGCATCCTCCAGGACGATGGACTGTCTGGCGCGGCGGCCGCGCCCACTCGTTCGGCACGAGGTATATTCGCCCCGTGCGCCTCAGAATCCTACTCTCCGCGGCCGTCCTCTGCACGGCCTCCCTTTCGACCCGCCTCGCGGGCCAAGGGTTCCTCCAGGGGTCCGCCCCCGCCCTCCGCGACCGCCTCGTCCAGCGGATCGCCGCCACCCGCGGCGCCGAGGTGGGGCTCTTCATCGAGGACCTCGCCACCGGCGCGACCCTCGGCGTCGGCGACACGGTGAGCTTCCACGCCGCGAGCACCATGAAGGTGCCCGTGATGTTCGAGCTCTTCCGCCGCGCCGACGAGGGGACGCTCGACCTCGACGCGCGCATCCCGCTCGCCAACGCCTTCCGTTCCATCGTGGACGGCTCGCCCTATGCCCTCAGCGCGAGCGACGACTCCGACGACGCGCTCTACGACCGCGTGGGCGCGCCCATCTCGTACCGCGAACTCAACGAACGCATGATCGTGCGCTCGAGCAACCTCGCGACGAACGTCCTCATCGACCGGCTCGACGCCACGCGCGTGACCGCCCTCGCCGACCGGCTCGGTGGTGCGGGCGTCCTCGTGCGGCGCGGCGTCGAGGACGGCCCCGCCTTCAGGGCCGGCCTCAACAACGTGACGACCGCGCGCGGGCTCGGGAAACTCCTCGCCGCCCTCGAGCGCGGGCAGGTGGCGAGCGCCTGGGCCACGCAGGCGATGCGCGAGACGCTGCTGCGGCAGGAGTTCAACGAGGAGATCCCCGCCGGCCTCCCCGCGGGCACGCGCGTCGCGCACAAGACCGGCTGGATCACCGCGACGACGCACGACGCGGCGATCGTCTATCCGCCGGGCGGGCGCCCGTTCGTGCTGGTGATCCTCACGCGCGCCATCCCCGAGCGCGCCGACGCGACGCGGCTCATGGTGGATCTCACGCGGATCGTGTGGGAGGCCTACGCTGCGCGAGCGGCGTCCGTGACCCCAACGACCCCGAGCTCCGCCGCGACCCGGTAGTCCCCCACGAGCCGATCCCAGACCGCGTCCCACGTCCGCCCGGCCGCCTCGGCGAGCCCCGCGCTCCGCAGCGTGTGCCGCAGCATCGTGTCGCGCAGCAACCACTCCACGCGTCCCGCCATCGCGTGCGCATCGCCACCCGGCACCGTGAGCGCCGTCCGCTCGTGCGCGAACTCGGTCGTCGCCCCCGCGTCGGGCGCGATCACCGGCAACCCGGCGGCCATCGCCTCGAGCACGACGTTCCCGAAGGTCTCCGTCGTGGACGGGAAGAGGAACGCGTCCGAACTGGCGAAGAAGGCCGACAGCTCCTCCCCCGAGAGCGCGCCCGCGAACCAGGTACCCTCGGGTGCCATCGCGCGGCAACGCGCCTCGGCCGGCCCGTCGCCGGCGAGCACGAAGCGCACGCGCCCCGGGTGCCGCGCGAGCACCAGCCGCATCGCCTCCATCGCCGTGTCGATCCCCTTCTCCGGCGCGAGCCGCCCCACATAGGCCACGACGAACGTCCCCTCGGTCGCGCCCATCCGCGCGCGCATCGCCGCCGACCGGAAGCGCGGCGCGAAGCGCGAGGGGTCCACGCCGCGCGACCAGATCCGCAGCGACTCGAACCCCTGCGCCGCGAGCTCCTGCGCCACGACGCGCGACGGCACGAACGTCCGCCGCCCGCTGTTGTGGAACCAGCGGAGGAACGGCCACGAGACGCGATCGAGCGTCTGCAGGCCGTAGTGCGCCAAGTACGCGCTGAACGAGGTGTGATACGACGTCACCAGCGGGATGCCGAGCTCGCGCGCCGCGGCGCGCCCCGCGAGCCCCACGCCGAACGGCGTCGTCGCATGCACGAGCGTGGGGCCGAAGTGCGCGAGGCGCTCCGCGGCCCGCCGCGCCGAGGGCGCCGCGATCCGAAGCTGCGGGTACGCCCAGAACGGGATGCTCCCCGAGCGATGGATCCGCGGGTCGAATGCCGCCTCCGGGACCTCGACCGTCTCGATGTGCACCGCGCCACCGCGCGACTCGACCGCCGAGACCAGGCGCTCGAGCGTGCGCGTGACGCCGTTCACCTGCGGCGCGAAGGTGTCGGTGAAGAGCGCCAGCCGGAGTCCGCGCGCGTCCGTCACGCCGGGACCCCCGCCGCGCGGAGCGCGAGCACCGTCGCGATCGCCATCCCCTGCCCCACCACCACGTCGCCCGGATAGTGCACGCCGAGCCGCACGCGACTGAACCCGACGACCGTCGCCCAGAGTACCAGCGGCACGGCGAGCGACGGCATCGCCACCGCGTACGCGAACGCGACGCTCATCGACGCCGCCGAGTGGCCGGACGGGAACGAGAACTGGTCGGGGATGTCCGCGTGCGCGCGGTCGAGCACGTGCACCGTCGGCCGCGCGCGCTTGAGGCGGCGCTTCACCAGCTGCACCATGAGGTGCGAGAGCAGCAGCGCCGCGCCCGCCTGCCACGCCGCGGTGCGCAGCATCATCCCGCCGAGCGCGTACGGCAGCAGCACCGCGACGATCGACACCCGGGCACCGCCCAGGTGCGTGAGCGCGCGCCAGAGCCGCGCCGTGCGCGCCGGCGTGAGGTCGTCGAGCACCCAGCGGCCGAGGAGCGCGCGGTCACGCGCGTCGATGCGGGAGAGCAGGGAGACGCGCATCTCAGGCCGCGACCATGGTGTCATCCGTCGCGAAGCACGACCGGATGGGCGCGCCGGCGAAGCTCGACGGCAGCGGGATCCCCAGCGCGTGCGCCACCGTCGCCGGCACATCGAGGAGCGACGTGCCGCGCGCGAGGTCGCCGCGGCGCACCGCGCCGCCCGCGAGGATGATCGGGATGGTCTGGTCGAGCGGGTGCGTGCTGTCGTGATGATCGATCACCGCGCCGCCACCGCCATGGTCGGCGAGCGCGATGAGGAGCGTGGACGGGTCGGTGAGATCGAGCATCCGCACCAGCCGCCCCACCTCGACGTCCATCGCGCGCGCCGCCTCGGCGTACCCCTCCGACATCCAGCCGTGCGCATGCCCCGCGCGGTCGCCGTCGGGCCAGTGCAGGAGGATCAGGCCGCGCTTCTGCGTCTCGATCGTCGCCGTCGCGGCGGTTAGGATGTCGTTCGCGGTGCTCCCCGAGAACCGCGCCTGCGACACCCCCACATGCGTCGCGATCCGCTGCGCCACGCCGCTCAGCAGCATCGGCACGCGCGCGAGGAAGGCCGAGCTCGGGAACGCATGCTGCGCGAGCAGCCGCGGCAGCGGATGCAGCGGCCCCGACGGCCGCGGGATCCGGAAGCGCATGTCCTGCAGTCCGTGCCGTTGCGGCGTCGCGCCGGTGAGCAACGACGCCATCGCGCAGGCCGTGACACTCGGCGTCACGGTGCGGCCGAGCATCGTGCTCGCGCCGTTGCGCGCCAAGGCGGCGGTGTGATGCAGTCCGAAGCGCGGGATCGCGTCAGGACGAAGTCCGTCGAGCACCAATAGGACGACACGGCGGATCGGGGTCGGACGCATGCAGGCCTCCACGGCGGGGACGGATGAGGGTCGCATCGGACATGAAGCTCGGGCACCCGCGTATCGGCGCGCGGAAGGCATGGTCGCGCATGCGTAACGCCCGAACGCCCACTTTCCCCGTTTCACGTGTCGGCTCGTGACCGCGCCGTCACCGAGTGGTGACATGGCACCCCGAGTTTCCTCCGATGCGCATCCTCTTCTGCAGCGACACCTATCCGCCGCAGGTCAATGGCGTGAGCGTCGTCACCGCCATCTCCGTGCGCGGCCTCCTCGCGCGCGGATGGGAGTGCGAAGTGGTGGCGCCCCGCTACCCCGAGGATGGCAACGGCCTCATCGTCGATGACGGCGGCGCACGCCGCACCGACCTGCCGTCGGTCCCGGCGCCCGTCTACCACGAGATCCGCCTCGCCGCTCCACTCTGGGGGCGGGTGCGCGAGGTCGCCGACCGATTCCGCCCCGACATCGTGCACAGCGCCACCGAGTTCGTCGTGGGGCGGCTCGGTCGCCGCGCCGCGCGACGGCTCGGCGTGCCCTTCTGCACCTCGTACCACACCGATTTCGCCAAGTACACGGCATCCTACGGGATGCCCTGGCTCCGCGGCCCCGTCACGCGCGCCATCGCCGCCTTCCATGACTCGGCCGCGCGCACCTTCACGCCCTCCGAGCCCTCCAAGCGCGATCTCGCCACCATCGGCATCGACCGCGTCGAGGTCTGGGGACGCGGCGTGGACGTCGAGCAGTTCCATCCCCGCAAGCGCTCACTCGCCGCGCGCGAGGGCTTCCACGTGGGGGAGGCCTTCACCTTCGTGCATGTCGGGCGGCTCGCGCCGGAGAAGCACGTCGATGTGCTGCTCGACGCCTTCGCCGAGGTCGAGGCCGCGCTCCCGCCGGGACGCGTGCGCCTCGTCATCGCGGGGACCGGTCCCAGCCTCCCCGCCCTCAAGGCCAAGGCCACGCGCGGCGTGACCTTCCTCGGCACGCTCGACCGCGCCAAGGTGCTGCCCGCGCTCTACGCCAGCGCCGACGCCTTCCTCTTCTCCTCCACCACCGAGACGCTGGGGCTCGTGATCCTCGAGGCGATGGCCTCCGGCACGCCGGTGATCGCCACGCCCGCCGGCGGCGTCGCCGACAATCTGCGCGATGAGGTGAACGGCCTCGCGTTCCCCGCGCGCGACGCAAGCGCCTGCGCGCGCGCCATGCAGCGGCTCATCACCGAACCGCTGCTCCTCGCCCGGCTGCGCACCGGCGCACGCGCGCACGCCGAGGCGCGGTCCTGGGAGGTCGAGCTCGACCGGCTCGACGCCGCCTATCGCGAAGTGCTCAGTTCGCGACCTTCACGGTGAACCGGAACGTGCTCCCCTCGCCGAGCACCGACTCCGCCCAGATGCGCCCGCCGTGCGCCTCGACGATGCTCCGCGCGATCGCGAGCCCGAGTCCCGTCCCGCCCTTCGGCGCGTTCCCCCGCACCGTCCAGTAGCGCTCGAAGATCCTCGGCATGTTCGCCGCCGGGATCCCCGCGCCGGTGTCGGTCACGCTCACCTCCACCTCGTCGCCCGCGCGCCGCGCGCGCACCGTGATCCGCCCGCCACGCTCGGTGAAGCGCAGCGCGTTCGCGACGAGATTCGCCAGCACCTGCAGCAAGCGCTCCGGGTCGCCGCTCACCTGCGGGAGTCCCGCCTCCGCCTCGAGCGTGAACGCGATCGACTTGTCCTCCGCCTCGCGCTGGAAGAGCGCCATCGCGCGCTCGAGGATCGGCAGCGGCGCCTCGGTCCGCCGCTCCACCGAGAGCCGCCCCATCTGGATGCTCGCCACGTCGAGCAGGTCGCGGATCATCCGCTGCGTGAGGTCCTGGCTCGCCATGATGTTCCCCACCAGCTCCCGCTTGGCCGCGTCGTCCGGCGGCAGCGACGCGAGCAGCGCGCGCGCGCTCATGCCGATCGCCGAGATCGGGTTCCGCAGGTCGTGCGACACCACGCCGAGCGCGTGGTCGCGCTCGTGCGTCGCCTGCCGCGCCGTCGCGTACAGCCGCGCGTTGTCGAGCGCGAACGCCGCCCGCACCGCCAGCTCCTCGGCGATCTGGCGTTCCGTCTCGGAGAACATCGGCCGCCCCTGCCGCCGAAACACCTTGAGCACGCCGAGCACGTGCTCGCGCGCGACCAGCGGCAGCAGGATCACCGGGCCCATCCCGAGCGCGCGCATCCGGTCGAACTCGGCGAGGTCACCCGTGTGCGCCTCGAGCCACTCGTCCGTCGCCTCCGCCACGTCCGTGCGTCCGCGGCGCATCACGTCCACCACGCGCGAGGGGGAATCGAAGTCGATCGGATGCGCGGCCACCGCCGCGAGCGCCGCATCGAGCGCCGCGTCCCCCGTCACCGGCACCACGCGGCGCAGCTGCTGCGTCCCGGTGAGCACATCGAGGATCGCGCCGCAGCCGAGCCAGGGGAGCGCGAGCTGCACGATCGACCGCTCGGTGACGTCCACCTCGAGCGTCTCGCCGAGCTTCGCCACCGCCGTCGCGAGCTGCCGCTGCCCTTCCTCGCGCTTCTTCCGCTCCGAGACGTCCCGCAGCAGCACCGTGAAGATCCGGTTCCCGCCCACGCGCGTCAGCTTGGAGATCGACGCCTCGGCCGCGAACTCCGTGCCGTCGCGCCGCAACCCGTAGATCTCGCGCCGCTCGCCCATCTGGCGCGACGTCTCCTGCGCCTGCCCGAACGAGCGGACATGAGTGTCGTGCCCGTGCCGGAAGCGGTCGGGCAGGAGCTGCGAGAGCGGCTTCCCGAGCACCTCGCTCGCGGCATAGCCGAACGCGAGTTCCGCCCCGCGGTTGAAGTGCAGGATGCGCTGCAGCTCGTCGATCGAGATGATCGCGTCGGCGGCGATCTCGAGGATCCCCGCGAACTTCGCCTCCGACGACCGCAACGCCGCCTCCGCCTCGGTCCGCTGCGTGAGATCGTCATGCAGCGACGCATACGCGAACCAGGCGAGCACCAGCCCCACGAGGAGCATGACCGCGAGCAGCCCTTGCACCACCCGCAGCTCGCTCGTGTCCCCCACCGCCACCGCCGCCCGCTGCGTCGCATCGAGCGCCACGACGCCGACGAGGATCAGCGCGAGGACACCGGCACCGACCGTGAGCCGGAGTTTGGAGGTGGTGGTCAGCATGGACGCAAAATAGCGCGGCGACGCTCGGCCCGGGGGAGCCTCCGCATCGCCGCACTTTCCACTTTCATCCTTCCACCTTCATCGGATCTATGCGTGCAACAACCCCAGCCTGAGGGCGAACTGCACATACTCATGCCGATGCGACAACCCCAGCTTGTCCTGGATCCGCTGCTTGTACGTGTCCACCGTCTTGGGCGAGATGAAGAGTCGCTCGCCGATCTCCGGCGCCGAGTAGCCTTGCGCGGTGAGGCGGAGCACGTCGCGCTCGCGCTCGGTCAGGCGCTCGTACCGCGCCCGGTCCTCGTGCATCGGATCCTTGCGCTGGTAGCCCTTGGCGAGGATCCGCGCCGCCTCGGCGCGCACGAACACGTCGCCGCGCGCCACCGTCCGGACCGCGTCGATCAGGTCGCGATCGGCCGCCGTCTTGGGGAGGAACCCCGAGGCGCCGGCTTCGAGCATCGGGACGAGGTAGTCCTCCTCCGGATGCATCGTCAGGATGAGCACGCGGGAGGGGATGCCCTTCTCGATCAGCATCTTGGTGGCCTGGCCACCGTCGACTTCGCCGATCGAGAGGTCCATGATCACCACATCAGGCGTCAGGCGTTCTGCCAGGGCCACCGCCTCGGGGCCGTTGGAAGCCTCGCCGACCACGAGCATGTCCTTCGCCGAGCCGAGCACGGCCTTCAGCCCGGCGCGGACGACGGCATGGTCGTCGGCGAGAATCACGCGAATGAGGTCGTCGCTCATGGGCAGAAGGCTAGGGTCCGGGAAAAGGCGCAACTATAAGGAGCATTCCCAGATTTCCTAGGGGTTTCCCCTACCCCTCCGCGGGGGCGGGCGGCCGGGGGACCGCCCGCCTCCCGATTCATCCATCAGTGGTGGTCGTGCCCCCCGATCGGATTCCCATCCTTGTCGTGCCGCATCACCGCCCCTCGCGGCATGGTCGGCTTGGGGAGCGCGGGGAGGAACCCCACCGACGGACCGCCCTGGTTGTCCACGCCCATCAGCTCGGTCATCCGCTTCCACCCCGCCACCGTCATGACCTCGGTGGTGTCGTCGCGATATGCGCGCGCCGCCACGAGGATGAGCTCGCGCTTCTTCCCGCGCGGCACCGAGGCGTTCGCGAGGATGTCCGAGATCACGTCGTGCATCGAGTGGAGGTTGTCGAAGATGATCGCGATCTCCGGGTACCGCGCCGCGAAGGTGGGCGCGATGGCACCGGTCATCGGCATGAGCACCGGATAGCCCTCGGGGGCGCCGGGGAGCATCTGCCGGAAGCGGGCGACCGTCGCGGCGACGCCGGCCTGCCGCTCCTCCACCGTGCGGCCCACCATCAGCGGCTCGTAGAGCCCCACCTGCAGCCAGTGGTAGGCCCAGATGAGGCCGTTGAACTTGGGGAAGCCCTGCCGGAACGCGAGCGAGTAGGGCTGCTCCTGCATCAGCGACATGTTCTTCGGCACGACGCTGAACGCGAGGTCGGGACGCGAGCGGTAGTACGCGAGCACGCGCGCCATCGCGCGGTCCTTCGCCGCCGCGTCGAGCCGCTCGTCGGCGAGGATGTCGTACGCCTGCCGGTGCAGCACGTGCGCCCACTCGAACATCGCCTTCGCCTCGGGCGCGAGTCGTGCGTAGCGGGGCTCGATCGCGTCCTCCACCAGCGGGAGGCGCGGCGGGCGGTTCAGCAGCTCGGTGGTGAGGAAGGTGTAGGTCTCCCCTTCGAGGATCCGCGCCGCGTCGGCCGGACGCGTCCAGAGCTTCTCGTAGAGGATCGCGTGCCCGTAGTCGAAGGCGTTGAAGAGCCGGTCGGCGCCGGGGTAGTAGCGCCGGAACACGAAGTTGTGGTCGGCGGGGAGATAGAACTGCTCGTAGACGGTGCTCCACTGGGCGCGCGCATCGCGCGCGGCACCGGTGAACGCCGCCGCGAACACGAGCGCGACGAGGAGTCGGCGAGGCGTCTGCAGGCGCGGCATCAGCGGACCCTCCCGCCGAAGCCCGGCATCCCCGGCGGCGCGAAGGCATACGCGGCGCCGAAGGTGAGCGCCCACCCGGCCGCTCCCTCGGAGATGCGGCGCCCGATCCCCGCGTCGAGCGCGACGCGCGGCGAGAGCTGCTGCCGGACGCCGGCCCCTACGCGCCACTCCGTCGCCACATCGGCGAGGAGCGGCGCGACCGCGTGGACCTCAGCGCCGACGAGCAGCGAGCGCAGCGGGAAGGTGTGATCGACGGCGATGCCTGCCGCCCAGCGCGAGGCGTCGTCCGCACCGCGGTCCCCCGGCGCAAGGTCGTCGCCGACGGTGTACGCGCCGTTCAGGTGCACCCGCCCCCAGGCGAGCGTGCGCGTCGCGAGGGCGCGCACCGCGACCAGCTCGCGCACCGGCGCGAGCGGTCCGACCGGCAGGTGCACCCCCGCGCCGAGCGCGATGGCGGGGAGCGTCGTCGTCTCGGCGTTGAGCTGGTGGAGCAGTTCGACCTCGACGCCGGCGAGCGCGGTGAGCGCGCGCGGGCGCGTCCCGTCGTCCTGCACGGCGATGGGGAGCGCGACCTCGAGCTGCGTGCGCGGCGCGAAGCCCCACGCGAGCTCGGGGGCGATCCCCCACTGCGACACGCCGCGCGCGACGCGCGTGAAGGTGAGCGGCGCCGCCTGCAGCTCGAAGGCGCGCCGCTCGATGACGAGCGCGTCCTCGGTGCGCAGCGGACGGCCGCGGTCGGTGTTGTAGAAGTCGGTCTGCGCCGCGGC
>JBGATT010000078.1:0-14619 GCA_044229035.1 Gemmatimonadaceae bacterium | reverse complement strand
GTGTCGAGAAGATCCTCCGCGGGTGCCCCGAGGAGCTCGGCGAGCCGCGGGTTCACGTAGGTCGCGCGGCCGAGGGCGTCGAGCAGGAACAGCCCGGTCGGGGCATCCATCGCGGCGGTCCGCGCCTGGTCGGGGGCCGCGAGCGCCGCCGTCACTTCTGTTCCCGCCACGGATAGCGCTTGCGCAGCCACCATTGTTCGCGGATGATGCGCCCGAACGGCAGCTTGGCCGCATCGAGACGCAGCGCCAGCGTGGTCCCGTCGTAGCGGACCACGATCCCCTCGACCTCCGCCGTCTCGCCACGCGCGAACCGCACGACCCCCGCCATCCGATCGCCCATCTGCACCGTCGCGTCGACCGCGAGGCCGGTCGCGAGTTCCACGCGCACGCCGGTCTCGGAGCAGTCGGTGACCGCGCCGCGCAGCTTGTCCGCCGTGAATGCCGGACGGTCATGCACCGGGTACTCCACGCGGTAGTGCTGGCGCCGATTGGAGGGGTCGGTCTTCGGTTCGGGGATGGGTTCGGTCATCACGGATGGCGGCGCGGTGCGGGGGACTCCTCATCGATGAGTATCGGACGAGGAGGTCCCCCCATGAGCGCCGCGGCTCGGTCCCGAACGAACACCGGGGCCGCCCGGCCGACTAGATTGGACGCATGTGGGACGCGCTGCAGGACCCGGCGGTCGCGGCGACCCTCGTCCGCGAGGCGCCGGACATCATCGTGACGGTCGACCACGACGGGCGCTTCCTGCAGGCGAACCCCGCGGCCCTCCGGCACTCCGGGTACACCCTCGAGGAGCTTCGCGCGGTGCCGCTCACCGCGGTCTTCTCGCCGGCCGACCTCGTGCAGCTCCGCGCGGCGCGTGACCGGACCGCCGAGGGCGAGCAGATCTCGGCCACGGTGCGCTATCGCCGGAAGGACGGGCAGCTGCGCTGGCTCTCCGCCCGGACCGCCGCCATCCCGCACGGCGACGGCACCGCGATGCTCGTCTTCGCGCGTGACGTCTCGGACGAGATCATCCGCGTGCAGGCCCTCCGCGAGAGCGACCAGCGGTTCCGGAGTCTCGTCTCCGCCTTCGATCGGGCCTTCTTCGTCGTCGATCCGGATTTCCGGGTGGCCGGGCTCTTCGGTCGCTGGATCCGCAACGCCGGGCTCGAGCCCCGCACCTGGCTCGGCCGCACGCCGGAGGAGGTGTCGCCCGAGACCGGCGGCGAACCACACATGTCGGCGCTGCGGCAGGCGTTGAACGGGCAGGACGTGACCTATGAATGGGAGGTCACGCTCCCGGGCCGCCCGGAGCCGCATCACCTGCGCGTGAATCTCTCGCCCATGCGCGACGCCGAGGGGCGGGTGACCGGCATCGCGGGGGTCGCGGCCGACGTGACGCGCCGCATCCACGCCGCGCGCGAGGCCGCCGCGCTCCGTGCCCGCGTCGCCGAGGCCGAGCGCGCCGAGACGCTGGCCAACCTCGTGAGTGGCGTCGCGCACGAGCTGAACAACCCGCTCGCGGCGATGCTCAACTTCACCGAGGACCTGCTGCAGACCGAGGAGGATGACGATCGGCGCGGCGCGCTCGAGGTGATCCGGGCGCAGGCGCTCCGTTCGCGCGTCATCGTCCGCGACCTCCTCACCTTCGCCCGGAAGGGGAGCCATCGGCCGCTGGCGCCGCAGTCACCAGGACCGCTCCTCGATGCCGTCGCGCGCGCGCTCCGCCCGGCGATCGGGCGCGGGGTCGAGCTCACCGTCGACGTGCGCGATGGCGACGTCTCGCTCGAACTCGACCGCACCGGATTCGAGCAGGTCGTCACCAACCTCATCACCAATGCCGCGCACGCCGCCGCGAGGAACGGGCGGGTCGCGCTCGAGGCCTGGCGGGACGGCGAGACCTACGTCATCACCGTGACGGACGACGGCCCCGGCATCCCCGACGACGTCCTCCCGCGCATCTTCGAGCCCTTCTTCACGACCAAGCCCACGGGCGAGGGCACCGGTCTCGGACTCCCCGTCTCGCTCGGCATCGTGCGCGAGTTCGGGGGCACGCTCGAGGCGGCCAACCGCGACCGCGGCGCATGCTTCACCATCCGGCTGCCGGTGAGTCGTCAGCCGCCCATCGCCTCCACGCCACCGCTCGGCGTCGCCGCCGTGCGGCGGAGCGGGGCGACGCCCCTGCGCGACCCGGTGCTGCTCATCGTGGACGACGAGGAACCGATCCGGCGTGCCCTGCGTCGATACTTCACCCGGCAGGGGTGGCGCGTGGAGGAGGCGGCCGACGGCAGCGAGGCGATCGACCTGCTCACGGCGCCCGGGGCCGCGCGGCACTACACCGTGGTGCTCTGCGACCTGCGGATGCCGGAGGTGGACGGGCCGACGGTGTATGAAGCGGTGCAGGCGTTGCAGCCCGCATTGCTGCCGCGCTTGGTGATGACCACGGGGGATGTCACCAGCGAGGCGGCGTCACGCTTCCTCTCCGGGCTCGCGACCCCCGTGCTGGAGAAACCGTTCGAGCTCGCCGATGTCGCTGCGCTGTGCGAACGCCTGCGCGCCGAGGCGGCGCGCTGACCTTGTCATGAACTCTCAGGAGCGTACGAGTTGAATCCGTGGGTGATGCGGTTGCTGATCGCGAACGTCGCGTGCTTCGGGTTGCAGATGATCCTGCCGCCGTTCACCGACTGGTTCCGGTTCTACGCGCCCTTCGCAGTGGTGCGGCCGTGGACCTTCGTCACGTACATGTTCCTGCACGGCGACCCGATGCACATCCTGTTCAACATGCTCGGCCTCTACATCTTCGGCTCCCGCGTGGAGTCACGGATGGGTGGCTCGCGCTTCCTGCAGATGTACCTGATCGCCGGTGTCGTCGGCGCGCTCGCGCATGCCGTGCTCAGTCCCGGCGCCCCGGTCGTGGGCGCCTCGGCCGCGGTCTACGGCGTGCTGATGGCCTACGCGATGTTCTGGCCGCGCGACCGCATCTACGTGATGGGCGTCTTCCCCATCGAGGCCTGGCTCGCGATCGTGCTGTACGGGCTCTACGACCTGAGCTCGGGGATCGGCGGCGGCGGGCGCGTGGCGCACTTCGCGCACCTCGGCGGACTCGCCGGGGCCTACATCTATATATGGGCGATGGACCGGTTCTCGCCGGCCAAGCGGTTCCGGGCCAAGGTCGGGAGCGTGGCGCCGTCCACCGAGAAGTCCCTCAAGCAGAACTGGAAGAACGTGCAGCTCGAGGGCGTCCACCAGCTCTCGCGCGACGAGGTCAACCGGATCCTCGACAAGATCAATGCCGAGGGCATCGGCAGCCTCACCGCGGAGGAGAAACTCTTCCTCTCCAACTTCGTCCCCCCGGACGACCGGAAGAACTGGACGCAGTGAGGCGCCGCGCGCGAGGGGCGCGCCCTACTTCACCATGAGCTTCTTCAGCCGGTCGCGGATCCCCATCAGCGCGTCCGCCTGGTCGGCGTTCTTCTTGATGATGTCCTCGAGCAGCACGAGGATCGTCGAGTCATCCTCGACCATCGTCGGCTCCGGGCTCAGGCGCACGCCGAACCCCATGTGGCGCCCCGGCTCGATCACCTGCTCCGTCTTGAGCACCACATCGGCCTTCGCGTCGCAGACTCGCACCACGCAGAACTTCTTGCCGGCCTTCTCCATGTAGCCGAAGCGCACGAAGGCGCTCTCCGGCCAGGCCGGGATCTCATGGACGTAGCCGTCGGTGCCGGTGAAGGTCGTGGCGCCGGGGACGAGCGACGGAAGGTTCCGCTCGAGACCGCCGTGGTACATGAACGCGTGACGCATCGGGATCCTTTCTGGGATTGGGGTGACCGGGACGCCCGGAAGCTAGCCGGATGCGCCTCTCGCCGCACCTGACCAGATTGATGGGGTGACCACCACCCCCTCCGCCGCCGTCGCGGCCCGGTCCAAGCTCCCGCGCGTCGGCACCACCATCTTCACCGTGATGTCCGCCCTCGCCACCGAGGTCGGCGCGGTGAACCTCGGACAGGGGTTCCCCGATTTCCCCGTTCCGGAGCCCCTGGTCGACGCGCTCGCGAGCGCCATGCGCGACGGGAAGAATCAGTATGCGCCCAGCAACGGCATCCTGCCGCTGCGCGAGGCCATCGCCGCCAAGACCGCCGCGACGTACGGGTATCGGCCGCACGTCGAGCACGAGATCACGGTCACCAGCGGTGCGTCGGAGGCGATCTTCGACGCCGTACAGGCGACCGTGAGGGCAGGGGACGAGGTCATCACGCTCGACCCCAGCTACGACCTCTACGAGCCCGCCATCATCCTCGCCGGGGGGATCAGCGTGCGCGTGCCGCTCGGACCTCGCGATTTCGCCGTGGACTGGGATCGGCTCGCCGCCGCCGTCACGACGCGCACGCGGATGATCGTCATCAACTCGCCGCACAACCCCACCGGGGCGATCTGGACGGCGGACGACGTGTCCCGTCTCGCCGCGCTGGTGCGGGACACGGACATCCTCATCCTCTCCGACGAGGTCTACGAGCACATCATGTACGACGGCCGGTGGCACGAGAGCGTGCTCCGGCACGAGGAGCTCCGCGCCCGCGCCTTCGTCGTCTCGAGCTTCGGGAAGACCTACCACTGCACCGGCTGGCGGATGGGCTACTGCATCGCGCCCGCGGCGCTCACCAGCGAGCTGCGGAAGGTCCATCAGTACAACACCTTCAGCGGCTTCACCGCCGCGCAGTGGGCCTTCGCGGAGATGCTCAAGTCGCATCCCGAGCATCATCGCGAGCTCGGCGCGTTCTACCAGGGGCGGCGTGACCGGTTCGCGACGCAGCTCTCGCGCACGCGCCTCCGGCCGTACCCGGTTCCCGGCGGCTACTTCCAGGTGGTGGACTACGCCGCCGTCTCCGATCTCCCGGATCTGGAGTTCGCGCGCTGGCTCTGCACCACGCACGGCGTCGCGACCATCCCCATGTCACCCTTCTACGGATCGCCCCCCGAAGGGCAACGCCTGGTGCGGCTCTGTTTCGCCAAGCACGAGGCCACCCTCGACGCGGCGATCGCCCGGTTGGAGGCCTTGTGAGCGACCTGCGCATCACGCTCGTGCAGCACGACACCCTGTGGCACGACGCCAAGGGGAACCACAAGCGGATCGCCGCGCAACTCGCGCCGCATCGCGGCCGCACCGATCTCGTGGTCCTGCCCGAGACCTTCACCACCGGCTTCTCCAACGAGGCGATCGCCACGGCGGAGCCGATGCTCGGCGCGTCGGTGGCCTGGATGCGCGAGCAGGCACTCCTGCTGGATGCCGCGGTCACGGGCAGCCTGCAGATCCGCGACGATGCCGGGGTGCACAATCGGCTCGTCTTCGCGACCCCGGACGGCGATGTGCGGCACTACGACAAGCGCCACCTGTTCCGCATGGCGCGCGAGCACGAGCGGTACGTCCCCGGCGGTCCGCGACTCGTCGTCGAGTGGCGCGGGTGGCGCATCTGCCCGCTCGTCTGCTACGACCTGCGCTTCCCGGTCTTCTCGCGCAACCGCGCCGACGCGTCGCGCCCGGGTGGGCTCGAGTACGACCTGCTCCTCTACGTCGCCAACTGGCCCGCGGCACGCCATGAGCACTGGCGCGCGCTGCTGCGCGCGCGCGCGATCGAGAATCTCGCCGCCGTCGTCGCCGTGAATCGCGTGGGCGAGGACGGCAACGGCTTCACCTACGACGGCGGGAGCGCGGTGATCGATGCCCTCGGCTCCACCCTCGTGGAGGGCGATGCCACCATGCGCGTCCTCGAGGCCACGCTCTCGCACGAGGCGCTCGACGCGTACCGCCAGCGCTTTCCCGCGCACCTCGACGCCGACGGGTTCACGCTCAGCGACTGACTCCGCGCGCGTTCCCGCGGTGCACCGGCCCCACGATCTCCCAGGTCCGCGGATCCTCGAGCCCGAGCAGCCACACCGAGTACCCGCGCAGCCCGTGCTGCCGCACCAGCTGGAGCTTCGCCTCGAAGGCGCGCGCGTCCTCGATCCACGCGTGCTCGAACACGCCGCGCGCCTCCCACATCGCCACCCACGCGCGCTGCGTCTCGTCCCACCGGGGTGAGGCACCGGCCGCGCGGATGATCTCCATCAGCCGCGGGTACGCGATGTCCTCTCCCACCGGACGCGCATCGCCCGTGCGCGGCGTGTAGCCCGCGTACCAGTGGTCGGAGTAGCCGGCGAGCCCGAGCGAGATCTTCCCCGGCGGCACCCCCTGTGCGAGCAGGTACTCCAGCGAGGCCTTCATCCATGGATACCCCGCGACCGGTCCCGGCGTCGATCCGCCGGTGTGCTGCGCATAGGTCATGTACGAGAGGAAGTCCAGCGTCTCGGCCAGCGCCTTGTAGTCGTAGGCCCCGCGCCAGTAGTCGTACATCCATTGATGGTACGGACGCTCGCCGCGGACGTCGTCGGTGCGCGGGACCACCGCCGCCGAGAGCTGGCATCCGGCCGCGTGCACCGAATCCGCCACTTCGCGCGTGAAGGCCGTGAAGGCGTCGCGGTCGCCGACGAAGAGGTTCTCCAGGTCGAGCTGGATCCCGTCCAGCCGCTCGCGACGGCAGAGCTCGGCCATGCTCCGCGCCGATGCGGTGCGCGCCCCGCGGTCGGTGACGATGTGATGCAGGATCCCGAGGTCGAAGCCGGGATTCATCACGAGCGGATGCAACTGGACTCCGTGGGCCCGTGCCGCCGCGACGATCCGTGCATCGGTGCCGCCGCGGATGCGCCCGGCGCTGTCGATCGCGTACACCTGCGGCGCGACGATCGTCACCTGCGCCGCATGCGCGACGAAGCTCGCGATCCCCGCCGAGTCGTTGCGGACGTACCAGATGGATTCGAGCGCAGGCTGCGCCGACTGGGCGGCGCAGAGGGCAGGGAACGAGAGGAGGCAGAGGGCGGCGCGCATGCTCGGAAACTTGCACATTTCTCCCCATCATGCACGAACCTGCCCGCGCCCGCCGCACCACGTCTCGCGCCCTCGCCGCGCTCCTCCTCGCCCTCGTCGCCGCCTGCTCCGACGGCCCGACCGGACCACGCACGCCGGCCGAGCTCACCGTCCCGCCCATCACCCGCGAGTTCCGCGGGATGTGGATCGCCACCGTCGCCAACATCGACTGGCCCCAGACCGCCGGGCTCTCGGCGTCCGCGCAGCAGCAACAGCTCACGCAGCTCCTCGACATCGCGCAGCAGACCGGCATCAACGCCGTCATCCTGCAGGTCCGCGCGGCCGGCGATGC
This sequence comes from Gemmatimonadaceae bacterium, assembly GCA_044229035.1. Classification (GTDB taxonomy): domain Bacteria; phylum Gemmatimonadota; class Gemmatimonadetes; order Gemmatimonadales; family Gemmatimonadaceae; genus Pseudogemmatithrix. The sequence goes on along the minus strand of JBGATT010000078.1, from coordinate 7,381 downwards.
GCTCTATCCCTCCGGCATCGAACCCTGGGCCAAGGCGCTCATGGGCGCGCAGGGTGTCGATCCGGGCTACGATCCGCTCCAGTTCGCCATCAACGAAGCGCACCGCCGCGGGATGGAGCTCCACGCCTGGTTCAATCCCTTCCGGGCCGCCAACCTCAGCGACACCGCGGCGCTCGCCGCGACGCACTTCGCCCGCCAGCGTCCCGATCTCACCCGCGTCCACTGCACGCAGCTCTGGTTCGATCCCGGCGAACCCGAGGTGCATGATCGCGCGATCGCCGTCATCCGCGATGTCGTCCTCCGCTACGAGATCGACGCGGTCCACATCGACGACTTCTTCTATCCGTATCCCAGCGGCACCTGCCCCGGCCTCGACTTCGCCGACAGCGCCACCTATGCGCGGTATGTGAACGCCGGCGGTCTCCTCGCGCGCGCCGATTGGCGCCGCGACAACGTCAACCGATTCGTGCAGCGTCTCTACGCCGAGGTGCACGACGCCGAGTCCGCCGTGCGGTTCGGTGTCAGTCCGTTCGGTATCTGGCGCCCCGGCAACCCCGCCGGCATCACCGGCCTCGACGCGTACGCGACCATCTACGCCGACTCGCGCCATTGGCTGCAGAGCGGCTGGGTGGACTACCTCGCGCCCCAACTCTACTGGTCCATCGCCTCCACCGGCCAGAGCTTCCCCGCGCTCCTCGGCTGGTGGCGTCAGCAGAACGCGCTACGCCGGCACTTCTGGCCCGGCCTCGCGTCGTACCGGACGGCCGACGGCACCGGATCCGCGTTCGCCAACGGCGAGATCCCCGCCCAGGTGACGCTCGCGCGCGCGCAAGCGATCGAGACCGGCGGTGCGACCGGCACCATCCTGTACAACGCGAGCAGCGTGCGCAGCGATCGCGGCGGTTTCGCCACCGCCCTCGCCACCGGGCTCTACGCCGAGCCCGCCATCCCGCCCGCGACCACCTGGCTCGACGCCTCCGCGCCCGCCGGACCCACCGTCACCGTGACCGGCACGCCGGGGGCGCTCGCCATCCGTCCGTCCGGCGTCCCCGACGCGTACTGGTGGCTCGTGCGCTGGCGCGCGAACGGCCAGTGGGGACAGCGTCTGGTGCGCGCGAACGTCCCGAGCATCGCGCTCAATGCGATGGATGTCGATGGCATCGTCGTCAACGCGATCGACCAGGTGGGGAACGCCTCACCGCCGGTGGTCTGGCGGCCCTGACGAGTGGTGCGTCAGGCCCGCGGCAGCGCGGGCGTGGCCCCCACCTGCGAGCAGACGTACGCCGCCACCGCGTTGGCCTTCGTCGCGACCTCCTCGAGCGCCTGCCCGTTGAGCAGGCCCACCAGCAGCGCCGCCGTGAACGCATCCCCCGCGCCCACACTGTCCACCACCGTCGTGGGCGGCGCCAGCGTCTCCACCTCGATGCTCGGCGTGCGCATCAACGAGCCCCGCTCCGCGCGCGTGAGCACCGCGAGCCGCAGCGCGAACTTGTCCACGAGTGCGCGAAGCAGGTCCCGCTCCGAGCCCGCACCCAGCGCGCAAAGGCGCGCCACCACCGGCAACTCGTCCGCGTTGAGCTTCACCGCGTTCGCCAGCGTCAGCGACGTCTTGATCACTTCCGAGTCGTAGAACCGCTCGCGCAGGTTCACGTCGAGGAGCCGCCACGACCGCGGCGGCGTCGCCCCCACCGCATGCCGCACCGAGTCGCGCGAGAGCCGCGACCGCTGCGCCAGCGTCCCGAAGCAGATCGCTTCCGCGCGCTTCACCACGGCGTCGATCGTCGACGACCACGGGATGTGGTCCCAGGCCGCATCGTCCGCGATGAGGTAGCTCGGCCGTCCCTTCGAGTCGATCGAGACGTGCACGACGCCCGTCGCCTTGCCGTTCACCCGCGCGACCGTCTCGCGATGCACCTTCGCCGCGTCGAGCTTCTCGAATGCCATGTTCCCGCGCGAGTCGTTCCCCACCGCGCTCACGATCCACGTCTCCGCCCCCAGCGCGGCCGCGTGGATCGCCACGTTCGCCGGCGCGCCGCCGAACTGCGCCGTCCCGTTCGGGAAGAGGTCCCACAGCGCCTCACCGACCCCCACGATGAGCGGCTTGATCGGGGCGTTCGGCTGGCGGGCGACGGGGCGCGAGGCGCGGAAGGGCGGGGTGGTCACGCCTCCAATTTCATCGGGTGCACCAGAACCGCGCCACTGACACGGAATTGGACAGTCGCACTCCTACGGCACCCGATACTCGCGCGCCAACATCCCCCGCTGCTCCGCCTCCGTGAAAGGGGCCACCTTCCGCTGCCGTGACACGAACAGCGCCGCCTGGTCCGCGTAGTGCCGTGACCGGGGACGCCCGAGCGCGTTCCCGAACGGTTGGATGCTCTCCGCCCGCACCGATCCGTCCGCCGCCCACTCCACCAGCATCACGAACGAGTCGCCCGTCGTCGCCATCCGGCGCCCGTCGCGCTGGCGCGTGGAGTACACCGCGCGCAGCACGTCCCCGCCGCCATTCCCGAGCGCGAGGTCCAGCGCGCCGCGTCGCAGCCGCACGTACTCGCTCAGCGGCACATCCAGTCGGCCGAATGTCCGCTCCAGCTCTTTCGCACCGCGCCGCACCGATACCGCCGCCGGCGGCGCCGCGTAGTGTCCGTACTTGGCCGAGAGCCAGTCGTGGGCGAGGATCGTGCCCAGCGCCGACGCGGGGCGATCGTCCCCGAGCGCACCGTCCCATCCCGCGAGCAGTCGCACGGCCCGCGCCGCGCGCGCATCCCCGGCCGTGTCCATCGCCAGCGCCGCGCGCAGCCGCGTCCCCATCCACGAGTCCATCGAATAGGTCGCGTCGTACTTCACCCGCAGCAGCGAGTCCCGCGTGATCCGCGGCATCGCCGACAGCAGCTCCAGCGCGCGCACCGCCCGGTTGGTCATCTGCGGTTCGATCCCCATCCACGCGGGGAAGTCCGCGCGCCGCAGGTCGCTCGCCGCATCCGTCGCCCGGAACGGCGTGTTGTTCGCATTCATCAGGAATCCGCTCGGCGGGTCGATCACCTGCGGGATGGAGTCGAAGGGCACGTAGCCGTCCCACGCGGTCGCACTCGTGTCCCCGGGCACGATCCCCGACCAGTCGAAGCCCCCGCGCCGCCGCGGGAAGAGGGCGTTGTACACGTAGGCGATGTGCCCCGTCGCATCCGCGTACACGAAGTTCGTCGCCGGCACCGACTGCAAGGCGAGCGCCGCGCGCCACTCCGTCAGGTCGCGCGCCTTCGTGAGCCGGTAGTACTCCATCACCTGCCGCGCGTCGCCCATCCCCGCGTACTTCACCGCGATGTAGCCGCGCTTGGTCCGGAGCACCGGCCCGATCCCGCTCCGGTACACCACGCGCTTCACCGGGACCGTCACGCCCGCCACGCGCACGCGCAGCTTCACCTCCTCACGCACGAGCGGCTTCCACTCGCCGTCCATGCGATACCACTGCGCACCCGCCGAGTCCTTCACCGTGAGCTGGTAGAGGTCCACGAGGTCCGGCATGTTCACCGTGTTCGTCCAGCCGAGCGTCCGGTTGTGCCCGAGGAGCGGCACCGGCGACCCGGCGAAGAGCGCCCCCGCGAAGTCCCATCCTTCCTCGCTGTGCACCGACGCCTCGTACCACGCGAGCGGTCCCGTCCACGGCTGGTGCGAGTTGGAGAAGAGCCGCGTCACCCCGTCGCCGCTCCGCGCGGGCGCCACCACGAAGCCGTTCGAGCCGCGCTCCTCCGGCGGCGGGGCGGGGAAGGGCGAATCCTCGATGAGCGCCCCCAGCACCGCGTCCAGTCCGTAGAAGAGCGGCGAGGTGAGCACGAATCCGGTGACGATGTCCTGCGGCGTGATCGGGAAGAGCCGCCGCGTGATCGGCAGCAGGTCGTCCGGATGCGCTGCCGCGTACGCGTTCAATCCGTCCGTGTAGCCGACGAGGATCGCCTTCGTGGCGGCGTCGAGGTCCGCCTCGTAGCGGGACACGGCCGTGCGCCGCGCGTCGAGGAAGGCGAGCAGGAAGTCCGACGGGGCGCCCGCCTTTCCGTAGGCGCGCCCCGCCGCCCCGCGCGTCGCGAGGAAGATCCGCTCGATGTTCTCGAAATCGTCCTCCGCGTGCGCCCACGCCAGTCCGTACGCCGCGTCGCGGTCGGTCCGCCCGCGCACGTGGGCCACGCCGAAGGTGTCCCGGAGGATGCGCACGTCGTACGCCTGCGCGCGGAGGGGGGCCGGGCCGGGGGCGGCCGCGAGCCCGAGGGCGGCGCCGATGGTGAGGATTCGCCTGAGCATCGGACAATTCTAGCGCCCGGGCCGCCTCGGCCGGCCCAGGGGGCGCTGGCGGGGAAACACGCCGCCCCCGGGGTACGTAATTGATGCACACCCCCACACCGAGCGAGCATCCCGTGCGCCGTCACCGGCAGCGTTGGTCCCTGACCGCCCTCTCCACCGCGGCAGCCCTTTCCCTCGTCGCACTCGTCACGCCGTCGCGCGACCTCGCCGCCCAGGCCGCGCCCGCCGTCCGCGATCTGCCGCGTCCCACGCGCGAGCTCGAGGATCCGTTCTCGCTCATCGCCGGCGTGCGCGAGATCGGTCGCGGTCGCGTTGCCGTCGTCGTTGCTTTGGACGGCGAGCTCGCCGTCGTCAACTTCTCCACCGGCGAGCGCAACGCGCTCGGCCGCCAGGGCGCCGGACCCGGCGAGTACCGCACGCCCGGCGCCGTCTTCCGCGTCCGCGGCGACACCATCTGGGCCCTCGACGCCGCACAGCAGCGCCTCACGGTCTTCCTCCCGGACCTCAAGGCGGGCGTGCCGTTCCATCTCGAGATGTTCGACGCGGCCACCAAGACGGTGCTCATGGCCCCGTTCAACGTCGACGACGCCGGCCGCATGTACACCGGCACCATGGAAGTGAATCCCGGCTCGGGCGGTGTCTCCATCCCCGATTCGGTCGCGATCGTCCGCTTCGATCCGCGCGCCACCGGTGCCGCCCGCACGACGCTCGGCCGGGTCCGCTTTCCGACCAGCGGCAAGCCCGAGATGCAGGTCGAGGGGCAGGTGATCAAGTACAAGATGGCCTTCCCGGGCCTCGTGACCGCCGACTCCTGGGCCGCCTTCCCCGACGGCCGCGTCGCGATCGTCCACGGCAGCACGTACACCGTGGAGATGATCGCCCCCAATGGCACGCGCACCACCGGTCGCCCCATCGCGTACGATCGCGTCCCCGTGACGCAGGCCGACAAGGACGCCGAGATGGCCGAGGCCAAGCGCGTCCTCGCCGAGCAGATGAAGGCGGCGCAGCGCAGCATGCCGCCCGGCTTCTCTCTCGACATCAACATGACCCCGCCCGCGACCTGGCCGGCGACCTTCCCGGCGATCACCCCGATGGCGGTCCTCGCCGCGCCGGACGGCATGCTCTGGGTGCGGCGCTCGACGCCCATCCGCCTGGACCGCGAGCTGTGGGACGTGATCGACCCCAGCGGCGCGCTCGTCGGCCGCTGGCGCGTCCCGGCGCGGACCAAGATCATCGGCGTCGGAGCCGGCGTCGTCTACACCGTGCGGCTCGACGAGGACGATCTCCAGTACCTCGGCCGCGTCGAAGTGAAGCGCTAGTCCATCGCGTCGCGCGCCAGCCCGCGGAGCATCGCCGGGAAGATGTACCCGTGGAACGGATAGACCGCCCACCAGTACGCGATCCCGAAGAGTCCGCGCGGCTGGAACCGCGCCGTGAGCAGCAGCCGCGCGCCGCGCCCATCGCCACGGCCGCGCTCCACCTCGAGCGTGAGCATCGCGATCCCCGGCAGCAGCATCTCCGCGGTGAGCTCGAGTCGCTTCCCCGGCTCGATCGCCGTGACGCGCCAGAAGTCGAGCGCATCGCCGAGCCGTAGCTCCGTCGGATTGCGTCGCCCGCGCCGGAGCCCCGGCCCGCCGAAGAGTCGGTCGAGCGCGCCACGTAGCTTCCAGAGGAAGTCGGCCGTGTGGTACCCCCGCTCACCGCCGATCGCGCAGATGGCGCGCCAGACGCGCGAGGGATCCGCCGGCGTCTCGAGCGCGCGCGTGTCGATGAACATCGTGCCGCCGGCCCAGTCGGGGTCGCCCGGGATCGCCCCCGCGTCCGACCAGGCGGTCTCCACCGTTCCCGCTGCGCGCCGAGCGACCGCCGCGGCCATCGCCTCGGGGATCGTGCGGCACCGGTGCGGCATCAGGCGTTGCGCGTCGTCGTTGCGCAGCACCACCCGGTTCCGCAGCCCTTCCGCCAGCGGCCGCGCGATGCTCGCCGGCATCGGCGTGACCAGGTGGATCCAGAGCGCGCTCAGCTTGGGCGTGAGCACCGGGATCGGGATCACGACGCGTCGTGGCAGCCGCAGCGCGCGCGCCGCCTCCTGCATCATCTGCTCGTAGTTCCAGACGTCCGGCCCGCCGATGTCGATCGTGCGCCCGGTCGTCGCCGGCGTCTCGAGCGCCGCGACGAGATAGAAGAGCACGTCGCGCACCGAGATCGGTTGCGCCTCCGTGCGCACCCAGAGCGGCGTGAGCATGATCGGCAGGCGTTCGACGAGGTACCGCAGGATCTCGAACGAGGCCGACCCGGACCCGATGATCATCGCCGCGCGGAGGACCGTGACCGACACCCCGCCCTCGCCGAGCGCGGTCTCCACTTCCCGGCGCGACGCGAGGTGTCCGCTCAGGTCGTCCGCGCTGTCGCCGAGCCCGCCGAGGTAGAGGATGCGCTTGACCCCCGCGGCCCCGGCCGCGCGCGCGAACCGCTGGGCGATGGCCAGGTCGCGTTCGCGGTACTCATGCCCCGCCGCGTCCATGGAGTGGATGAGGAAGTAGGCGGCCTCGCACCCGGTGAGCGCCTCCTGCAGCGCGGCCTCGTCGGTCGCGTCGCCTTCGAAGACCTCGACGGCCGGATGCTCCGCCCAGGGCCGCGCGCGGAGCTTGGCCCCGCTGCGCGTGTAGCAGCGCACGCGGTACCCGTGCTCGAGGAGGCGCGGGGCGAGTCGTCCGCCGATGTACCCCGTGGCGCCAGTGAGGAGGACGCGAGGGGCGGTGGCGCGGTCGGTGTCGGGCAGGGTGGATCCGGCTCGGGTTCTCGACGGCGCGCGCGTGGCGCGATCACGCATCCCGTCTCTCTTATGGAAGAGAACGCGACGGAGGGGGTGCCGGTGCCCTCGGGATACGCGGATGCCGCACGGTGGACTTGGGAGGGGGAGGGCACTAGGTTTCGCGTTCTGTCCGGCGCAGCGGAGCCTGCTGCGGAAGGACGGGACGTAGCGCAGCCCGGTAGCGCACCTGAATGGGGTTCAGGGGGTCGCGGGTTCGAATCCCGCCGTCCCGATGAGTGCCGACGCGGCCCACGAGCGACACGCTCGTGGGCC
>JBGATT010000235.1:0-3207 GCA_044229035.1 Gemmatimonadaceae bacterium | reverse complement strand
GCAGGGGGCGTTGCGCACGCTCTTCGAGGCGGCACTGCGCGACCGCACCGGCGTCCGGTTGGACCGGGAGACCGCCGCCGGCGCGCTGAGCGCGGCGTTGCGGCGGGAAGGGGTCACCGCGGAGACGGCGAAGGACGCGGAGTACCTGCGGGACGCGCTCGATCAGGCCTCGTACTCGCGCGGCGCGCGGTCGGCGGACCTTCGCGAGCGCGTGCGGGCGCTGCTCGATCGGGTCGCGAAGGAGGCGCGGGCCAAGGGAGTCCTGCTGTTGCTCGGTGGCTCGCTCCTGCTGGGCTCGGGTCTGATCGCGCAGGGGGCCAACGAGGCGCTCGCCGCGTTCAGCGAGGGACAGATCGCATATCGCGGCCGGGACTTCGCGCGCGCCCGCGATGCGTTCCTGCGCGCCTCGCGTGCGGCGCCCCGCGACCCCGCCGCGTGGGCGAACCTCGGTACCGCAGCCTGGCAGGCGGGGGACACGGCGAGCGCTGTGCTGGGCTGGCAGCGGGCCTTGCGGCTCGATCCGATGGCCACCGACCTCCGGCCGCGTCTCGCACGAGCGCGCGCGCCGCAGGATCGAGGCGCCGCCCGGGTGCTCCCGGTGCCGCCGCTCCCGCTCGCCGCGCTCGCGCTCATGCTCTGGTGCGCCGCGTGGGGCGCGCTCGCGCTCCGGGCTCGTCGCGGCGCGGCAGGAGCACGATGGCTCCTCCTGGCGCCGTCGGTCGCGCTGATCGCCGTCGCCGCCGTCCTCGAGGCACGACTCCGTGCCGACGATCTCCTCGTCGTCGCGACTGCGACACCACTGCGCGCGCTCCCCGCGCTCGGCGCGGAGCCGGGTGCGGTCCCGCTCGTGGGCGAGGTGGTCACCGTGCTGGAGCGACGCGGCGTCTGGGTGCGCATCGCCCTCGAGGCGGGTCGTGAAGGGTGGTATCCCGTCGAGCGCACCTATCCGTTGCAACGCGATTGACCGACCGCATCCGCCTCGGGAGATTGCGCGCATGACCGCCGGCTCCACCACGCCGACCATCGCCGTCCTGGCGAGCGACGTCGCCGACCGCAACGCGGCCGGCGAGGTCGTCGAGCGACCGGCTTCGGTGGTGAAGGAATTGGTCGAGAACGCGCTCGATGCCGGCGCGACGGCGATCGACCTCGACGTGCGCGAGGGCGGGCGGGCGCTCATCCGCGTGAGCGATGACGGGCACGGCATGGACCGCGCCAACGCCGAACGCGCGATCGAGCGTCATGCCACGAGCAAGATCCGGGATGCGGAGGATCTCGTCGGGGTCCTGAGCTTCGGCTTCCGCGGGGAAGCGCTCCCGGCGATCGGCTCGGTCGCGCAGCTGACGATCGAGACCGCGACCGAGGACGGCGCCGGGGTCACGGTCGAGGTCGCGGGTGGGACCCTCGTCGGCGTGCGTGCGGGCGCGCGCAGGCGCGGTACCTCGGTGAGCGTCGCGTCGCTCTTCTACAACACCCCCGCGCGGCAGAAATTCCTGCGGGGCGCGCGCTCCGAGTGGCGGGCCATCGCCGACACGCTCACCACGCTCGCGCTCGTGCGACGGGACGTCCGCTTCACCGTCGCGCACGACGGCAAGGAGCAGATGCGCCTCCCGGTCGCGGAGTCGCTGCGCGTCCGCGTGGCCGCGCTCTGGGGCAACGAGGTCGCCGAGCGCCTCGTCGCCGTGGATGACGTCGCCGGTCCCATCCGGGTCTCCGGACTGGTCGAACGCCCCACCGATGTCGGGACGGCGGCGCGCCGCACCTTCCTCATCGTCAACGGCCGCGCCGTCCGCGACCCCGGGCTCGTGCGCGCGGCAGAGGCCGCGTACCGGACGACGATCCAGGCGGGGATGCGGCCGAGCGTGCTCCTTGAGGTTGAACTGCCGGGCGGTGAGGTCGACGTGAACGTGCATCCGGCCAAGGCCGAGGTGCGGTTCCGCGACCGCTGGCACGTCGAACGCGCGGTCGAGCGCGCCGTGCGGCGCGCTTTGGGCACCGAGGACTCCGCCGCGGCGGTCGGCTACGTTCGCACCTTCCTGCCGACCGAGCCGGCGCTGGGTTCGCCGCTGGGCGTGGAGGCGCTGCGGCAGCACGGGAGCGTCGCGCCCGCCCCGCTCTGGGAGCGGCCCTCAGGCGAGGATGCGGCCGGTGTCGACTCGCGCGCTCCGGATCGCGCGTCCGCGTCCACGGTCGCGGGCGCGGGCGCAGTCGACGCTACCGCGGATGATGAGATCCTCGTGCCGTCGCTGGTGCAGTTCCACCGCACCTACATCACCTTCGAGCGCCCCGACGCGCTCGTGCTCATCGATCAGCACTCGGCGCACGAACGCGTGCTCTACGAGCGCTTCATGCAGGCGCTCGAGCGCGGGGAGGCCCCGTCGCAACGGCTGCTCTTCCCGCTCACCATGCACCTCGCGCCTGCCGAGGCGGAGGCCTTCGAGGCCAACCGCGACGTCTTCACCAGGATCGGCTACGAGGTGGAGGGGTTCGGCGGATCGAGCCTCGTCGTCCAGGCGGTCCCCGCACCGCACAAGCGATTCGATGCCGAGCGGTGCCTGCGCGAGTCGCTCGCGGCGCTGACCGGCGACCGGGACGCCGGGGCGATCGCGCGGCACGAACGGCTCGCCGCCACCATCGCCTGCAAGGCGGCGATCAAGGCCGGCGATCTTCTCGCGCCCGAGGAGATGCGCGCCCTCTACGTCGCGCTGGCGCGCACCACGCTCCCGGCGCACGACGTCCATGGCCGCGCGACGATCCTGCAGCTCGGCTGGGATGAGCTCGACCGACGCTTCGGTCGGCGCTGAGGGCGGCGCCGTGCCCAGCTCCGCGCACGACGCGGCGGCCCCGCTCTGGATCATCGCCGGCCCCACCGGCGCCGGGAAGTCGGCGCTCGCGATGGACCTCGCCGAGCGGCTCGGCGCGTGGATCATCAGTGCGGACAGTCGGCAGGTCTACCGCGGGTTCGACATCGGCACCTCCAAGCCCGCGCCCGCGGAGCTCACGCGCGTGCCGCACCGCGGGATCGACACCGCCGACCCTACCGAGCGCTACTCCGCGGCCCGCTGGGCGCGTGAAGCGGCCGGGTGGCTCGACGAGGTGTCGGCCGACGGGCGCCCGGCGCTGGTGGTCGGCGGCACCGGGCTCTGGTTGCGCGCGCTCGTGCGGCCGCTCGCGGACGAGCCGCCGATGGATCCGGAGGCGCGGGCCGCG
>JBGATT010000077.1:0-14754 GCA_044229035.1 Gemmatimonadaceae bacterium | reverse complement strand
TCTCGCCCGGGAACCCCATGCACGCCTTCATCCTCGACAGTTACGGCGGCGCGGAGCGCCTGCGGGCCGGAGACGCGCCCGAACCGGTGATGGGAGAGGACGACGTGCTGATCCAGGTCCACGCGGCCGGGGTGAATCCGGTCGATGCGAAGATCCGCGCAGGCGACTTCAAGGCGTTCCTCCGCTACCGGCTGCCGATCGTGCTCGGGTGCGACGTGGCGGGAGTCGTCGTCGGGGTGGGATCGCGCGTGCGGCGGTTCAAGATGGGAGATGCGGTCTATGCGCGGCCTGGGGACGACCGCATCGGCACGTTCGCCGAGCGGATCGCGGTCCGCGCGGACGAGGTGGCGCACATGCCGGCGTCGCTGACGATGGAGGAAGCGGCGTCGATCCCGCTGGTGGGCTTGACCGCGTGGCAGGCACTCGTGGAGCGCGCGAACGTGCAGCGCGGGCAGAAGGTCCTCATCCACGCCGGGGCCGGCGGCGTCGGCACCATCGCGATCCAGCTGGCGAAGCACCTGGGCGCGACGGTCGCGACGACCACCAGCACCGGCAACGTGGAGTTGGTGAAGCGCCTCGGCGCGGATGTCGTGATCGACTATCGACAGCAGGACTTCGCCGAGGTGCTGCGCGACTACGACGTGGTGCTCAACTCGCTCGACTCGACCGTGCTCGACCGGTCGCTCCTCGCGCTTCGCCCTGGGGGACGGCTGATCTCGATCTCCGGGCCGCCCGATACGGCCTTCGCACGGAGCCGGGTGCTGCCCTGGCCGCTCAAGTACGTGCTGGGCGCGATCACGGGGATCCTGAGTCACGGGATCCGGACGAGAGCCCGGCGCCGGGGCGTGACCTACTCGTTCCTCTTCATGCGGGCGGACGGCGGACAGCTTGGTCGGATCACGTCGTTGATCGACGCCGGAGCCATCCGCCCGGTGATCGACCGGGTGTTCCCCTTCGCGGAGACGAAGGCCGCGATGGCGTATGTCGACGAAGGACGCGCCAAGGGGAAGGTGGTCGTGTCGATGCGCGCGCCGTGAGCGGCGGATGAGTGCCGCCACCACCGCTGGAGCCGGCTGGGCGCAGGTCCCGACGCGAACGATCGCGGCGGACGGGGTGACCTTCGCGTACCGCGAGCTCGGCACGATGCACCAGGGCATCCCGGTCGTGTTCCTCGCGCACCTGGCCGCCGTGCTCGATAACTGGGACCCCCGCGTGGTCGACGGCTTCGCCGCGGCGCACCGCGTGATCGCGTTCGACGGCCGCGGCGTGGGCGCCTCGACCGGTGCGCCCGCGACGTCGATCGAGGAGATGGCGCGCGACGCCGTGACGTTCATCCGGGCATTGGGCCTCGCGCAGGTGGACCTGTTCGGCTTCTCGATGGGTGGGATGATCGCGCAGGAGATCGCGCTGATGGAACCACGGCTCGTGCGACGCCTGATCATCGCGGGTTCGGGACCCGCCGGCGGCAAGGGCATCAGCACCGTCGCGCGCGTCACCTACCTCGACATGCTCAAGGGTCTCGTCACGCGCCAGGACGCGAAGCAGTTCCTCTTCTTCACACGGAGCGCCGCGGGGATCGAGGCGGGCCGGGAGTTCCTGGCCCGATTGCAGGAGCGCACCGAGGACCGCGACCGGCCGATCTCGGTGCGCGCGTTCCGCGCCCAGCTCAAGGCGCTGCACCGCTGGGGCCGGCGGTCGCCGGCCGACCTCTCGCGGATCAGCCAGCCCGCGCTCATCGCCAACGGCGAGCACGACCGGATGGTCCCGAGCGCGAACTCACGGGATCTGGCGCGCCGCATCCCCGACAGCGAGCTGATCCTGTATCCCGATGCCGGGCATGGCGGCGTGTTCCAGCATCATGCGGACTTCGTTGCCAGGGCGCTCACGTTCCTCGCGCGAGCGCCCTAGCGCCGATCACCGCGGAGAGCGGGAGCGTCAACGGCGACCTCGCTCCCGCTCCCCATCCTCACTGCACGCGAGCGATGCTCACCGCGACGCCGCCGCGAGCCGGCGGATCTCCGCCGCCATCGTGCGCACGCGCGCCGCGTCCTTCGCACCGGCGACGTCCTTGTCCACCTCCGAGGCCAGCGCCGTGAGCGCGCGGCGACGATCGCGACCGCTCATCGCCTCGGCCGCCGTGAGCGCCTGGTCGATGGCCGTCGTACGCGCCGCGGCGAGGCCCTGGTTGCGCACGAGCTGGTCGAGGTACGACCGCACCACGGGGAAGGCGGCGGGCCAGACGAGGCGCGGCTGGCTCTGCGGGTTGTAGTTCTCGAAGCGGACGAGCCGCGCCGCGGCGATCTCGTTGGCCGAGAGCTGGTCGGTGGGCTGCAGTTCGAGCACATCGAAGCCGCGGTCGATCTCCGACGAGTAGATGTACCCGTTGAAGTAGTAGGCGCCCCACGAGCCGCCGATGGTGCCGCGCGCGCGGCCGCCGGCGGGCGGCGCCGCCGGCGCGGGACGGACCGGCACGTCCGCCCCTTCAGGCGACGGGTCGATCGAGCCGCGATCGAAGTAGCCGACCTCGAACGGATGGTCGGCGTCGGTGAAGTCGATCACGTTCACGCCGCCCTGGTACCAGCCCTGCGCCATCAGGTCGCGCCCGGGGACGGGGATGAGGCCGCCGTTGTGCGAGACGCAGTTCTCCTGCGCCGTCTGCGCCGAGGGGATCTTGAAGTAGGCGTGCTGCGTGAACTTCTTGTCGTCGCTGATGGTGACGGTGGTGTTGCCGCCCATCTCCATCATGCTCGACTTCTGGCACATCGGCGAGGTGCCGCCGCCCCACTCGTCGGTGAAGACGACCTTCCGGCCGTCGTTGCTGAAGACGGCGGTGTGCCAGAGCGAGAAGTTGGTGTCGGCGACCGCCGAGAGGCGGACGGGCTTCTCGGGATTGCGGATGTCCACGAGCAGGCCGTAGCTGCCGCAGGCACCGGCGAGCAGGTGGCGCTCGGGATAGACGGTGACGTCATGGCAGTTGCGCGGGCCGGTTGGGGCCGGCGGCGGCGGCGCTGCCCCACCGGCGGCCGGAGCGGGGCGACCACGCGCCGGACGACCCGCGGCGCGCGGCGCCGCATCGAGGCCGGTGAAGATGCGCGCGCCGGTGACCACCGCGGAGCGCTCGGGATGATCGAGCGGCACGCGGATCACGTCGAGACGGAAGAGCGAGTTGGACTCGTCGGCCGGGTCATCGCCGTTCACGCAGCCCGCGAGCTCCGTGTTGGGGCGCGCCGCCTGGCTGCCGGAGACGTAGAGATAGATGACGTCCTTCTTCTTCGGATGCGGCACGATGGTGTGCGTGTGCGAGCCCTTGCAGGTCTCGACGTTCATCACGAAGCGCGGATTCGCCGGGTCCGACACGTCGAAGATGCGCACGCCCGCCATGTGGTCCTCGGGCTTCTGCACGCCGCCGCTGCCGCAGTCCTTGCGATTGCCGTTGCCTTCGGCCGAGATGAACAGCAGCGTGCCGTAGATCGAGGGATCACCCTGCGAAGTGGTGCACTTGATCACCGAGACGATCTTCGGATGCGCCGCATCGCGCACGTCCCAGATGGTGAAGCCGGCGAAGTTGCCCTGATAGACGTAGTTGCCGCCGAACGCGAGGTCCGAGTTGGCGAAGGTCAGGCCGCGCGCGGTGTCGAACTGCGCCGGCTTGGTGGTGAAGGAGACGAGCGACATGCCCTTCGTGGCGACGCCGGCGTCGAGCCGCCCCGAGGCGAGCGCGTCGCGCGGGTCGGTGCCGGTGGGATAGGTCTGCGCCCCGGCGGGCGCCGCGGTGGCCATGATGCCGGCCGCCGCGGTGAGGGTGAGGAGCGTGCGGATCGCGTGCATGTGTGGGGGACTCCGGTCGCGGGTTACGGACGGCCTTGCGGAATGCTGCTGAGCATCTGGCGCATCAGACCGATCTCCGCGGTCTGCACTGCAACGACATCGTTGGCGAAGACCGAGACGTCCACGTCCTGGCCGGCGCGCGGCGTCGCGAAGAGGTCCTTCACCATCATGAGGGCGCCCTCGTGGTGCTGGATCATGAGGACGAGGAAGGCGCGATCGAAGTCCGGTCCGTTCGCGCCGTCGAGCTGGGCGATCTGCTCGGGGGTGAGCATCCCCGGCATCATGACGGTGTGATACGAGGAGGTGTCCGGCACGAACTGCCCGTTGGCGCGGAGCCAGCCCTGCATCTGATGGATCTCGGTGGTCTGCGACTGGTCGATCTTGACGGCGAAGCGCTGGAGGCGCGGGTTGGCGCGGTGCGCCTCGGCCAGCCGCGACATGTAGATGGCCTGCGCGTGGTGCGCGATCATGCCCTGCATGAAGCGGACGTCAGCCTCGGTGAAGATGGCGCCCGGCGGGATGGTGACCGGCGCATCGAGACCGGTCATCGTGTGGCCCGCGTGGCCGCCGGCCATGCTGGACATGTCGTGCGCGGCCGGGGCTGCCGCGTCGGCGGCGGGCGATGCCGCCGGAGCCATGGAGGCGCGCGGCGCGCAACCGGCGGCGAGCGCGGCGAGGAGCAATGTGGCCGTGAGTCGGGAGCGTTGCGGGAGCATGAGGGGGTCCGTGGTAACGAGCGGCCGTGGCCAGTCGAGGTGGGTCTCAGGAAGGTACGCCCCGGCCGGCGGGTGCGTTGGGGAACTGCCCTCTGTGGTGATCGCGGTTCATTCGCGGGCCGATGCATCACGGCGCGCGGTCGAGGCGGTGAGGAGGAAGCAGAGGAGGAGCAGCACGCTGTACTCCGCGCCGCCGCTCTGGTGGCCGACGGTGAACCACCCGCGTGGGGCATGCACGAGGATGATGCCCATGCAGTGCTCGAGCGCGAAGGCCGCGGCGAGGAGCCGCACGAAGCGTCCGCTCGCGAGCGTGAGGCCGCCGACGATCTCATTGATGGTGATGCCCCAGGCGACGAGGACGCCCATCGGCAGTCCCTGGCTCGCGAGGAAGCCGCCGAAGTCGTCCACCGTCCCGACCGCCGCGCGCGTGGCGCCGTGGGCGGTCATGTAGAGGCCGAGCACCACGCGCAGGACCACGAGCCACTGCGCGGTCGAGAGGAAGGGGAAGTGCGCCATGCTCATCGCCTCGCCCCGGAGGGCGTGCAGGGGCTACGCCGTGAGACCGAGGGCACGGCCACCGGCATCCCGGCGGGAATCTACCCGCGCGCGGCGGACGTGCCACCGGAGCGGGGTCGGAACTGCTCACCACAGAGGGCGCAGAGGGCGCAGAGAACGGCGGAGAACTGCCTTTCTTGGGCGGGGGCTTGGCGGAGAGATCCGTCCTCCACGCGCCCCCACCACATGCCGTCGTAGTCCTCCGCTCTGCTCTGTGTCCTCTGTGCCCTCTGTGGTGAACGCCGTTCGTCGGTCACTCAGCTCGCGCGGCGCGCCCGTTTCGCGGGCTTGGCGGCGAGCCGGGTGTGCGCGTCGGCGAGGAGGTCGCGGAGCTGTCGCGCGTTCGCCTGGTCGAGGTGGACCAGCACGATCGCGTAGTCCTGATAGTGCGCGGTGGTGAAGAAGACGCGCGGGTGCGCGGCGATGAGCAGGTCGCGGTCGGTGAACGAGCCGATGTGGACCACGAGCACGCCGTCCTCGGGCCGCACGCGGGCGATGGGCTTCTTGCCGTGCATGTAGGCGGGGAAGCCGTAGTATGTGCCCCGTGTCACGCCAGGGAGCGCGAGCGCCATCTCCGCGACGGCGTCCGGCGTGACGCCGCGGGCGGACTTCTTCACAGCCTTCTTCGCGGACTTCTTCACGGCCTTCTTCACGGCCTTCTTCACGGCCCGTCCGCCGCCCGGATCGCCTGCAGCGCGCCCGACGGACACCGCGCGACCTGCGCCGCCACCTCGTCCGGCGATGCCGCCTCGGCGTGGATCCACCGCTTGCGCCGCACGTCGAACACCGCGGGGAGCCCGCGCACGCAGGCGCCGGCGTGGATGCAGATGCCCGGATCGAACGTCACGGTGATGCCCGGCGCTTCGTACGTCTGCAGTCGCGAACCCATGTGCCCCTCCGGCCGTCACGGCCTGCGAATCGTCCCGATGAATGATGCCGGCCGTGCAGGGCGACGGCCACTGGCGCGTGTGATGCGGATGCGGCTCGCAGGGTAAGCAGGGTGTCCGACCACCACCGAGGAGCACCGAGTGACGAACCGTTGGTCACACACGATCGCCTGCATCATCGTCGCGCTGCTGCCGCTCGCCGGCGCCCGCGCGCAGGCCTTCGAGATCGCCGTCGGCCCGGCGCTGCGCCAGGTCGATGTGCCGCCGGGGTACGGCGGATCGGCATGGGACGCGAAGGCGGTCCGCGTGACATGGACGGGTCGCATCACGCCGCGCGCGCGCGTGGTGCTCGGCGCCGGCGCGCTCGGCGGGCCGTCGATCGTCGAGTACTATGCCGTCCCGACGCTCCTGCCATGCCTGCCGCAATCGAACTGTCCTCCCCCGATCAGGAGCAC
Organism: Gemmatimonadaceae bacterium; assembly: GCA_044229035.1. Lineage (GTDB taxonomy): Bacteria > Gemmatimonadota > Gemmatimonadetes > Gemmatimonadales > Gemmatimonadaceae > Pseudogemmatithrix. Next base: position 8,313 of record JBGATT010000077.1, on the reverse strand, counting down.
GGTGCTCAGTGGCTCGCTCATGCACGCGCAGCTCGGACTCGGCTTCGAGGAGGGATGGTTCGCCGTCAGCGGCGGCGCGTTGGTCGCCCGTTCGTCCGAGGGGGACGAGCGCAGCGGCGTGGGCTCCTACGCGGACCTTCGGCTGCGGCCGTTCGCGCGGGCGCGGGCGATCAGCATCGGCGTGTTCGCATCGCGCGTGTCGCCGGCGCCGGGTGGGCAGCGCGGCGTGGTGATGCCGAGCCTCGGGATCCGGTTCTAGCGGCGAGCGGCACTCACCGCTGGAACGTCACGCGCCCGCGCGAGAGCGTGAGCAGCACGGCCCCGCGCAGCAGCGCCGGGCCGTCGGCGCGGAAGGGATCGACATCGAGCACCGTGAGGTCGGCCCGCTTCCCCACCCTGATCGTACCGGCATCCTCCTCGTCGAATCCCGCCGCAGCGCTCCACACGGTATAGCCGCGCACCGCCTCCTCCTGCGTGAGACGCTGCGCCGGGTACCAGCCGCCCGCGGGCGCTCCGGTCGTGTCCTGCCGCGTGATCGCCGAGTGCAATCCATAGAACGGGCTCCAATCGGAGCCCGGCAGGTCCGACGAGAGGACGAGCGCGGCGCCCGCCACGCGCAGCCTGCGCCAGGCATACGCACCCTTGATGCGCTCCGCGCCGACGCGCGTCTCCGCCCATCCCTTGTCCTCCACCGCGTGCGGCGGCTGCATGGAGGCGACGACCCCGAGCGCCGCGAAGCGCGCGATGTCCGGCGGTGACACCACCTGCGCGTGCTCCACGCGATGGCGCAGGCCGCGCGCCTTGGGGGCTGCGGTCATCACCGAGTCGATGAAGTCGAGCGTGGCGCGGTTGCCCGCATCGCCGATCGCGTGGATGCCCACCTGGAAGCCGGCACTCATCGCGTCGGCGACGAGCGCGCGGTCGAAGCCATAGGCCCCGCCGCTCACGCCGCGATGTCCGGGACGGTCCGAGTAGTCGGCGAGCAGTTGCGCGCCGCGGGAGCCGAGCGCGCCGTCGTAGTACGCCTTGACCGACCGCACGCTGAGCATGCCGTTGGCGGAGGTGAACGGTCCGCGCACGATCCACTGGCGGATGAGCGCCGAGTCGCGCGCGCTGAGCATCGCGTACACGCGCAGCGGCAGCGAGTCGCGCTCGGCGAGCCGTTCGAAGCTCTCCATCACGTCCGGTGCGACGCCCGCCTCGTGCACGCCGGTGTAGCCGGCCGCGGCCATCACGCGCAGTGCGCGCAGCACCTGCGCGTCGCGCTGCGCGGGAGCGGGGAGCGGGATGGCCGCGTCGAGCAGCTCGACCCCGCGATTGAGCAGGAGTCCCGTGGGTTCGCCATTCGCATCCTTGCGGATCTCGCCGCCCGTCGGCGCCACGGTCTCGCGCGTGATGCCCGCCGCGGTGAGCGCGCGCTCGTTCGCCCACGAGGCGAAGCCGTGCAGGCTGCGGAGGATGACGGGATGGTCGGGGACCCGCGCACTCAGGAGGCGCTTGTCGGGATAGCGGTTGGCCCATGCGCCCTCGTCCCAGCCGTAACCGAGGATCCACTCGCCCTTGGGCGTCGCAGCGGCGCGCGCGACGATGCGTTCGACCGCTTCGGCCTCGGTCTCGACGCCGGTGAGGTTCACGCGATCGAGCGACTGTCCGAGCTCGGCGACATGCGTGTGCGCATCGACGAGGCCCGGGAGGAGGACGCCGCCCCCGAGGTCGATGACCCGCGTGTCGGGTCCCTTCCGGGCGAGCGCGGCGGAGTCGGAGCCGACGAAGACGATGCGTCCCTCGCGCACCGCGACGGCGGAGGCGTCGTGATGCCAGCCGTTGATGGAGTCGTACGGCGCCTCGGCGGATGGGCGTCCGTCGGTCGCGGGCTCGCGCCAGGCGAGGGTGTAGACCCGCGCATTGTGCAGGATGAGATCGGGGGCGGGCGCGCGACCGTTGCCGGTGGTGCAGGCAGCGAGCGAGAGGAGGAGCGCGGGAAGGACTCGCGCGCGGAGGTGGCGCAGCGGCGTGGTGGCGATCATGCGAAGAAGGTACGGCCCGCGGCGCTATCGCGCGCGGCGTCGTGCGGGGAATGTGTACGTCATCCCGACCCCGCCGAACACGGCCCATTCCGGACCGAAGCGTCTCGCGTTCTGTCCCACGCGATGGTCCCCATGGCCGCGCCCGACGACGAGCGAGAGCGACGGCACGAGTGAACTGCGCCGGCGCGGCGTGAGCAGTCCGACGGAGTTGGAGAGACCGACGAAGGTGCCGGCGGTGAACTCATCCTTCCGTCCGGTCATCGCGATGAGCGCGGGATTCCAGGTGATGACCTGGCCGGAGGCGAGCCAGTGATCGACGCGCGCGTACGCCTGGACCTCGGTCCATCCCCCGATGCTGGTGGCGACGCGGGCGCCGAGTCCGCGAGGGGACTCGCCGGATCGCTGCTGCTGGTAGTAGTCGAGGTACGGGAGGATGCGTCCGTCGGCGGCGCTGAGTCCGGCGCCGAGTGCGCGGCCGGCGGGACGGCCGTCGGAGATCCAGCCGTAGCTCATGCCGACGCTGCCGCCGACGAGGAGTTCGCTGCACTCGAAGAGCGGCTTGGAGAGGACGCAGCGGGAGGTGCCACCGGGAGCGAAGGCGACGGAGTTGGAGAGTTCGACCGAAGGGCCGGGGCGCGTCTCGGCGGAACGCGCGGCGGGCAGCGAGATGCAGGCGGTGCAGGCCAGCAGGGCGGCGAGGGACAATGCGTGCGGAGAGTGGCGCATCGGGCGGCGGGGCTCGAAGGTTGTGCATCCCATCGGCGAGGGTCGAGCGGGACCCTCGAATCTCTCGTTCGATATCAGCGGGGACCGGCTAGGGACTCCCGAACACCTCGATCACCGCGGCCACGAGCGCCGGCGCGATCGCGAGCGCGTAGAGCAACGCGACCAGCCGCCAGCCGCGACGGCCGTGCATCCGGACCTCCTCGATCGGGATCAGCAGCCACCACCCGATGAGCAGGAAGTATCCGTAGTCGAAGGGGACCGGACGCCGGCTCCAGGCGAGGTATCGCCGGAACCAATGCGCGACGGCGACCGTCGAACCATACGAGACGAAGAGCGCGACGACCGGCGGCGCGGGCTCGCCGAGCGCCGCGTACATCGCGCCGAAGGCGCACGCCATCGCGACGACGATGAGGAGGTTCGTGAGCGGCGGTCGCACTCAGGCGATCCAGAGCCGCACGCTGCGCGTCACCTTCCAGCCTTGCGCGGTGCGCTGGAGGACCGTGATCTCGCCGCCACCACAGAGCAGGTCGCAGAACGTCTGCACGTAGACGGCGGCCGAGTCGCCGTTCCGGGAGAAGGCGACGTGCGAAACGCCGAAGAGCGTCGGGAAGGGCTTGTATGCCAGCTTGAAACGCTCCAACTGACGGGCGGTCTCGATCTTCGGCGGCGGAGGCCCGTAGGTGAGGACCGTATCGAAGACGACGAGACGCTGCGTCGGCAGCGGGAGGGAGATCGAGTCTCGCGACTGGGCGACGCGCGCGAGCTCCCGCGCGAGCGCGCGCGGGAGCGAGTCCGCCACGAGCCGGTCCACGAACCAGCCGACGAGCGAATCCGGGGCTGGGGCCCCGTCGCTGCCGAGATCCGAGGGCCGCACGAAGCGGCCTTCGAGGACGATCGGCACGGCACTGTCGCCGGGAAAGCGGCTGACGCCGTCGATGATGGCGCCGAGGACGGCGCGCTCGTCCGCGGAGCGGTCGACAGGAGCCGGCGCGCAGGCGGCGAGAGCGAGCAGGAGCAACGCGCTCGGGAGTCCGCTCCGCGACGACGCGGTCATGCTCGCCACTACGGGCGCGCCCAGACTTCGGCCGGCAGCACCTTCGTCGGCTCGGTGTTGAATCGGACCGTCGCCATGCGCCACGCCGGCGTGGCGCCTCCGCCGTCGTAGGCGATCAGTTCGAAGAACACCGGGAGTTGTTCGTATCGGACCAGGACGAAGACGCGGATGAGGTGCGGCGACACGCGCTCGATCTTCAGCGCGTCGTAGCCGTTCACCCGGCCTCCGAGGTCCCGGATCTGGCGGAAGCCCGAGATGAGCTGCTCGCGCTTTCCTTCATTCTCCGGGCCGTCCCATCCGGTGGTCCAATATTCCACCGCCGCATCCGTGCTGTCGCGCACGAGCAGGTCGAGCCCCCGGCGCGCCACGGGCGGCAGGTCCGGGGATTGCGCGGGCAGTCGCGGCGCGAGCGTGAGCAGTGGCATCGCCACGAGTGACAGCAACCTCATCACCCTGCTGAGCCGCGGCCGTGCGGCCGCCTCCCGTCGCTGTTCCATGCGCACCTCGAGGCAAGGCTGGTCCTGCTAACGTGCGGCCGTGTGACCGCCGGTCGCAAGAGTCGCGGGTCCGTTTCAGCCGGTGGGCGGCGGAACGGGCTCGGGGAACAACTCGCTCAACGGCGGGCGCAGGAGGCAGCGCCATTCGCCACCGACGCGCACGACCGAGTGCACGACCACCACGCTGCGGGCGAAGCCGTTCTGAGTGCCAGAGACGCGGGCGACGGCGTAGGCGGTATCGGCCCGGCCGAGCACGTGACCGAGCGGGGTGTAGCGCACGGTCGCCATGGCCGCGCGAAGCTCGGCGGACGCGCCGAGGAAGCGAGCGAGGACGCGCGCGTAGACGAGCGTGTCCGGCGCGCTCGCCAGCTCGTCGCGGGACTTGAATCCGAACTGCCCCGACGAGTCCGCGGTCGTCCATCCATCCGAGGTCATCGCGACAGCGATCCCGCGCACCCGGCCGAGGGCAGCGGGATGCATGAGGCGCGCCGCTCCGGCCCAGTCGCCGGCCGCCTCCGCCCGCGTGCACGCGGCGGCGACGTCATCGGGGGTCGACTGCGCTGCGACGGCGTCAACGACAAGACAGAGGCAGAAGAGAGCAGCGAGTGCGGTGCGCATGTGGTACCCAGGTGAGGGGTCTTGGCTACGGCTTCGCCGGGAGACGCATTCGCAGGTAGATCGCATACGCCCTGGTCTCCTCCAGCGGCCGGCGCTCATTCGCCGGGTACTTCGAGCGCAACTCCTGGACGACGGTGCCGTCATCCGCCACGACGAACCGGCTGGTGTCATCCGGGGCCGCGGCCGCGTCGATGATGAGCCCCCCGTCACGACGGTCGAGCCTCACCGTGAGCGAATCCCATCTGGCACCGAACGGGCGGTACACGCGCACCAGGTGTTCGCGTCCCGGTTCGAGGGTCCTCACCGCCTCGACGAGCAGATCATCCATGCCATAGTCCGCGACCGCCCACGCGCCGTCCGGGCGCGGGAACGCGAGCCTTACGGTGTCCGACACGACCACGGAGTCGCCGCGCACGTCGACGGAGACCGCCCGCAGCACCTTTCCCTTGTCACTCCACTGCACCGATGCCCCCCGGACGCCTCCGCTGGCGAAGCGGACGGTGGCCGTCCCCGTCAACTGGTCGTTGCGCTGCATCGCGACCTTGATGCCGTCGCCCCAGCGCGTGACGAGGTGGTAGAGCACCGGGCCGCGCTCGGTCCACGAGACGAACGTGTCGGCGGCGGCCTCGAGCCGGCCAGCACGGGCCATTTCTGTCACGACAAGTTCGTGCAGCTTGCCGGGCGATGGTCGCTGCGCCGCGAGCGGGGAGCCTGCGGTGCAGCACGCGGCGAGGAGCGTGCATGAGAACGATCGCATGAAAGTCATCTGTCTCCGGTACCTAGTACCACCCGGCGAAGGAATTCCCCACCCATGCAAGGCTGCGGCCGAGCGACTGGCCGACGCCCGTCGAGACGCCCAGCCATGCGCCGATCTCGACGACGAGGCAGATCGCCAACCCGTACCCGTAGGCCGGGTGTACGCGCCGATCGCGCCATGCGTCGTACGCGATGCCGCCGACGATGAAGAGGTTGGTGGCGAGGATCCCGACGGGCGTCGCCCAATCGACGGGACCGAACATCGTCATCACGATGCGGAAGCCCGCCGCCCCCAGCCCTGCCGCGCCGGCCACCAGCATGAGGCGCTTGTGGCTCGCGCTATCGCGGTGGAGGACGACCGCGGCGAGGTAGAAGCCGAGGAAGAGTACGAGCGTGGCGAAGATCATCAGGCCCCACGCCGACCAGAAGCCCGGCTCAGGCGAGGCGAGCGCGGTGGCCATCTGCACGCCGAGCACGAGCGTGCCGGTGGCCGTCATGACGGCCGCGAGCGCGAGGCTGCTCCAACCGAGCGTGCGATGCAAGCGGACGCGCCGCGCGTGGATCAGTCCCGCCTGGAGCGGCAGGAGGAGATAGAACGCGAAGAAGCTCCAGCCGTGGAGATGCACCGCGGGTGCGGCCGCCGGATAAGTGCCACGGAGGTTGGGGCCGAAGTAGGTGAACCAGAAGCCGAGGTATGCGGTGGCGCTCAGGGCCACGGCGGTCCGCAGGTAGTGCGGCTCTCGCGCACGGGTGGGCGCGGCGGCGGCGGCGGCGGTCGCGGCGTCGATCATGCTGGCCATGCGTCACGCGGTCGGAGAGGGAGCGACACACGGGGAGAGGAGATGCGTGCACGTGATCGCCGCCACACTTGCAGCGTCATCTCGGCGGCGTCAGACCGCCCCCGCGTGAAGGTGGCGGGGTCCGCACCGTTCGGGAAGTACCACCGCCGCGGGCCGGTCGTGTCAAGGATGGTGTCGCACCGCCCCTATGCCGCACGCGCGCGTCGGCCGGCGAGCGCCGCGGCGACGAGGAACAGCGCTCCGACGACGCCCAAGGCGGTCCCGGGGCCTGTGAGCGTCCACCAGCCGTCGATCGCTGCCTGACGGGACGGCACACGGAACTCACGTCGCCCGAGACTGTACGTGCGGCCGGCGATGGCCCCCGCCAAGCGCACAGAGTCAGGACGAGTGATCGCCCGCGCGTGCGCAGCACGAACGGAGTCGAGTTGGGCGCGGAGGACCGCGATATCGCGGACGTCGTCCCGCTGGAGGGCACGCTGTTGCATGTCGATCGCGACTGCCCCAGCGATGAACGCGAGGCCAAGGATCATCGGAACGAGCGGACTCTTCAACGGTCACCTCCAGATGGGCCTCACCGCGCCAATGCGAGATCTGCTTGCAGTTGATGACCTCGCCGAGCTCACGCGGCCTGCAGCACCTCGTGCTCGAGCCGCGCGTAGCTCGTCTCCATCCCGGTGGTCATCCCCGTGCCGAGGATCATGTCGCGCAGCTCCTTGCTCGGGTACGTGATGAGCAGCGAGAGGAGCGTCCCGCCCGGCAACGCGGTGAGGGTGAGCTCGTTGCGCGTCCCCGGCCCTTCCATCCCGATCATCCGCTCCGAGGTCACCGCGCGATAGGGCGCCGCGGACTCGAGCAGCTCGCCGGTGAAGCCGAAGCGCTGCGAGCCGTCCGCCATCTCCCACTCGTAGCGGTAGGTCTCGCCGACCGTGGTCGCGACCTCGCACACCGGCATCGTCCAGCCGTCGGGGCCGAGCAGCCAGCGCCGCATGAGGGCGGCGTCGTGATGCGCGCGCCACACCTGGTCCACCGTGCCGCGGATCACGCGGCTCACGCGCACCTGCGTGTCGTTCAGCAGCTGCGCGTTGGTCCCCGCCTCGGCGGCGTAGCTCTTCAGGTCGGCGAGCACCGCCTCGATCTGCCCCATCGCGGACCGGATGCCCTGCTCCATCCCCATCTTGAGGACCGTTTCCATGGCCTCGAGGCTCGCGTACTTCGCGACGCCGTGGAAGCGCGTGCCGTTCGCGGACGGCTCGAAGCGGAAGATCATCCGTGCCGTCGGGAGCGAATCGTTGCGCGAGCCGTCGGGGTTGGAGAAGCCATCCTCGACCTCGAACGACTTGAGGGGATCGACCGCGAGGAAGCGGAACCAGCCGTGGTGCCGCGAGCCATCGGGGCCGGTCATGTAGTAGTGCGACTCCCCGCCGACGGCGACGTCATGCCGCGTGAAGGTCGCGGGCCAGCCCTCGGGTCCCCAGAAGCGCTCGAACTGGCGCGGGTCCACGTACGCCTCCCACAGCCGCTCCACCGGCACGGCATACTCGGCTTCGATGAACAGCGAGAGGGTCTTGGGGTCGGGCGTGATCGACGTGAGCGGCATCGGGCTACTCCTTCGGGGGACGGGGTTCGGCGAGGAGGGCATCGAGCTGGCGGAAGCGCGAGGCCCAGAGGTGTTCGAGCGATTGGAGGAGCTGGCGCGCGCGCGCGAGCCGCTCGGGGTTGCCGCGGACGAGCTTCTCGCGGCCCTGCGGGTGCTTGGTCACGAGTCCGGCCTCCTCGAGCACAGCGACGTGCTTCTGCACGGCGGCGAACGACATGTCGTACCGGGCGGCGAGTCC
>JBGATT010000076.1:0-26502 GCA_044229035.1 Gemmatimonadaceae bacterium | reverse complement strand
TCCCGCCGACGCCCAGGCATCGGCGGGATCGTCCATGTCGAGGGTCACGGTGACGACGCGCTGCGCGATCCCCGTGGAGATGAGCCCCTTCCAGTCGATCACGCCCTTGCCGAGGTCGACCTGCGCGTGCGGGGCGGCCGCGGCGGCGTCCTTGAGGTGGAGGTGCGCGATGCGGTCCTTGTGCGCCTTGAGGAACGCGAGCGGGTCGGCGCCGCCCTTGAACGCCCAGTAGCAGTCGAGCTGGAAGTCGACCGTGGCGGGGTCCGATTCCTTGATGAGGATCTCGAGCGCGCTCATCGCGCCGTGCTTCCGGAACTCGCGGTCGTGATTGTGATAGCCGATGCGGATGCCGAGCGGCGCGGCCTTGGCGCCGGCGGCGCTGAGGAGCTGCGCCGCGCGCTTCCAGCCATCGGCGTCGTCCGCGTAGCCGCGACCCATGCCGGCGACGATCACGGTGTGGATGCCCATCGTCGCGGCGCTGTCGAGCGTCGCGTCGAGCGCCGCGGGCTCGAGGGCATCGGAGCCCACGTGCGAGGTGGGTGCGCGAAGGCCGACGCCGTCGAGCAGCGTCCGGAGCTGCGCCGGCGTGCGGCCCCAGCTTCCCCACCACTCGACCTCCTCATAGCCGAGCCGCGCCACGCGGGCGAGCGAGGCATCGAGGTCGGCGCGCATCTCGTCGCGCATCATGTACATCTGGATGCCCACGCCGCGGAGGTGCATCGCGCTCGGTCCCGGATTGGCGCGGCCGGTGGCGCGCAGGTGGGCGCGCTCGGCGGCGCGGACGACGGAGGGCGCGAGGGCGGAGGCGCCCAGCGCGAGCAGGAAGTCGCGGCGGTTGGTCATGGGGAGAACATACGGGTCGGGGGCCGGTCGGGGAACTTCTGCCTTCTCCCGTCTTCCTTCTTCCGTCTACTCCACGTACTTCGCCGGATCGTACGCCATCCCCGCCCGGAACAGCGTGCGCAGGTAGCCCAGGTCCCGCTCCTGGTCCCCGGTGGGCTCGAACGGCGGGTACACGTGGATCGCCTTCTTCGAGAAGTCGAAGGCGACCGGCAGGATCGGCATCTTCGCCTTCACCGCGATCCAGTAGAATCCGCTCCGCCACCGCTCGGTGCGCTTGCGCGTCCCCTCGGGCGACAGGACGATGATCACCTTGTCCATGCGCTCCGCGAGCTCCGCCGTCTGCGTCACCACGTCGCTGCTCTTGGAGCGGTCGACAGGGAAGCCGCCGAGGAAGCGCATGACGATCCCGAGCGGGAACTTGAAGAGCGTGTCCTTGCCGAGGAAGGTGCCGCGGATCCCGAGCGCGTACATCGCACGGATGCCGACGATGAAGTCCCAGTTGGACGTGTGCGGCGCGACGATGAGCACGAACTTGCGCGCGTCGGGGAAGCCGGCGCCCGTGAAGCGCCAGCCGCTCAAGCGCATGAGGCCGATCATCAGCCAGCGCATGAGGACGTTGCCGCGCTGCGCCACGTTGTCGGTCACGACCGGCACGTTCACCACGCCGCCGCGTCGTGCCACCTGGGGGGAGGACATGGGGGAGGAACGTAGAGGGCCGTTGGCGGGGGTCAAGAGCGCGGCTAGACTCCAATGAGACCCGCTCGCCCACTCGAACCGACCACCCGCCATGTCCTCGCCCGTTCGTCGCCTGCTCCTGCCCTGCGCCGCGTTCGCGACCGCCGCGCTCCTCGCCTCGCCGGCCTCGTTGCAGGCGCAGCGCCCGAGCACCGCGGCCGATGCCGGCCGGTTGATCGGGGCGCTCTCGCACGATTCGCTGCAGGGGCGCGCGATGGGAACGCCCGGGAACGACAAGGCGGCGCGCGTGATCGCGAACGAGATGCGCCGCCTCGGACTCGTCCCCGGAGGCGACGACGGCTACCTGCAGCGCATCCCGCTCAAGCTGATGCCGAGCCGCCGCCCCGGCGGCCCGATGCGGCTCGCGCCCGCCGAGAGCTTCGCGGCGCTCGACACCGTGCCGGCCGAACGGCGCGGCGCCTCGCAGAACGTGATCGGCATCATCGTCGGCAGCGATCCCGTGCTGCGCGACGAAGTGGTGCTGCTCGGTGCGCACTTCGATCACCTGCCGATGAACGCCGCGCGCGCCGTCGATGGCGACTCGATCTTCAACGGCGCGGATGACGACGCCTCCGGCGTCGCGGCGATCCTCGAGGCGGCGCGCCAGCTCAAGGAGGGGCCTGCGCCCAAGCGCACGATCGTCGTCATCGCGTTCACCGGCGAGGAGACCGGCGGCGCGGGGACGCAGTGGTACATCCGGCATCCCGTGCGGCCGATGGCGCAGGCCGTCGCGCAGCTGCAGGTGGAGATGATCGGCCGGCCCGATTCGCTCGCCGGCGGGGCGGGGAAGGGCTGGCTCACGGGCTACGAGCGCTCGACGATGGGCGAGCGGCTCGCCGCGGCGGGCCTGCCGGTGATCGTGGACCCGCGGCCGTCGGAGAACTTCTTCCAGCGGTCGGACAACTACGCGTTCGCGCTCGAGGGGATCCCGGCGCACACCTTCTCCTCGTTCGGCGGGCACACCGACTACCACGGCGTGAATGACGAGGTCGACCGGATGGATCTCGCCCACGTCGCGGCGATGATCGACGCGACGGCCAAGGCCGTGCGCGTGCTCACCGACGGGCCGCGCATCGAGTGGAAGGACGGCGGGAAGCCGGTGCGTCGCGCCGCGCCCTGATCGCGCTCCGGCGGGACGGCTTCACCACAGAGCGCACGGAGGGCACAGAGAACGGCGGAGCACTGCAACTGCTCCACCAAAGGGGCACAGCAGTTGCAACCGCCGTCCTCCGCCGTTGTCTGTGCCCTCTGTGGTGAAGCGGTTCAGCCGGGCCGGCGCCACTCGGCGGCCAGCCGTCCGAGCACACGCCAGCTCACGAGCCCCAGCGCCACCAGTCCGGCCCCGACGACGCCGAAGATGAGTGCCCACGCCGGCTCCCCGCTCGGCGCACGCAGCGTCTCCACGAGCAGACCCCCGGCGAGCGGGCCGAAGAGGAACCCGAACGACCCCGCCACCTGGAACACGCCGAAGAGCCCTTCGCCGGCCCCGCGGCGCGCGAACTCGCTCACGAGCACCAGGCTCGGCGAGAACATCAGCGCGCTCAGCACGCCGGACGCCACCATCGCCACCGGGAGCAGCGAGAACGGGAGCACCCCGTAGCTCGCGTAGACCAGGCCGAAGAGGATGTTCGCCGTGACGATCGGCGCATACCACCCCAGCCGGTCGGCGAGGCGCCCCGCCGGCCAGCAGAGCGCGGCGAACGGCAGGAGGAAGAGCGACATCAGCATCCCGCGCGTCGCGGCACTCACCTGGTGCACCTCGGTGAGGAAGAGCGTGAAGCTCGAGACGAAGACGCCGATCAGGAATCGGTCCGCGAAGCCGTAGGCGAGCGGCATCCAGCTCGCGACGGTCGAGCGGTCCCACGCGTAGCGTGACCGCGCCCCAGTCTCCCCCGCGACCGACGCGGGCATGAGCAACGCCGAGAGCGCGGCGACGGCGAGCAACGCGGCGCCGACCGGATACACCGAGTGCGGTGCCCGGTCGATCAGGATCCCGCCCACCGGGGCGCCCACGCCCACACCCACCATGAGTGCCGACGCGACGACGCCGAGCGAGGCGCCTCGTCGCGCACCCCCCGCGCGGTTCGCCGCGATCATCAGGAACGTCACCGCCGGCAGGTGCGCCAGTCCGTCCACCGCGCGCCACGCGAAGAGCATCGCGAGCGAATCGGCCGCGCCCATCCCCACGAAGCTCACCGCGTCGAGCGCGAGCAGTCCCACCACCCAGCGCCGCGTGTCGGGATAGCGGCGGTGGAGGCGCATCGCGATCGGCACCGCGACGATCCCCGTCAGCTGGTTGAGCGAGACGAACAGATGCGCCTGGAACCGCGTGCCCCCGTGCGCGTCCACCACGAGCTCGGTGAGCCCGGGCACGAGCAACGTGATGGGGACGAGCGTCAGGAAGGTCGCGAGCGCGATCGCGCCAAGGGTCCGGCCGTTCGCCGGACGCGCGGTGGTCAGGGGGGACACGCCACCAATCTATGCGGGACGCAGGCGCCGGATCGACATGATCCCCAGTATCGGCCCCACCGCGAGCAACGCGAAGGCCGCGCGCCATCCGGCCAGGGCGACCAGGGGCGGGATCATCTGGATGGTCAGCGTCGTGAGCAGGAACCCCAGACAGACCTGGACCGTGAGTGCCGTCCCCACCGCATGCGGCGCGACCGATTCGGTCACGAGCACGGAGAACTGCGCGGAGTCGGCGATGACGAAGAAGCCCCACGCGAGCGCGAGCGGCGCGAGGAGCCACGGCGTGCGCCCGAACGCGAGCCCGATGGCGAGCGCGCACAGCCCGCTCGCCGCCATCGCGATGATCACCAGCCGCTCGCGTCCGATGCGGTCGCTCACGAGGCCGCCCCAGACGCAACCCACGCCCCCGATCGCGATCGTGCCGAAGCTCAGCGCGCCGACCCAGGGCGCGCGCGCGGCGACCGGGTCTCCAGCGGCGGCGACCGCGCTCGCCGCGATGAACGCCGGGATCCAGGTCCAGTAGGCGTACAGCTCGGCCATGTGCCCGAGGTAGCCGCCGGTCGCCCACCGATAGCGCGGCGTGCGCACCACGTCTCCCACGAGCCCCCACGAGAAGGGGCGCGAGGGGAAGGCGAAGGGGCCGTCCCGCCAGAGCAGCGCGATCGCGAGCGCGGCGAACGCCGCGGCGGCGGAGGCCGAGAGGACGATCAGCTCGAGTGGCGCGTCGGGTAGCACACGCCACAGGTAGGGTGCCGCCTTGCCCACCGTCAGCGCGCCGACCACCGTCCCCACCGCGAGGCCGCGACGCGCGCGGAACCAGGTCGCCGCCATCTTCATCGCCGGCGGATAGACGCCTGCCATGCAGAGCCCGGTCGCGGCGCGCGCGACGAGCGCGGTCGCGTAGTCCGGTGCCCACACGAGCGCCGCGTTCGCGACGGCGGCGAGCGTCGCGGCCCACGCGAAGTATCGTCGCGCCGGGAGCAGGTCCGCGAGGTTGAGCACGGCGGCGATCGCGGTGCCGAGCACGAACCCGAGCTGCACGGCGGTCGAGAGGCCGCCCACCTGCGCGTCGGTGAGCGCCCAGCGCGTCGCGAGCTCGGGGGCGGCGGCACTCCCCGTGAACCAGGGGCTCATCCCCAGCAGCTCGGCCACCGCGAGGAGGGCGAGCATCGTCCACGCCCGCCCGGCGTCCCCCTGCGGGAGCGCTCGCGCCACGGTATCTTCGCTCGCGTCCACGCCTCGCGGGGTCATCGCGTGAAAGATACGGAAGCCGAACTCGAACTGCTCGTGCGGAGCAAGCACGCGCTCATCCTCCTCGACACCGGCGAGCCGGATCGCGCGGACGAGATGCTCGCGGCCCTCGCGGCGCGCTCGTCGCTCTTCTACTACTCGTGGACGCGGTCGCGCGGACTGCGCCGCGGCGTGCAGTCCGGCGATCCCTTCATCGAGCGCTCGGAGGAGCCGGCGAAGGCGCTCGCACGCGTGCTCGAGGAGGGGGCAGGTGTCTACCACTTCCGCGGCCTCGGGGCGTGGGTGGACGATCCGGTCGTCGCGAGTCACGTGCTCGACGCGGTCGCGCATGTCTCGTCGCGGCGCGGGGCGATCGTCATCTCCGGCAGCGACCTGCGCGTGCCCGACACGCTCAGCGCGGTCGCCGCGACCGTGCACCTGCCGCTCCCCGGCTTCCAGGAGATGCGTGGGCTGCTCGAGCGCCTCATCCGCGAGCACAGCGCGCGCGGGCCGCTCAAGGTGGAGCTCACGCCCGAGGAGCGCGCGCGCCTGGTGAACAACCTCGTCGGCCTCACGCAGCACGAGGCCGAGCGCGTCGTGACGCGCCTCATCATCGAGGACAACGCGCTGCGCGCGACGGATATCGCGCGCGCCGCGACGGCGAAGCGGCAGGTCGTGGAGCAGGGGGGGCTGCTCGAGTATCACCCGGCGGGCTCCGGCCTCGGCGAGGTCGCGGGACTGAACGGGCTCAAGGCCTGGCTCGGGGCGCGCCGCGCCGTCGTCGCCGACCCGCAGCGCGCGCACGACTTCGGACTCGGCTTCCCGCGCGGCGTGCTCCTCCTCGGCGTGCCGGGGTGCGGCAAGTCGCTCGCCGCCAAGGCGGTCGCGAGCGAATGGGGACTGCCGCTGCTCAAGCTCGACCCCGCCAACCTCTACGACAAGTACATCGGCGACTCGGAGAAGAACTTCAAGCGCGCGATGCGCACCGCGGAGCGGCTCGCGCCGATCGTGCTCTGGATCGACGAGCTCGAGAAGGCGTTCGCGAGCTCGGGCGGCGACGAGGACGGCGGCGTGTCGCGGCGCGTGTTCGGCACCTTCCTCTCGTGGCTGCAGGAGCGGAAGGGCGACGTCTTCGTGACCGCGACCTCGAACGACATCGCGAACCTGCCGCCGGAGTTCATCCGGAAGGGGCGGTTCGACGAGGTGTTCTTCGTGGACCTCCCCGACGCCGCCGCCCGCGCCGAGGTGCTGCGCATCCACCTGCGGCGCAGGCGGCAGGACCCGTCGCGGTTCGACCTCGCGGCGCTCGCCGGGGCGAGCGAGGGGTTCAGCGGCGCCGAACTGGAGCAGGCCGTCGTGGCGGGCCTGCATGTGGCCTTCGCGACGAAGGGCACGCTCGACACGGCGATGCTGGAGCGCGAGTTGCGCGGCACCAAGCCCCTCAGCGGGACGATGCGCGAGCGCATCGAGCAGCTGCGAGGCTGGGCGGCCGACCGGACCGTCCCGGCCGCCTGAGGGCCCCCGGGCGGCGCGAACCCTCGCCGCTCGCGCCCTGTCCAATCCGGCGGTCCGCCGCTAACCTATCTGCGTCCGCGGGCCCAGGCCCCACCACCCAACCGGAGTCCTCCGAATGCGTCTCGCCACCACCCTCGCCGCCGTCGCGCTGCTCACGAGCGCCTGCAAGACCGTCAGCTCGACCTCGACCTCCGTCACCGGGACGCCGCGCCTCGAGCCGGCGCCGGCGATCAGCGCGACCACGGTGGCGCCCACCCCGGCGCCCGCCCCCTACTCGCCCGCGGGCAAGTGGTCGGTCGGCATCGTCGCGCAGGGCCAGAGCATGGAAGTCACGCTCGAGCTCGTGAAGCTCGCCGACGGCACCTGGTCGGGGGCGATCGGCACCGCGCAGTTCGGCACCATCCCGCTCTCGAAGGTCGAGATCACCGGCAAGAAGATGGTCGCGACCTTCCCCGTCCCGACCGGCGACGTCGGCACCATGACGCTCAACTTCGACGGCGACCTCGCCGAGGGTGAGTGGTCGATGCCGGGCGACGGCTCCAAGGTCAGCGGCAAGCGCAACTGATCGCCTGGACGGACGAAGCCCCCGGACCTCCCGGTCCGGGGGCTTCGTTGTGTGCGCGAGAGGCGGTCAAGCGTCGCGCACGGGTCCCGTCAGAGGGCGAGGATGTTCGTCTGGAGCCAGTCGAAGCGCGCCGAGAGCCAGCTGCGCATCTCCTGCACCGCGGTGCCGTAGTCGGCGTCGGTGAAGGCCGCGCGGAGGTCCACCGACGGCGTGAACCAGGCCTGCTCGTCCGGTCCGGCGATGAGCAACGGCCTCGGGTTGTAGGGCGCCCAGAGCGCGTGCGTCAGCTGCTGCGATCGCTGCAGCGAGGCGGTGTACGTCCCGATGAACGCGTCGAGCTCGGCGCGGTGCGCGTAGAGGACCTGCCATCGCTGCTTCACGAGCGCGACGAAGGCGGGGTCCTCCATGAGGCGCGGCAGGTAGCCGGCGACGAGGATCTTGAAGCCGGTCGGCCCGCCGTCGTACGGATAGTTGCCGAAGGCGAGGTCGAAGTCCCAGACCGGCCCGAAGGTGATCCGTCCCGTCGCCGTGCGGTACATGTAGACGCCGAACGAGAAGGCCGCATCGTTGTTCTTCGAGAGTTCCATCACGAGCCACCAGTCCACGAGGGACTGCGCGTCGAGGTGCGCCGCGTAGCCGCTGTCGGGATCGGCGAAGTGCGGACCGTAGAGCGCCTGCTCGAACGCGAGGAGCTGCCCTTCGATCGCGCTGCGCTGCGCCGGCGACGGGGCGTCGGGTGACTTGTAGACCCAGACCGACGGGATCGTGTCGCCGTGTCCGACCGTCGTGTACTCGGTCATCTCCGGCGTCGCGAACCAGATCTCGTCCGGGTCGACGCGCCGGATATCGTTGAGCTCGAGGAACCAACCGTCCGCGCCGGCCGGGATGCGTGCGGCCCCGACCTCCATGTGGTCGCAGAGCTGGTACGACCCCTGATGCACGTCATTGAGGTAGAACTCGGCCGGCGTGCACCGCGGTGTGAAGGCCATGCCGAGCAGCGACGAGATGCGGAAGGCGGTCGCGTTGCGCGCGAGCGAGAGGTCCCAGTAGTTCGCGAGCAGGACCCAGTCGCGTTCGGCGGGGAAGCCGAGGACCGAGCGGGAGGTCGCGAGCTTGAGGCGGTACGGCTTCTTGGGGTTGTGCCAGGTGGAGTTGCCGCGCCCGCGGATCTGGGTGCGCATGTTGAACGACCACTCGGGGTGGTCGCGACCGCCGTAGACGTCGATCGTCGCGCCGACGTACGTGGTCTTGGTCGCGACCTCGGCGCCGCCGTCGGTGTTGACGCGGACCACCGGCAGGCCCGTGAAGACGGTCACCGTGAGCACGTACTCGCGCTCGGTGCCCGTGGACGAGGTGAGACGGATGCGGCGGTCCTGCGCGAGGCTCACGCGACTGAGGCCGTTCACCGGGAAGGAATCCCCGAGCGTGACGAGCGTGACGGCCTCGTTGGTGATCCAGCTCGGCACCAGCGAATCGAGCGCGACCACCTCGGGGATGGCCAGCCGGACGGTGTCGCCGGAGATGCTGGCGACGACGTCGGCGGAGAGCGCAGGATTGCGCGCGGCCTCGAGTGCGAAGGCCGTGAGCGACGGCGTGACCGTCACGATCGTCCGCGGCTCCGTCGGCGAGATGCAGGCCGCGAGGAGGAGCGGAACGACGGCAAGGAGTCGGCGCGAGGCGATCATGACAGGGCAGGACGTGGACAGTGCATCGATTCCGGACACCGGAATCCTACGACAGGATGCCGCGCTCGGCCGCCCCCGCGTCACGCTGTGACACCCGCCGTCCGCCCTCAGCCGCCCGACGCTTCCGTGAAGTCCTCCCCGGGATTCACGAACAGGTCCTTCTCGATCTCGTGCTGCGTGTCGTGCAGTTCCTTGTAGCGGCCGGCGAGCGCCATGAGTTCGCGGTGGGACCCGCGCTCGACGATCTCGCCCCCTTCGAGCACCAGGATCTGGTCGGCGCTGCGGATGGTCGAGAGGCGGTGCGCGATCACGAAGGTCGTGCGGCCGGCGCGGAGCGCCTTGAGCGCCTCGCGGATCTCGCGTTCGCTCTCGGAGTCGAGGCTCGAGGTCGCCTCGTCGAGGATCAGCACCTGCGGGTCGGCGAGGATCGCGCGGGCGATCGCCACGCGCTGGCGCTGCCCGCCCGAGAGCTTCACGCCGCGCTCGCCGACGATCGTCTCGTAGCCGTCGGGGAAGCCGTTGATGAACTCCTCGCAGTTGGCGATCCGCGCCGCCTCCATCACCTCGGCCCGCGTCGCACCGGGCTTGGAGAAGGCGATGTTGTCGGCGACGGTGCCGTCGAAGAGGAAGTTGTCCTGCAGCACGACGCCCAGCGTGGAGCGGTAGTCGCGGAGCCGCAGGGTCGCGAGGTCCTGCGCCCCGATCATCACGCGCCCCCGCATGGGGCGGTTGAACGCGAGGATGAGCGAGATGAGCGTGCTCTTCCCCGATCCGCTCGACCCGACCAGTGCGGTCGTCGTCCCCGCCCTCGCGGTGAAGGTGACATCCTTGAGCACCGGGATCCCCTCGCGGTACTCGAACCAGACGTGATCGAACGCGACATCGCCGTCGACCCGGGCGAGCGGTTGCCGCGCCGCGTCGTCCTCGTCCTCGGTGGGCGTCGCGAAGATCTCGCGGATGCGGTCGAGCCCCGCGAAGGCCTCGGTGATCTGCGTCCCGATGCTCGCCATCTGCACCACCGGGAACGAGACGAGCCCCACGAAGAAGATGTACGAGACGAGGTCGCCGAGCGTCATCGTGCCCGCGACGACGGCGCGTCCGCCGACGGTGACGATGAGCACGCCGACCGCCCCGATGATCACCGTGCTCACCGCGGCGATCGCGCTCGTGCCGGTGATGGTGCTCGCGATGTTGCGGAAGAGCGCATGCGCCCCCTTGGTGAAGACGATCTCCTCTCGCTTCTCCGCCGTGTAGACCTTCACCACGCGCGCGCCGCCCATCGCCTGCCCGAGGCGGCCCGACACCTCGGCCTGGATCTTGGAGCGCTCGCGGAAGATCGGCCGCAACTTCGCGAAGGCGTACGCCATCACCCCGCCGAAGATCGCGAGGAACACCAGCGTCATCGTCGTGAGGAACCAGTTCAGCCAGAACAGGTACCCGAGGGCGATCGAGGCGGTGAGGATGCCGCCGAGCAGCTGGATGATCCCCGTGCCGATCAGGTTGCGGATCCCCTCGGCGTCGTTCATCACGCGGTTGATGAGCACGCCGCTCTGCGTGGCGTCGAAGAAGCTCACCGGGAGCCGGAGGATGCGGGCCTGCACCTGGCGGCGCAGGTCGGTGATGGCGCGCTGCGCGGCGACGGAGATCACCTGCGAGAGCGCGAACGAGCTCGCGGCCTGCAGGACCGTCGCGATGCCTGCCGCGAGGGCGATCGGCGTCAGCAGCTCGAGACGATTCTTGGTCAGCACCTCGTCGATGATCCACTTCACGCTCCCCGGGAGGACGAGCCCCGCGAAGCGGTTGACGAGCATGAGGAGCAGGCCGATCGCGAGCGAGCGGCGGTGCTGCCACATCAGCTTCCGCGTCTCGGCCCAGGCGGCCTTGTAGTCGGTCTTCCGCTTCTCCGGCTTCGCGCCGGCCGGTGACGCCTTCACGGGAGCGGTCATGCCGGCCCTCCGCGCTCGGCGAGCATCGCCCCGGGGTCGTCGCTGATGATGCCGGCGACGCCGGCCGCCCAGAGCGCGCGCGCCTCGGCGCGGTCGTTCACGGTCCAGACGTGCGTGGGGCCACCGGCGGCCCGCATGAGCCGCGCGAAGCGGCCCACGGGGAGCGGGAGGCCGCGGAAGACGCGCGGGATGCACATGGCTTGGAAGGCGAGGGGGGCGTGCCGCAGCCCGAGGAGGGCTGGCAGGTAGAGTCGGGCGAGGGCGGCCGTGGCACCCGCGACGGGGATCCCGGCGCGGACGAAGGGCTGCAGGGCGTCGTCCATGAACGAGCCGATGAGGACCCGCCCGGTCGCCTGGAGGCGCTCGAGCAGGGCGAGGACGGGCGCGGCGGCTTCGCGTGCCTTGATCTCGAGGATCATCGGCATCCTCGGGTGCGTGACCAGCACCTCCTCGAGGGTCGGGACGCCGATGCCGAGCCCGCGGTATGGCGTCGTGCGACCGCCGTCCGTCGAGAAGCGCGCGCCGGCATCGACCTTGGCGAGGGCGCTGGCAGTGCGGTCGGCGACCGCGCCGGCGGCGTCGGTGGTGCGGTCCAGCGACGGGTCATGGATCACGACCGGGACGCCGTCGCGGGACAGATGCAGGTCCATCTCCAGCGCATCGACGCCGAGGGCGGCCGCCTGCGCGAACGAGACGAGCGTGTCCTCGGGAGCATGCGCACGATTGCCGCGGTGCCCCGCTCCGGTCCTGCCCAGCCGTGGTGCTTAGAAGTTGTACGAGATGCGCGTGGTGATGAAACGCCCCACATCCGGCACGCCGATGAACGACGGGACGCGGCTGTCGAGGATGTTCTGCGCGTTGATCGACCACCGGACGTTCTGGGCGATCGGGAGCTTCGTGGAGAAGCCGGCGTCGACGAACCAGTTCACCGGGACCTGGTCGTACCGGATCGGGGTGCTCTGGTTGTAGCTGTTGTAGACGCCCGAGTTCACCGGGAACGCATCCGTGTAGCGGGTGCGGATCTCGGCCGACCGGCCCGCCGCCTGGTCATCCCAGCGGAAGGTGAGGGTCGCACGGTTCTTCGCCGCGTTGGCCGTGAGCGGGTTGGTGATCGTCGCGCCCGCGGCCTTCTCGAAGACGTTGCGGTTCAGGTTCGAGTAGGTCGCCGAGACCGAGAACACGTCGGTGAGGAGGTAGTCGGCGGCGAGGTCGATGCCGCGGACGTCCACCTGACCGATGGCGTTCTGGTACGTGAAGACGAGCTGGTTCCGGTCGTAGAGCGGGCTGTCGAAGTTGAGCATGCCGGCGGGGAGGCCGGCGAGCGACGTGACCCAGCCGGTGACGACGGTGTTGACCGCGCCCGCCGGCACGCCGTTGGCGACCAGCGTCGGCCCCATGGCGCCGCCGAGGTAGGCCCCGAGCGTCGTCGGGTCGAGGAAGACCGCGTCGTCGAGGTTGATGACCTGCGTCGTCGGATCCGCCGGGCGGATCTGGTACCAGAAGTCGACGGCGAGGCGGAGCTTGTTGTTCAGGACGCCCTTGTAGCCGAGTTCCCAGGTGTTCGAGAAGTTGGCGCCGAGGGGCGAGAGATCGACCGGGTTGGTCCACGGCACGATCGGGTTGCCGGCCGCGCCGAGGTTGCGGAGGACACCGCGGACCTGGGCGTTGGTCGGGGCGAGGCCGAGGAGCGCGGCCTGGATGTTGGCGATGGCCGGGGCCGGGAGACCGAGGGCGGCGAGGCCACCCGCGAGCTGCGGCGCGAAGGTCGCCATGATGCCCGGGACCATGTTGGCACCCTGGGCAGAGACCGGCGCGGGGCCGGTGAACGGCGACCGCATGCAGAGGCCGTTGTTGACCGCGGCGTCGCAGCTGCGATCGTAGTTCCAGCCCGTCTTCGGCTGGTTGCCGAGGATCTGGACGTCGAGGTTGCCGAGCGCCGGGCCGAGGTTGGCGCGGTTGCCCGAGAACTGGTCGAGGAAGAACGAGAACGAGGCCGGCGAGTTGAAGGCGCGGTTGTACGTCAGGCGCCAGTTCTGCGTCGGGGACTGCTTGAAGATGAAGGCGAAGCGGGGCGAGAACTGCGTCCCCTCGATGCGCGAGTTCATGTCGCCGCGGACGGCGCCGGTGAAGTCCACGCGATCGGAGATCGGGTGCGTCATCTGCAGGTACGCGCCCATCTCGTTGATGTTGTCATCGTCCTCGTTCCGCCCCATGATCGTGCCCTTCGTCTGGGGGGTCGTGGCGATGTAGTCGAAGCCGGCCGTGAACTTCGTCTCCTTCAGGTTGAAGCCCTGCTGGAGCTGCGCGACCATCACGTTCGACTGGTCGACGACCGGGATGCCCGAGCGGAGGTAGAAGGTGCCGTTGTCATCGAGCGGCGCGTCGTTGCCGGCGTTGGCCGCGTTGTAGAAGACCTGCGCGAAGAACTTCTTGTGGCGGAACCGCTGCTGGAGGTTGCTGTAGCTCCAGTTCTGGACCTGCGCGGCGCCGAAGGTCGTCGTGATCTCGAGGGCCGAGCCGATCATGGAGTAACCGAGGGTGGTGATCGCCTCGGTGTCGTCGTTCGGGCGCCAGTCGAGGCGCGCC
This sequence comes from Gemmatimonadaceae bacterium, assembly GCA_044229035.1. Taxonomy (GTDB): domain Bacteria; phylum Gemmatimonadota; class Gemmatimonadetes; order Gemmatimonadales; family Gemmatimonadaceae; genus Pseudogemmatithrix. The sequence goes on along the minus strand of JBGATT010000076.1, from coordinate 12,928 downwards.
TCGCCGGAGTACTTCTCGAGATCGAAGTTGCGGGCCTTGGCGACGCCCTGGCGCGAGGTCGGGACGCGCGGGTCGAGGGCGCCGGTCGGGGTGACGCCCCAGACGGCGTAGCGGGCGCGCTGCTCAGGGGTGACCGTGGCGCCGAAGCCGAGACCGACCTCGTTCGGGTCGGTGTACTGCCAGTCATCGGCCGTGAAGTACTCGCCCGAGAGCTTGTAGCCGAACTTGTTGCCGCCGAAGGTGCCGGCGTGGCGCATGCCGACGCGGGCCATCGAGCGCTCGCCGCCGTCGAGGGTGATCGACGTCCCCTGCGAGCTGAACGGCGACTTGGTGATCACGTGCATCACGCCGGCGCCGGAGTTCGGACCGTAGAGCGCCGAGGCCGGACCCTGCAGGACCTCGATGCGGTCGATGTCGTCGCCGGTGCCGGTGAAGAGGAACGGCACGTTGACGCGGAGCGACGGGACGCCGGCGAACCGGTAGTCCTGCAGCATCAGCATCGACGTCGAGAAGGCGTTGTTGAAGCCGCGCGAGACGATGTTCGCCTGCACGATGCCGCCGTTCGAGATCGAGAGGCCGGGCTGCGTCTTGATGTGGTCGGTGATCGACACCGACGGCCGCTCGGCGATGCGGTCGGCCGAGACGACGGAGATCGAGTTGGGCGAGTCGAGGATCTTCTCGGGCTCGGCGCCGCGGGTCGCGGTGGTCACCACCTGGTTGAGCTGCGCGGCGAGCTCGGAGAGCCCGACGTTCAGCGTCGTGGTGGCCCCGGCGTTCACCTGCACGCCGTCGGTGCGCTTGGCCGCGAACCCGATGCGGGTCACGACCACCGTGTAGGTGCCGGCCGGCACGTTCGCGATGCGGTACGAGCCGTCCTCACCGGACTGGCTCGCCGACACGCGCGTCATGCCGGAGTTCACCGAGATCTGCGCGGCGGCGATCGGGGCGCCACCCTCGGATTGGGTCACCTTGCCGGTGATCGTCCCCGATTGGGCGTCGGCGGCACCCGCCACGGCCATGAGGCCGAGGAACGCGAGCGCCTTGCTGACGAAACGAATTCGCATGAGAAAGCCACCTCAGAGTGCTTGGGGTGTTTGGGACCACGGGAGGCGTGGCCCACCCGACCCCCCGTGACGTGAATCACCGGGCGGCCGGACCGGGTCAAAGTTCCGCCCTGCCGGGGCTTACGTCAATACGTGGGTTCAACCCCGGCCGGGGGGGTGCCGCCGGCCGGGGGGAGGGGTTACCGGACGCCGACGATCTTGTGCGTCTGCACCGACAGCCTCCAACGCGGGTGCGCGAGGCAGTACTCGACGGCCGCCCGCGTGTTGGCCTCGCGATCGGGCCCGTCCATGGGCTGGAGCAGGAAGTGCCGGAAGGCCAGTCCCTCGAACCGCTCGGGTCGCGCGGCGGCCTGGGGGAAGACCAGCTTGAGCTCGTCGCCGCCGGCGACCACCACCGGGGCGGCGGCCTTGGGGCTCACGCACACCCAGTCGAGCCCGCGAGGGAGGGGTTGGGTGCCGTTGGTCTCGACGGCGACCTCGAATCCGTGCGCGTGGAGGGCGTCGATCGCGGCCTCGTCCAGCTGCAGGAGCGGCTCCCCTCCGGTGCACACCACCAACCGTCGCCCCTCGGGCACTTCGGGCCACCGCGACGCCACCGCCGCCGCGAGGGCCTCGGCGGTCTCGAACCGGCCGCCATCCGGGCCGATGCCGACGAAGTCCGTGTCGCAGAAGGTGCAGACCGCGGTCGCGCGGTCCTGCTCGCGTCCGGTCCAGAGGTTGCACCCGGCGAACCGGCAGAAGACGGCGGGGCGACCGGCCTGGAGGCCTTCGCCCTGCAACGTATAGAAGAGCTCCTTTACAGAATACAGAGGGAAGAAGGCTGAAGGCGGAAGGATGGAAGCGCGGACAGGATGCGGAGGGAGATGCGGGATGCCGGGGGCGAGATGCCGTCGCCTCCCACCTTCACCCTTCACCCTTCATCGTATCTCATCGAACCCCTTCGCGCGGAGCACGCAAGCATCGCAGTGCCCGCAGGCGGTCCCCTCCACGCTCGGGTCGTAGCACGAGATCGTCTGGTCGTAGTCCACCCCGAGCGCGAGTCCCGTCCGGATGATGTCCGCCTTGCTCAGCGCGATGAGCGGCGTGAGGATGCGCGTGCGGGCCGTCCCCTCCACGCCGGCACGGGTGGCCAGGTTCGCCATCGCCTCGTACGAGGCGATGTACTCGGGACGGCAATCCGGATAGCCGCTGTAGTCGAGCGCGTTCACGCCGATCAGGAGGTCCGTCGCGCCGAGCACCTCGGCCCAGGCGAGCGCGAACGAGAGGAAGATCGTGTTGCGCGCCGGGACGTAGGTGATCGGGATGCCCTCCGCCATCGCCGCGGCGTCGCGGTCCTTGGGGACCTCCACGTCGGCGGTGAGGGCCGATCCGCCGAACAGTCGCAGGTCGATGTCGGCCACCACGTGCCGCGCCACCCGCCACTCCTTCGCGATCGCGCGCGCGCGATCGATCTCGATCCCGTGTCGCTGGCCGTAGCGGAAGGTGAGGGCGTTCACCGCGTACCCCGCGCGCGTCGCGAGGGCGAGGAGCGTCGTGGAGTCGAGTCCGCCGCTCAGCAGGAGGACGGCGGGCGTGCCGGCGGCGACCGGCGCCAGTGTCGCGAGCGGCATCGCTACTCCGTCCGCAGCCCGGCGACGATCTCCTTGAGCCGCATGGACCCCTGGAGCAGCGCGACCGAGGCGCCCGACATCTCTTCGCACGCCGCGCTCTGTTCCTCGGTCGATGCGCTCACCTCCTCGGCGGCGGCCGCGTGGCTCTCCGCCGTGCGGGCCGCCGTGGAGATGCCGCTCGATGCGTTGTTCACCGCCGAGACGTTCGCCGTCGCGAGGTCGCCGAGGCTCTCGGCCGCGGCGCGCGTCTGTTCCGCCGCCCCGCCGATCGTCTCGAGGGCCTCGTCGAGGCCGGCCGAGACCGATTCGATCTCGGCGACGCGGCTGGCGCCCGTCTCCATCGCGAGCGTCGTGGTGCCCACGCGGCGCGTGACGATCGCGGTGAGCTGCACCACGTCATCGGCCGCCTGCTGCGCCTGGTCGGCGAGCTTGCGCACCTCGTCGGCGACGACGGCGAAGCCGCGGCCCGCGGCCCCCGCCCGGGCGGCCTCGATCGCCGCATTGAGCGACAGCAGGTTCGTCTGCTCGGCGATCCGGCTCACGATCCCCACGAACCGGTTGATGCTCTCCGCCGTCGCCGTGAGCTCGCGCACCTCGCCGGCGGCGCGGTCGACCGACTGGCGGATCTCGATCAGCAGGTCGCGCGCGCGCGCGATCTCGGCCCGCTTCTCGCGCGCCACCCGCTCGATCTCCGCCGAGAGGTCGGCGACCTCGTCGGCGCCTGCCCGCACCTCGTGCGCGCGCTCGCGGACCTGCTGCAGGGCGGCGTCCGCATCGCGCAGCGACGAGACCTGGCTCTCCGCCCCCTCGGTGACCTCGGACATGGCGCTCGCCGTCTGCGACGCGGCGAGTGAGATCTGCTCCGCCGCCGACGTGAGCTGGTGCGCCGAGGTCGAGACCTCCTCGGCCGTGTGGGTCGAGACCGTCGCGACGCGCGAGAGCGACGCCGCGGTGGTGTTCATCGCGTCGGCGAGTTCCTGGAACTCGCCCGGCAGCTCCTCCTCGGTGCGGATGTCGAGCCGGCCATGGCTCAGCGCCCGCGCGTGGGCGAGCAGCAGCGCGAGCGGTCCGGAGATGCGCTGCACCGTGCTCGCGAAGGTGATGACGCCGAGGATCATCGCGCCGATCACGACGGCGAGGAGCAGGTTCTTGCGCCGGAGGGCCTCCTCCTGGAGCGCGCGGGTGTCGCGCGCCACCTGCGCGGCGCGCATCTCGCCCAGCCGCGCGACGTCGCGCGTGAGCTCCGACTCGAGCGCGCGGATGGAGTCGGTGCGCGCGACGGCGGACTCGAGTCGGCCGAGGTCGCGCCGCAACTGGGCCTGCGTGAGGCCGACCTCGAGCGTGGCGAGCTGCTCGTCGATGCCGGCGATGAGGCCGAGCTCGGTCGACGTGAGGCCCGGGCTCTCGTTCAGCTTCCGGAGCGCGGTGTGCGCGGCCCACCCGGCATCGCTGAACTCCGCATGGTCGAGGGCGACGCCGCGGTCGAGGTAGCGCACGGCCGCCCCGAGCTCGCGTGCGACGTTCGTGCGGAGGTCGGCGGTGAGGGCGGTCTCGCGCTGGACCTGCCCGAGCGCGCCGCCGATCTCGTCGCTGAACGCCCCGATGGTGATGTAGCCGACGATGCCGGCGATCACGAGCAGCCCGACGAGGAGCGAGAAGCCGAAGATGAGCCGGCTCCGGATGGTCCGCAGGGAGAAGAGGTTCACGGCGCGCTCCCGGGCTCGGCGAGCGTGAGCTGGCCGCGGACGACCCGCGTCATGGTGAACGACTTGCCCACGGGATCGCCCGATTCGAGGAAGGCGATGGGGCCGGTCACGCCGGCGAAGGCGCCGCCGGTACCTCGCTGGGCCAGCCAATCGCGCACCCGCGCGCGGTCCGTGCCGACCCCCTCGACCGCGGCCGCGAGGAGCTTCACCGCGTCGTAGGCGAGCGCCGCGTTCCCGTCCGGGTCATGGCCGAAGCGCGCCCGGAACGCCTGGGTGAATCGCTGGGCCTCCGGGCGCGGATCGAGCGCCGTGAACGGGGCGCCCACGTACGCGCCCTCGGACGCGGCCGTATCCGCGACCACTCCGGTCCAGCCGTCGCCGCCCAGGAAGTCCGCGGTCATCCCGCGACGCCGGGCCTCGCGCAGGAAGGCCATGCCGGTGAGCTCGGTGCCGGCGATGAAGACGAGGTCCGGATTCCGCGCGGCGATCCACTCGAGGTAGATGTCGGCCCGCTTTCCCTCGTAGCCGATCGGGTCGATGCCGATGACCGTGCCGCTGAAGTTGCGGCGGAAGGCGTCGGCCAGGCCGCGCCCGTACGAGTCGTTCTCGTAGAGGATCGCCACGCGCGACTTGCCGAGGCGCTCGGCGAAGCGCGCGAGGTCCACGCCATTGGCCGAGTCGCTCGAGATCACGCGGAACGCCCACGGGGAGATCCCGGTGAGATCGGCCGACGAGGCGGTGGTCGCGACCGCCGGCAGGTGCCCGTCGTAGACCTTCGCCGCCGCGAGCATCGCCCCCGACGTGACATGGCCGACGACGGCGACGATCCGCGGGTCGTCGACGAACGACTGCGCCACCACGGCGGCCTTGGAGCCCTCGCCGCCGTCGTCCTTGAACTCGATGCGGAGGGAATCGCCGCGGATGCCGCCCGCCGCGTTGATCTCGGCCAGCGCGAGCTCCGCGCCAAGCCGGTTCGCGCGACCGAACCCCTGCGTGAAGGGACCGGCCATGCCGATATGGACGGGGCCGCGCGCGTCGCCGCAGCCCGCGAGGGCGAGGAGCAGGGCGAGCGGGCGCAGGTGGCGAAGCGCGGGGGGACGCGGCATCAGGGGCGGCGGGTGGTGGGTTGGTCGCGCAGGCGCTGCAGCGCCGCGCGTGCTTCGCGCCGCGCGGCCTCGGTCTCGGCGTCACCTTTCTCCCAGCGGCGGAGGAACTCGGTCCACGCGGCGATCGCCTTCTCGCGCTCGCCCAGTTGCTCGTAGAGCCGGGCGCGCGCGGCGAAGGTGCGCACGTAGACCGCGTGGCCAGGGTCGATGAGGGACGTCGCGAAGCGGGACGGGTGCATTGCCTCGTACTGCGCGACCGCGCCGGCGGCGTCGCCGAGGTCGGCGAGCACCTCGGCACGCAGTGCGGTCCGGAGGCCCGCGAGGCCGAGGCGCGCCGTGGCCACCCGCGCAGCGGGCGAGAACGTCGCAGCGATGGCGCGCGCGCGGGTCGTGTCGCCGCGCTCGAGGGCCTCGCGGGCGTCAAGTTCGGGCCAGGTGACGACCGGCTGCGGGTTGATGCGCCGCACGAGTCCCGAGAAGATGGTGTCGCGACTCACGAGATAGGCGACGTAGGCGACGGGGATGGCGCCGAACCGCACCGGTGAGTTCGCCGGCAGGTCGGACATGGGACGCAGGCCATCGAGCAGCCACCCTCGCTGCGCCGCGGACATCTCGCCGGTCATCGCGATGTGCACGCTCGTCGCGAACCACTGCATCGCGGGCGCCATCGGGCCCCCGATGAACGGCGCCACCGTGTCGATGCGCGCCCAGAGTCCCGACACCCGGTCCACCTCGGCCCCGCTGCCGATCGCGCCCGCCGCACTGATCGCCATCGCCAGGTAGCCGTAGCGATCGGTGAACGGGATCTGCCGGAAGCGCGCCACGTCGAGGGCGCGCGTCCCCTCCACGAGCCCCGGCGCGCCGCGCGGGTCATCGGCGACGAAGCGGTACTGGTTGCCCCAGAGCGCGTACTGCGGCGCCGCGAACTGGGGCTCGGCGAGCGTCTGGTCCACCACGGCGATCGCCGAGTCGGTCATCCCCGCGGCGATGAAGCCCTGCGCGAGGGCGATGCGTGGCGCGATCGCGTTCGTGTCCGCGCGCGCCCAGAGCCGCGAGAGTCTCAGCCCGGTGCGGCCGGCCTCGGTCCGCATCCGCGCGACCGGGTCGGGTCCGCCGGCGCGCCGGATCGACGCCGAATCTCCCGGCTGGATGCGCGTCCCGTCGAAGAAGATCTCGCTGTTCGCCGTCGACATCCCGGCGTACATGCTCACGAGATGCGAATAGGCGAGATGGAAGGTCGAGTCGAGGGCGAGCGTGCGCTCGAAGGCGCGCAACGCCCCCGTCATCCGGTCGAGGCTCCCCTCCATGTCGCCCGCGTCGAACTGCGTGTGGAACCGCGCGTCGGCGAGGCCGTACCATGCCTCGGCCACGCTCGAGTCGCGGGCGATGAGGTCACTGAAGATCTGCTGGGCCTCGCGGAGTTCCTTCGCGCCGTTGCCCGTGTTCGCGGTCTGCGCGCGGAGCCCCATCGACAGCGCGTGGTGCCCGCGCACGAGCGCCTGCTCGCGGGCGGGGAGCCGGTCGACGAGGGCGAGCGCCCGCTCCGACGACTCGAGGTACCCGGGGCCGCCGGCATCGCCCCAGCCGAGCGCGAGCGAGCGCTTGTGCCAGGCGAGGGCGAAGGTCGAGTCGGCGGCGATCGCGCGCTGGAAGAGCGTGTCCGCCTTGAGGACCTGCCACGAGAAGAGCGCGCGCGTCCCCTCGAGATAGGCGCGGTACGCCGTGATCGACTTGGTCGTCGCGGCGGCCAGGTCCACCGTCTCGGTCGCGGTGCCGCCGGCGACGCCGAGCAGGTAGCGCGCGAGGCCGTCGAACAGGGGGCGCGGGTCCGCGGTGAGCGCGACGGCACGATGCTCCGTCTGCAGCGACTTGCCGGAGCCGACGTCGTAGAGTCGCGCGTCGACGAGCAACGAATCGGAGGTCGTCGCGATGGTGCCCGTGACGACGGTCCAGGCGCCGGCCTTCCGTGCGATCGCCAGCGCCCGGTCGATGTCGACGCGCTTGTCCTCGAGGCCCGCCTCGCGCACCAGCACCATCGTGCGCTCGTAGTCGGCGACGGTGAGGTCGCTCCACTGCGAGAGCGCGAGGGTGAGCATGTTCACCGAACCGTCGCGCAGCCACTGCACGTCGCGGTTCCCGCTCTGGATCTCGAACGGCATCACCGCATACGAGCGGCGGGGATCGACGTCGCGCGGGGCTCCGCCGCGCGGCCAGAGGACGGCGACGAAGGTGATCGCCACCGACGCGAGCGAGACCGCGGTCACGAGGAGCGCGCGTCGCCGGGCCGCCGGTTCCCTGGGGATCGCGAAGCCGCCGCGCGCCGCCGGCGGTGCGGCCGCGCGCGTCCCGATCCCCGACGAGCCGCCCATGGGCGTCCAGGCCATCCCGATCACTTCCGCCATCTCGCGGCCGTTCGCCCACCGCTGGTCGCGGTCCTTGAGCAGCGCGCGATCGATCGCCGTCGCCACCCCCTCGGGGATCGCCGGCACCGCGTCGCTGATGGGCTTCGGCGTCTCCGTCAGGTGCTTCACGAGCATCGCCGCGACGTTCCCCGCGTCGACCACCGGCTTGCCGGTGAACATCTCGTAGCCCACGAGCGCGAGCGCGTAGAGGTCCGAGCGCCCGTCGATCGTCGTCTCGCCCGTCGCCTGCTCCGGGCTCATGTAGCGCGGGCTGCCGAGGATCATCCCCGTCCCCGTCATCCGGCCATCACCCTCGAGCGCGCGCGCCACCCCGAAGTCGGTCAGCATCGCCCGCCCCGTCTCGCGGTCGAGCAGGATGTTCTCCGGCTTCACGTCACGGTGCACGATGCCGTTGGCGTGCGCGTAGTCGAGCGCGAGCGCGAGCTCGTGCAGGATCCGCTCGGCGCGGGCGCCATCGACCCGCTTCTCGCGGTCGAGCAGGTCGCGCAGCGACTCGCCCGGCACGAGCTCCATCGCGAAGTAGAGCATCCCGTCCGCATCGCCGGCGCTGTAGACGGCCACGATGTTGGGATGCCGCAGCTTGGCGACGGTCCGCGCCTCCTGCAGGAAGCGCGCGCGCAGCTCGGGGTTGGTCGCGACGTCGCCGGTCACGACCTTGATCGCCACCGGGCGGTCGAGCGTGAGGTCGCGCGCGCGGAAGACGCTGCCCATGCCGCCGCGACCGAGCAGGCCCTCGATGGCGTACTGCGCGCCGAGCCGGGCGCGCAGCGTCTCGAGCATCGGGTCGGTCGGCATCGGGTCGGTCACGCGTGTCCCTTGCCGCGCTTGCCCTTCGGCGCGGGCTGCTGCTGGGTGAGGCAGTGCAGGGTGCCGAGACCCCAGACGAGGTCCACGGCGTGGATCCCGACCACCTGCCGGTCGGGCAGCAACTCGGCGAGCGTGTTGAGCGCGATCCGGTCGTTCGGGTCGTTGAACGTGGGGACGATCACCACGCCGTTCGCGAGGTAGAAGTTGGCGTAGCTCGCCGGGAGGCGCGTCCCATCCATCACGACCGGGCGCGGATAGGGCAACGTCACGGTCCGGATCGGGGCGCCCGTCGCATCGGTCGCGCCCTCGAGCCGCCGCAGGTTGTCGAGCGACCGCGCATGGTTCTCGTCCGCCGGGTCCTCCTCGTGCGCGAGCACCACCACCCCGGGCGCGACGAAGCGTGCGATGTCGTCCACGTGGCCATGGGTGTCATCCCCGACGCAGCCTTCGCCGAGCCAGATGGTGTGGGTGCACCCCAGCTCCTCGGCGAAGGTGCGCTCGTAGTCGGCGCGCGACAAGCCGGGATTGCGGACCTGCTGGTCGCTCAGCAGCCACTCCTCCGTGACGAGCATCGTGCCGCGGCCGTCGGTCTCGATCCCGCCGCCCTCGAGGATCACGCGCCCCTTCCCGTCGTGGCGCATGGGCTGGTGGCAGGAGAGGCCCGTGTGGTCGGCGACGAAGCGGCCGATCCGCGCGTCATGCGCGAAGTTGTCGTACTTCGCCCAGGCGTTGAAGCCCCAGTTCACGAGGCGGACGCTGCCGTCGGCGACGTGCACGCCGGTCGGACCGGAATCGCGCAGCCAGACACGGTCGCTCGGGCACTGGTGCAGGTGGATCCGCGACTCGCGCACCTCGTGCATCTTGAGGCAGTGCCAGGCCTGCTCCTCGGTCGCCTCGTCGTGCACGAGGATGTGCACCCGCTCATGCTCGGCGAGCGCGCGCGCGATCTCGGCGTAGACCCACGGGATGGGGCCGAACTTGCCCGGCCAGTCGGGCTCGTGATGCGGCCAGCTGATCCAGGTCGCGTCGTGCCGCTCCCACTCCGCGGGCCAGCGCACCGTCGCCGACGCGTCGCTCACGACCCGATCCAGCGATTGAGGATCGGGCCGTACGCATCCACGCGGCGATCGCGCAGGAAGGGCCAATTGCGGCGCGTGTACTCGATGAGTGCGGGGTCGCAGGTGGCGATGAGCGTCGCGTCCCCCGTCTCCGCCTGCGCCATGAACCGGCCGTAGGGGTCGACGATCATCGAGTGCCCGAAGAACTCGATGCCGTCGGTCCCCGCCTCCGGCTCGAAGCCGGCGCGGTTGGGCGACGCGACGAAGACGCCGTTCGCGATCGCGTGCGCGCGCTGCGCCGTGCGCCATGCATCGACCTGCGCAGCGCCCCACTCCGCCTTCTCCGCCGGGTGCCACCCGATCGCCGTCGGATAGAACAGGATGTCCGCCCCGAGGAGCGCGGTGATGCGCGCCCCCTCCGGATACCACTGGTCCCAGCAGATGAGCACGCCGATGGTGGCGTAGCGCGTCTTCCAGACCATGAAGCCGCCCGCCTCGCCGTCCGGACCGCGCACGCCCTTCGGCTGCACCGGCGCCGTCGACTCGCCGGGTGCGAAGTAGTACTTCTCCTCGAAGAGCGGGTCGTGCGGGATGTGCATCTTGCGATAGACGCCGAGCAGCGCGCCGTCGGCGTCGATCACGCAGGCGCTGTTGCGATAGACGCCCGGCCCCTGGCGCTCGTAGATCGGCACGACGAGCACGATCGCCAGTTCCTTCGCGACCGCCTGCAGCCGCGTGACGGTCGCGCCGGTCACCTCCTCTGCGAGGTCGAAGCGCGAGGCGTCGAGCCGCTTGCAGAAGTAGGGGGCGTTGAACAGCTCCTTCAGGCAGATCACCTGCGCGCCCTTGGCGGCGGCGTCGCGGATGCGCTGTTCGGTCGCGACGAGGGTCGCGGACGCGGTCGATTCGACGCCATCCTGGATGATGGCGACCGTGAACGGGGCTCTGGTGCTCATGCGGGGGAATTTCACCCCGCTACGCGCGCACCGCCACTACGATATCCATGACGTTCGTCCCGGTCGCACGGGCCGGGAGGATCGCGCCGGCCGCGTCGAGCGCGGCGAAGGCGTCGCAGCGGCGGAGCGAGGGGCGGGGCGCGCCGCCTCCGTCCGCGCTCGCGCGCCAGCTCGATGCGCTCACGATCGCCCCCGCCGCGGGCGCTGGCCCGTCGCGGCCATCCGTCCCTGCCGCGAGGATCCAGGCCGTTGGCACGTCGAGTTCCACCAGCACCTCCGCCGCAGCGAGGGCCAACTGCTGGCAGCGTCCGCCCAACCCGTGGTCAGGCGGGAGTCGCACGGTGGTCTCGCCTCCCCAAGCGAGGACGGCACCCGTGGGCGCGCGCGCGATCGCGTGCGCGATGACGCGCCCGGCGGCGGTGGCATCCCCCTGGAGCGGAGTGCGCGAGAGCAGCACCGGACCGAATCCCGCCTCGGTCGCCGCGGCGGCAACCGCATCGAGCGCGACCGCGTTGCCGACGACGAACGGTTCGGCGACCTGCGCGAAGGCGGGCTGCCCGGGCTTCGGGGTCTCCGGGAGGAGGCCCGCGCGCGTCGCACCGAGCGCGGCGGCGACCGAGAGCGGCACCTGCATCGCGATCCCCGCCTCGCGCAGCAGCCGCTCCACCAGTCGCGCGTCGAGCGGGTCCGGACTCACGGGTCCTGAACCGATCATCGCCGGGTCCTCGTTCGGGACGTCGGCCAGCAGGATCGGGAGGACGTGCGCGCCCTGCAGCGCCTCGGCGAGCCGCCCCGCGCCCCACCGCGAGAAGCGCTTGCGGACGGCATTGATGCGCGAGATGGGCACGCCGGCGCCGAGCAGCAGCGCATGCAGCGCCGCCAAGTCCTCGGCGCGGACCCCAGGGACGGGAGCGCCGATCAGGCTCGACGTGCCGCCCGAGACGAGGACGAGCACGACGTCGCCCCGCGCGACGCGTGAGACGAGGGTGCCGAGTGCCTCGGCCGCGCGCGCGGACCGCGCGCCGGGGACCGGATGGTCGCCGGCGAGCGCCGCGATCGCAGGGTGGGGCGGCAGCGACTCCCCGGCGCCGACGACGAGTCCGCCGCCGATCCGGCGGCCGGTGACCTCGCAGTGCGCGACCGCCGCCGCGGCCATCGCCGGTGCGGCCTTGCCGAGCGCGATGATCCAGTGCGGGCGATCGCGATGGAGTCCGAGCGTGACCTCATGGGCGCGCACACCATCGCGCACCGCGCGCGCGGGGTCGGCCGCGTCGATGGCGGTCTGGTACCACCCGCGCAGCACCGCTGCGACGTCCTCGTGCGTCATCGATCCCCGGTGCGGTGGGCGTGGCCGTTCGCGTCGTCCCGGCGTAGGATCGGTCCGTCCCGTCGCGGACGCAATGCCGTGATCGGCGTGAGGGTGCACGGGTAGCTTGGGCGTCGATCGCCACTCACCCTCGCTCCGGAGTGACCCTTGTCCATCTCGAACGCCTCAGAGGTCCCGGGCCGTGCGCGCCGCACGCGACCCGCCGCGCATCTCGCGTACGTCGCCGTGCTCCTGTGGGCACCGATCGCGTGCGGGTCGCCGGTGGAGACCGCCGACCTCCGGACCGTGACCGGCGAGATCGAGGTCGCGCTCTTCGGCGGGCTGGTGCAGCGCGTCACGATCACGCCGGCGGAACCCGCGATCGGGGAGGAGATCGAGATCCGGTCCGTGGTCCTGAACCGCGGCGGAGAGACGCCCACCTTCCTCGAGAACGTCTGCCGGCTCGACCTCGAAAGTGCGCTCGAACTGACGACAGCCCCTGACTGGGCCGAGTGCAAGGGGCTGCCGAGGGAGCGGGGTCTGGCGCCCGGCGATTCCATCGAGGTGATGACGCACCAGCGCGTGCAGGGAGTGGCGGGTGAGCACGAGATCCGCGTGCTCCATGTGGTCGAACCGCAGCAGTGGGTGCCGGTGCGCCTGCGCCTCCGTCCGCTCGGCTGACCCGCCGACCCGGACGCACGACGGGCCCGCCCGCGAGCACGGGCGGGCCCTTCGTGCGTCGCGGACGTCAGTTGGCGCCGCGGGCCTTCTTCACCGCTTCGCCTAGCTCGGTATATGCGTCGGCGGAGAGTTCGCGGAACGGCCGCATCACATGCGCGATGCGCCCTTCCTTGTCGACGACGAACACCACGCGGCGGAACATGTTCACGGC
>JBGATT010000234.1:0-3232 GCA_044229035.1 Gemmatimonadaceae bacterium | reverse complement strand
GCTCCTCGTCGACGATGGCGAGCTGGTCCTCGCTGCGCTCGAGCCGGGCGAAGACGGTCAGGTGCCCGCGCGCGATCCGCTGGCGCAACGCTTCGCGGACCTCACCCTCCCACTGCGAGAGCGCGGTGGGGAGCTTGAGGGACGGGTTGAAGAAGCGATGATTGACGGAGCGCAGCTCCACGCTCACGCGCGTGCTGCCGACGGGCCCTTCGGCCGCCCCGAAACCGGTCATGCTACGGATCATGAGAGCCGGATAAGTTACGCTGGCTCCACGACTTGGGCAAGCAGACGACCTAGTTCCAGAACTCCCAGCGCAATCCGTACAGCTGCACGAGCCGCGGGGCCAGATACCCCGGGACCGACTCGTAGATCTTGCCGGTCATGTTCCGGTTGTACCAGAAGATCCGCGCCGTCCCGATGCGCATCTCGAGGTAGCCGCCCACATAGGACGCACCCTGCGTCTGCTGCACCGTCGGGCCCACGGGCGCGATGTAGCCGCCCCGATAGTCGTGCGTGAATCCGGCCGTGACCTCGAAGGTCCCGCGCGGGAACTTCTTGAGCAGGTTCGGCGTCGCCCGCAGTTCGGCGTGCGACTCCACATCCGGCGTGTACGGGAGCGCACTGGCCCACTGGATGCCGCGCCATTCGAACGAGAACGGACCCCAGACGCGCCCGGCGACGCTCGCCTCGAGGCCCGTGGTGTTGGCGACCGTGCTGTCGACGTAGAGCGGATCGAAGACCCGCATGCCCAGCTGGGTGCCGGCCGAGCGTTGGACCGCACCGACGCTCAGCCAGCGCCCGTAGACGCGGACCGCGGCCTCGGCGCGTGACGTCTCGCGCCCCACCGATCCCGGGTACGCGTCCGGCGTGTGGCTGGAGTGCGCGACCAGGAACTGGAGCCACGCGAACGGCGTGAGGGTGGCGATGGCGTCGAGCCGGCGCGTGGAATCGGGGCCGCCGGCCTCCGCGCTCGCGCTCACCGCGAACCAGTCGCGCTCCCAGGAGGCGCGCACGCCGGGCGCGACGCGCGCGGCGGTCCCGCCGTGCACGCGGTACCGCGCGGTGGCCGATAGACGGGCACCCCAGCGGGTGAAGCCCGCGGAGGCCACGTACTGCGTGACCGAACGGATCGTATCGCCCCCCGCCGCCGAATCGCCGCGCTGTTCCTGGATCTGTCCCGCCCAGATCATCTGCGCCCACACCCCGGTGCTGTCGGCATCGCCCCAGGCGGCTCGCACGTACCCCACCGCGTCGGTCCCCTCGAACGCGCCGATGGCATCGTTGTCGAGCGTCCCGCTGATCACGTTGCGGAAGGTCGGCGCCCGGTTGCGGCCGAAGCGCGTGCCGACCGCATCGACGGTCAGCCGCCCCCGCGCGATCCCCACGCGTCCGAAGGCGGCGAGGGCGTCGCCATCGCCCGCGGTGCGCACGCTCGTGGTGGAGTACTGCTGCGCCGCGAGTTGGAGCACGGCCCCGGACTCCATCCGCTTGCCGTAGAATCCGCGATACAGGTTGGTCTGCTCCGACCCCGTGGTGATGTCGGTACGCGTCTGCGCCGTCGTGAATCGCACGCGCCAGGAGCGCAGGAAGACGCGCAGCTCTCCCGCCGCGCGCTCGACGGCGACCTCCTCCAGCGGCCATAATTGGATCACCGCGAGGTCCCGGACGTTCCCCTCGCGGAGGTCGATCGCATCGAGCTCGACGCCATCGAGGAAGACGCGGACGCGACCGGGCTGCCCATACCAGGCCGTCGCGGTCGGTGCCGCGATGAACCCCGCATTGAACACCGTCACGCCGGGCACCTGGGCGAGCAACTCCGGGAGCGTGAACGCGCCGCTCGCGAAGATCGCATCGCGATCCCAGATGGTGCGCCGCCCCCGGATCTCCGGGAGCGCCGGCCGCATCGCCACCGCGAGCGGCGCCCGGACCGTGTCCTTCGGGATCGTATCGCGCGCGGCCCCGGTGTCCGGCGCAACGAGCACCGGCACCGCGGTCGGGAGCCCCGCGGGCGCGGTCGGCGGCTTCGCGGGCGCTCGCGTGGTGTCGCGCCCGGGCTGCTGCGCCTGGAGCGGGACGACCGCGAGCGTCGCCCCGAGGACGAGCCGGAGGATCAGCGCGCTCTCCCGCGCACGAACTCCACGAAGGTGCGGACCGGCGTGCCGGTCGGCCCCTTCGGCATCACGACGAGATCGGTCTCGCTGTACGCGGTCCCCGCCACATCCAGGTGCACCCACGGCATCCCCTCGGCGAACTCGGCCAGGAAGAGCGCGGCGGTGATCGTCCCTGCCCCGCGCCCTCCGATGTTCCGCATGTCGGCGACATCGGACTTGATGAGTTCCTTGTACTCCTCGAACATCGGGAGTTGCCATCCGACCTCGCCGCCGCGCGTCCCGGCGGCGAGCACCTCGTCGATCACCGCCTGGTCGTTGCCCATCACGCCGACCGTGGAGTTGCCGAGCGCGACCACGCAGGCCCCGGTCAGCGTGGCCGCGTCCACCACGGCCTGGGGCTGGTACTTCCGCGCGTAGCAGAGCACGTCCGCGAGGACGAGCCGTCCTTCGGCGTCGGTGTTCTGGATCTCGATCGACTTGCCGTTCATCGCCTTCACCACGTCCCCCGGCTTCATCGCCTCGCCGCCGAGCATGTTGGTGGTGGACCCGATGAGCCCGACGACGTTGACCTTGAGCTTGAGGCGCGCGATCGCCTCGAGGGCTCCGAGGACGCCCGCCGCCCCGCACATGTCGAACTTCATCGTCTCCATGCCCGGGGCCGGCTTGATGGAGATGCCGCCCGAATCGAAGCAGAGGCCCTTGCCGACGAGCGCGATGGGCGCCTCGCCGCGGCGCCCGCCCTTGTACTCCAGCACGATCAGCTTCGGGTCCTGCTCCGTGCCCTGCGCGACCGCGAGGAAGGAGCCCATCTTCATGCGCGCCATCTCGCGCCGCCCGAATACCTTCACGGGCAGCTTGTGCCGCTTGCCCAGGTCGCGCGCTGTGCGCGCGAGGTACTCGGGCGTGCAGATGTTCCCGGGCAGCATCGCGAGCCGCCGCGCGAGCCGCTGTCCCTCGGCCACCGCCACCCCCGCCGCGAGCGCCGCGCGCGAGGCCGCCACGTGGGCGACGCTGAGCGGCGCCGCGGTGAGGGGCTTCCGCCGTTTCGCGGCCGGCGCCGGCGTGTGCAGCTCCTTGAACTCCCAGGCCCCGAGCGAGAGGCCCACGATCGCGCCCTCGAG
>JBGATT010000002.1:0-58657 GCA_044229035.1 Gemmatimonadaceae bacterium | reverse complement strand
GGTGGTGATGGTTCGCGGGTAAATGGTTCGAACGGAAGGGTTTGGCCTTGTGACACAATGTGTCACACGACAGATTCCCGTTGTGACCAAGGATACCCATCTCACGCTCAGGCTCCCCGCTGCGCTGACCGAGGCACTCGATCGGGTGGCCGCAGCACGCGGCACCGCGCGATCCGCCGTCGTGCGTGAGGCGCTGGCGTCATACCTCGCGGGCGCGCCGCGAACACCCGTGCGCTTGATGCCAGCCGAGGAGTTCTCGCGCGTCTGGGCCTCGCTCCCGCACCTCACGCCGGAGGAGGCGTCGGCATATGCCGACGATATCCGCGCGGCGCGCGCGTCGTATCCGCCGGAGCGGGATCCTTGGGCCTGATCCTCGACACCTCCGCACTGATCGAGGTGGAGCGAGGACGCATCTCCTTCGAGTCGCTGCTCTCGGCGCCGGGGACGGACGCGTTCGCGGTGGCGGCGATCACGCTGTCGGAGCTCTGGCAGGGTGCGCACCGGACGAGTCGCCCTGAGCATCGTGTCCGTCGTGCGGCGTTCGCAGGGGCGATCGCGTCGAGACTGCCGGTGCTTCCCTTTGGTGCGGAGGAGGCCCGGTGTCACGCCGAACTGTGGGCCGACCTCTCCGCTCGCGGCGCGATGATCGGCCTTCACGATCTGCTGATCGCAGCGACCGCGCTCACCGGGGGCCACGCCGTCGTGACGCTCGACGCGAAGGACTTCTCGCGCGTGCCGGGGCTCCGAGTGCTCGACGCGTCCGCACTCTAGTCTCGCGCCGCCTTCACCGCCGAGCGTACGCGGTGGCATCCGGCCGGCGCGGAAGAGGCGCTGGAGATCCCGATCGAGGATCTGTTCCGCTAGAGCAGTTCCCGCCTTCCTCCTTCCACCTTCCTCCTTCGTCTCCTCAGGGCACGAACCGCGCCCCCACCGGCTTCACCCCATCCCCGAACGTCGTCGCCAGCAGCAGCGTCAGCTTCGTCCCCTGCAGCGCGCTCGGCCAGTGCGCCCACTCGGTGAGCGTGTGCTGGTTGCCGCCCTCCGAGCGGCCGATGGCGATGCTCGGGATCCCCATCACCACGCCGATGTTGGCGTCGGTGCTCCCGCTCGCGATCGCCTCCTCGGCGCCCGGCATCCCGAACGAGACGCCGAGCTGCTTCTGGATGTCGATCGCGGTCTGCACGAGCGGATGCCGGCGCGCGGGCTCGAGCATGCGCGCGGTGCCGCCGGCGCCGTTCTTCTGCTCGGTCTCCACGACGAGCGTGACCTTCTCGCGCGCCGCCGCCTCCTGCGCGATGGCGGTGATGCGCCGGTCGAGCGAATCGAGCAGCGCGGGATCGCTCGAGCGCAGGTCCACGGTGAAGAAGAGGTCCTGCGGGATGCCGTTGAAGATCTCGCCGCCGTGCACCTGTCCGACGTTGATCACGGCGCCGTTGGGGAGCGGGGGCGGACGGAGGGCGTAGATGCGCTGCACGGCGTCGGCGAGGGCGAGCACGGGCGTGGGCTGGCCGCGTGAGCGGAGCGTGTGGGCGCCGGCGGCCTTGAAGCGATAGCGCGTCCAATAGATGCCGAGCGCGCCGTAGCTCACGGCGCCGAGCCCGCCGTCCATGGCGATGAGGAGGTCGGGGCGCGGGTTGTGCTTGAGCCAGTAGTCCATGCCGCGGAGCCCGAGCTCCTCCTGCACCGTGCCGACGAAGACGAGGTCGCCGGTGGTGACGACCTTCGCGGCGTCGAGCGCGCGGATGGTCGCGAGCATGTTCGCCACCGAGGCACTGTTGTCGAAGATGCCGGGCGCATGCAGCGTGTCGCCGGCGCGGCGCACGGTGGTGTTGGTCTCGAGCGAGTGGACGATGTCCATGTGCGCGGCGAAGACGATCGTGGGTCCGCCGCCGGTGCCCTTCCGGATGCCGGTGACGTTGCCCATGGAGTCGACGCTCACGCGGAGGCCCTGCTTCTCCATCTCGGCCTTCACGTACGCGCCGCGCTGCTGCTCGTGGCCGGACTTGCCGGGCATCTGCGCGATGTGGATCCACTCGTCCACCTGCTTGGGGAAGCCGGCCTCGAGATGCGCGAGCGCGGCCTTCACGTCGGGGCGTTGGAGATGCGCGGCGTCCCAGGCGGTGGGATAGCGCGGCTGCTGCGCGGCGAGCGGATGCGCGGTCGGCGCGAGGAGCGCGGCGGCGGCGAGGGTCGCGATCTTCAGTGGGCGAGAGATGTGCATGCCGAAATCTGCGGCATTCCCCGCGCGCTGTCAGGACTCGGCTGATGGCGGCGGCGCGCGGCCGCTCGTACCATGCGAGGATACGGCACGTCCCCGCCGGCTGGCGTCCCACACCATCCTCCTTGATGTCACTCTCTCGTCGCCAACTCCTCGCGCTCGGTCTCACCGGCCTCGTCGGCTCGTCCACGCGCGCGGCCGCGCTCGCACCCTTCGGCTGGCCGCGGCCGCGACGCGGGGATGATCCGCTCCGCGACTTCGAGCCGGACGTGGAGATCGCGCTCACCGCGGCGCCGGGCGAGGCGCAGCTGCGACCGGGCAAGAGGACGACCGTGTGGCGCTTCACCGGCGCGGTGACGAAGGGGCCGGCGACGGCACTCACCGCGGTGGAGGGATCGCATCTCGGTCCCACGCTGCGCTTCGTGCGCGGGCAGAAGGTGCGCATCCGCTTCCATAACGCGCTCGCCGAGCCATCGATCGTGCATTGGCACGGGCTCGACGTGCCGGAGGCGGCGGACGGGCATCCGCACAAGGCGATCGCTGCGGGCTCGGAGTATCTCTATGAGTTCACGGTGGAGAATCGGGCCGGGACGTACTGGTACCATCCGCATCCGCACGAGCGGACGGGACCGCAGGTGAACATGGGCCTCGCGGGGCTCATCGTGGTGAGCGATCCCGAGGAGCGCGCGCTCGCGCTGCCGTCGGGCGACGGTGAGCTGCTCTGCGTGCTGCAGGACCGGTCGTTCGATGCGGAGAACCAGTTCCGCTACGCGGCGAACATGATGGAGCGCGAGATGGGGTTCACCGGCGACGTGATGCTCGTGAACGGCAAGCCGGATGCGCAGTGGTCGCTCGCGACGCGCGCGTATCGCCTGCGCGTGCTGAACGGGTCGAACGCGCGGATCTACAAGCTCGCCTGGAGCGACGCGACACCGATGACGGTGCTCGGCACCGACGGCGGGTTGCTCGAGCGGCCGGTGGAGCAGCGCGCGGTGACGCTCGCGCCCGGGCAGCGCGTGGAGCTCTGGCTCGACCTGAGCGCGCGCGCGGTGGGGAGCACGCTCGCGCTGCGGAGCGAGGCCTTCCCGCTCGGCGACGCGGGACTCGACATGGGCGGCGGCGGGATGGGGATGATGGCGATGGAGCGCCCGAGCGGTGGCGTGCCACTCGGCGCGCCGCTCACGCTGCTCGGCATCACCGTCGCGCGACGCGAGCGGTCGGCGGCGAAGCTCCCGGCGCGGCTCGCGACGTTCGACGACCGCTGGAAGCCCGTCGCCGACGCGCCGCGCCGCCAGGTGCCGCTCACCTTCCGGCGGATGGTGTGGTTCATGGGCGGGCGCTCGTTCGACATGCACGAGACGGCCCCCGACGAGACGGTGGCGGCGGGCGCGACGCAGGTGTGGAGCTACGAGAATGCCGGCGGCCCGATGGGGATGCAGATGGCGCATCCGATCCACATGCATGGGCGGCAGTTCCGCGTGCTGTCGCGGACGGGCGGGAAGGCGGACAATGCGTTGCGCGAAGGACTGGTTGATGGCGGCTGGATGGACACGGTGCTGGTGCTGCCGGGGGAGACGGTGTCGGTGCAGGTGACGTTCACGTCGCATCCGGGGACGTATCTGTATCACTGCCACATCCTCGAGCATGAGGACATGGGGATGATGCGGAACTTCAAGGTGGTGTGATGCCTCTCGTTCCCCGGTACTTCACTGCGGAGATGGTGCGGGCGTTGCCGGAGGACGGGCAGCGGTACGAGGTCGTGCACGGGGAACTGCTCGTGACCCCCGCGCCGACGCTGCCACATCAGCGTGTGGTCACGCGACTCGTCGTCGCGCTCGCGCCGTACTGTGAGCGTCTCGGCCTCGGAGAGGTCCTGACCAGCCCGGCGGATGTGTCGTGGGGGGAGGACGTCCTGGTGCAACCGGACGTCTTCGTGACCGCGCGGGACGAGGCGGGCCTGCGCGAATGGTCGTCGCTCAGGACGCTCGACCTGGTGGTCGAGGTCCTGAGCCCCTCGACGGCGAAGCAGGACCGCTTCCAGAAGCGACGACTCTACCAGCGCCAGGGCGTCGAGACCCTCTGGATCGTGGACATCGACCGCGCGCTCGTCGAGGTCTGGACGCCGGATGCGATCCTGCCGCTGGTCAGGACCGAGGAACTCGTCTGGCACCCGCCCGGTGCCGCGGAGCCGCTGGTGATCCCGGTCGCGGGGTTGTTCGCGCCGTAGGCGCCTACGACAGGTGACGTATGGGCGCGCGGAGCCGGTCCACGTAGCGTGAGGGTGTGGCTCCCACCTTCACCTCCCCGCCCCGCATGCACCGCTCCCGATCGCTCGGTCGCACCAGCCGTTTCGCCCGCCGCACCGCCCTCCGCTCCGCGGTCATCCCGGCCCTCGCCCTCCTCCCGGTCGCCGTGGCGGCGCAGGACTCGCCCGCGCTCCCCCGCGGGTGGTCGGGCTTCTACGCCATGGGGGCGAGCAGCGTCCCAGGGCCGACGGCGCTCGGTTCCGCGGCGCCCGCGGGGTCGCTCGGTCTCGCCTACGAGCGCCCCTTCGCCGAGCGCCTCACCTGGCGGGCCGAGCTGGGGTTCGGCGGGCTCATGGCCGACGGCGGGCCGGCGCCGAGCGAGTTCTCGGACGTGTCAAAGCTGCAGCTCACGCGCTCGCATCTGGGGGTCTCCGTCCGGCGCTACTCGGACCGGCGCGCGTGGGTCGCCGGCGGCGTGAACGCGGCCTTCCAGCAGGAGTGCTGGGTGGACGTCACCGGCGGGATCGGCGTGACGGGGACCTATTCCATAGACTGCCCGGACTTCACCGACCGCGACTACGAGTCCGCACCCGTGGCCGCGAACCTGACGCTCGGCGCGGGGATCGACCGCGGTCCGTTCGGGTTCGCGCTCCGCGTGGAGCAGGGCGTCACCCCGACGGTCCACGTGAACGGCACCGGTCAGCGCGCGCGGCTCCTCGCGGCGGAGCTGCAGTACCGGTTCGGCCACGAGGCGCGGGGCACTACGCCGCCGCCCCGCGGGGCGCGCGCGAAGGCTCCGCTCCCCGGGCAACTGGCCGCGGGAAGCGTGGGGTGGGGTCTCGGCGCGGTGGCAGGGCTGCTGCTGGGGAGCGCGCTCGCCGCGGACGAGAACGACTGGGCCGCGCCGATCCTCGGCGCCATCGTCGTCGCGCCCGTCGGGACGACGATCGCGATCCACTCGTTCGGGCGATCGAAGGGGCTGCGCTCGAACGCGGTCGTGACGTTCGGCGGTGCGGTCGCCGGCATGTTCGGCGGTCCGGCGATGTGGGCGACCTCGCCGCTCGGGGCGGCGGTCGCGTACAACGCGCTCAGCCGTGAGCGGGACGCTTCGCGTGCTTCGTGCGCCACCCGTCCAGCAGGCGGATGTAGTTGAGGCGTTCCCAGACGTGCGCATCGGGTGCGGTGCCCATCGCCAGCACCCCGCGCGCCTCGTCGCTCGACACGTATCCGGTCTGCTCGAGCCAGGCGCGCAGTTCGCGCACCATGACCGCGACATGCTCGGGCCCATGCTCGAGGAGCGCGGAGGTCACCTGCACGACGTCGGCACCGCAGAGCAACGCCTTCGCCACGTCATGTCCCGAGTGCGCGCCGCCGGTGCAGGCGAGGGAGATGAGGACATGCGGCGAGAGCACGGCGAGCGCGTGCAGCCGCAACGGCAGTTCGCGCGGCGCGGAGAGCTGCAGGCGCCGATCGACGCCGAGCGTGTCGAGGTCGATGTCGGGCTGGTAGAAGCGGTTGAACAGGGTGATGCCGTGCGCGCCCACCGCCTCGAGCCGCTTGGCGAAGGCCGGCACCGAGGTGTAGAACGGGCCGATCTTCACGGTGACGGGGATGTCCACCGCGTGCGTGACCGACTCGACCACGGCGATCTGGCGATCCTCGACCCGCTTGGCGCCCTCGTCCATCGACGTGACGACATCATAGAGATTCAGCTCGATCGCATCGGCACCGCGGGCCTCGCAGGCGCGCGCGTACTCGGTCCAGCCTCCGGGCGTGGTGCCGTTGAGCGACGCGATCACCGGGACCTTGAGCACCGCCCGCAGGCGCTGCAGCTGCCGGAGATACGGTTCCGCGCCGAGGGAGAAGACGTCGACATCGGGGAGGAAGCCGCTCGCCTCGGCGTCACCGTTGGCATGCGCATCTATGAAGTGGTGCGCGGCCATCTGCTCGTTGACCACCTGCTCCTCGAAGAGGGAGTACATCACCACCGCCCCCGCCCCGGCTTCGACCGCCCGCGCCGCGACCTCGACGTCGTGCGAGAGCGGGCTCGCACCCAGGATGATCGGACTGGCGAGTGGCAGTCCGAGCCAGGTGGTGCGGAGGTCAACCATGGTGATGCTCCTGCGGGAGGTGGATCTTGGCCATCTGTTCGTACAGCGCGCGGCGTTGCTTCACCGCGTCGCGCGCGGAGTCCAGCAGCTCGGCGTAGCGTTCACTCGAGCGCAGCTCGACCATCCGGAACCGCGCCTCCTGCTCCATGTACTTCGCCACGTCGAGGCGCGGCTCGGGCGAATCGAGCACCAGCGGCGACTCGCCGCGGTCCACCCGCGCCGGGTCGTAGTGGTAGAGCGGCCACATGCCGCTGTCGATCGCGCGCTTCTGCTGCTGCGGGCTCTTGAGCAGGTCGTAGCCGTGCGCGATGCAGGGGCTGTGCGCGATGACGAGGCTCGGCCCCGGATGCCGCTCGGCCTCGAGGAGCACCTCGACGGTCTGCTGGCTCCGGGCCTGCAGCGCGATCTGCGCGACGTACACGTGCCCGTAGCTCATGGCGAGGAGGCCGAGGTCCTTCTTCCGTCCCGGCTTGCCGGCGGTCGCGAACTTGGCGGCGGCGCCGAGCGGCGTGGCCTTGCTCGCCTGGCCGCCGGTGTTGGAGTAGACCTCGGTGTCGAGCACGAGCACGTTCACCTTCTTGTGCGAGGCGAGGACGTGGTCGAGCCCGCCGAAGCCGATGTCGTACGCCCAGCCGTCGCCGCCCACGATCCAGAGCGAGCGCGGCACGAGATGGTGGGCGATGGGGAGCAGCGCCCGCGCGTCGGCGCTCGCATCGGCCTTGAGCAGCGCCTCGAGCGCGGCGACGCGCTCGCGCTGCGCCGCGACGTACGCATCATCGTGGCCCGCGGGTGCCAGCAGCCCGCTCACCAGGACCTCGGGCAGGCGGCTCGCCAGCATCTCGACGAGACTGCGCGCGCGGCCGGCGAGCGTGTCGAGCGAGAGGCGCATGCCGAAGCCGAACTCGGCGTTGTCCTCGAAGAGCGAGTTCGCCCAGGCCGGTCCGCGCCCGTCGGCGTTGGTCGTGTAGGGCGTGGTGGGAAGATTGCCGCCGTAGATGGACGAGCACCCGGTCGCGTTGGCGATCACGAGCCGGTCGCCGTAGAGCTGCGTGAGGAGCCGGAGATACGGCGTCTCGCCGCACCCGGCGCAGGCGCCGCTGAACTCCATGAGGGGCAAGCGGAGCGCGGCCGAGCGCTTCTCGATCTCGATCCCGCCGAGCGGGGCGGACGGGATGGTCTCGTAGAAGGCGAAGGCCTCGCGCTCCCGCTCGCGGTGCTGGTCGAGCGGCGTCGCCATGAGCGCCTTGCGCGAGGGGGCCTTCCGGTCCTTCGCGGGGCAGACCTCGATGCAGAGTCCGCAGCCGGTGCAATCCTCCGGCGCGACCTGCACGGTGAAGCGCGTGCCCTCGGCCATCGGATAGATGTCCTGCGCGATCGACTTGAAGCCCTCGGGCGCGCCGGCGAGCGCCTCGGGCGCGTAGACCTTCGTCTGGATCGCCGCGTGCGGGCAGATCATCGAGCAGAAGTTGCACTGGACGCAGAGATCCTCGTTCCAGGTGGGGATCTCCTGGGCGATCGCGCGCTTCTCGAAGCGGCTCGTGCCGGTGGGCCAGGTGCCGTCGGGCGGGAAGGCGCTCACGGGGAGGAGGTCGCCGCGTCCCTCGAGGAGGAGGCGCGTGACGTTCTGCACGAAGTCGGGGGCCTTGCCGTGCACCGCGGGCGGACGATGCCGCGCGGTGGTGGGCGCGGCGGGGAGCTCGATCGCGCGGAGCGAGGCGAGCGCGGTATCGAGCGCGACGATGTTGCGCTTCACCACCTCGGTGCCGCGCCTTCCATAGGAAGTGACGACGCTGGCCTTGATGTGCGCCATCGCCTCGTCGAACGGGAGGACCTTGGAGAGCGAGAAGAAGCAGGCCTGCATGACCGTGTTGATGCGGCGGCCGAGTCCGGCGCGCTCGGCGACGCCGTAGCCGTCGATCACGTACACCTTGCAGTGCCGGTCGATGAGCTGCCGTTGCGCCTCGACGGGGAGCGAGTCGAAGAAGCGTTCGGCGGGGACGGCGGTGTTCACGAGCACCGTCGCGCCGGGCATCGCCGCGTCGAAGACATCGCGGCGCTCGAGGAACTCCGGGTCGTGCACGGCGATGAACTGCGCGCGCGCGATGCGATAGGTGGAGCGGATGGGGCGCGGGCCGAAGCGCAGGTGGCTGATGGTCGTCGATCCCGACTTTCGCGAGTCGTACTCGAAGTGCCCCTGCGCGTACTGCGTGGTCTTCTCGCCGATGATCTTGATGGTGGCCTTGTTGGCCGAGACGGTGCCGTCGGAGCCGAGCCCGAAGAAGATCGCGCGGCGCACGTCGTCGGCCTCGATGTCGAGCTCGGTGTCCCAGGGGAGCGAGCTGCCGGAGACGTCGTCGCGGATGCCGATGGTGAAGCGCGACTTGGGCGTGGGCTTCCCGAGCTCGGCGAAGACGGCCTTGGCCATCGCCGGCGTGAACTCCTTGCTGGAGAGCCCGTAGCGGCCGCCGATGATCCGCGGCATCACCTTGCGCTCGCCGCGGGCGACCGCGTCCACGAGGGCGAGCGCGATCTCCTGGAGGAGCGGCTCGCCGGTGGCGCCGGGTTCCTTGGTGCGGTCGAGCACCGCGATGCGCTGCGCGGTGGCGGGGAGCGCGGCGAGCAGGTGCGCCGCGGAGAAGGGGCGGAAGAGCCGGACCTTGAGGACTCCGACCTTCTCGCCCCGTTCCTGCATCCACTCCACCGTCTCGTGCGCGCACTCGGCGCCGGAGCCCATCATGATGATGACGCGCTCGGCGTCCGGGGCGCCGACGTACTCGAAGAGCCGGTAGTCGCGCCCGGTGAGCGCCTTGAACCTCGCGAAGGTCTCGTCGAGCAGCCCGGGGAAGGCGGCGTAGAACGGCTCGCAGGCTTCGCGCCCCTGGAACCAGGCATCGGGGTTCTGCGCCGTGCCGCGCACCGTGGGATGGTCGGGGTCGAGGCCGCGCGCGCGGAAGGCGGCGAGCGCGGGTTCGTCGAGCAGGGCGCGCAGCGTGTCGTCGTCGAGGCGCGCGACCTTGGTGATCTCGTGCGAGGTGCGGAAGCCGTCGAAGAAGTGCAGCACCGGGATCCGCGCGCGCAGCGTCACCGCGTGCGCGACGGCGGCGAGGTCCTGCGCCTCCTGCGCGTTCCCCGAGCAGAGCAACGCCATCCCCGTCATGCGCGCGGCCATCACGTCGCTGTGGTCGCCGAAGATCGAGAGCGCGTGCGTCGCGAGCGTGCGCGCCGCCACGTGCAGCACGAAGGGCGTCAGTTCACCGGCGATCTTGTAGAGGTTGGGGAGCATGAGCAGCAGCCCCTGCGACGCCGTGAAGGTCGTCGTGAGCGCGCCGGTCATGAGCGCGCCATGCACCGCGCCGGCGGCGCCACCCTCGGACTGCATCTCCATCACCTCGGGGACGCGGTGCCAGAGGTTCGGCTTCGCGTCGGCGCTCCACGCGTCCGCATGTTCGCCCATCGGCGAGGCGGGAGTGATCGGGTAGATCGCGATCACCTCGCTGAGGCGATACGCCACGGAGGCGACCGCCTCGTTCGCGTCGAGCGTCTTGTGGCGACCGTTGGTCCGGGCGTGGGAAGCGACTTCAGTCATCAGCGGCGTGCCTCGTGGAGGGCCATTGCCCCACACGTTGCGGCTGGTGATCTGCCCTCGCTGTCGGGTGTCGGGGGGAACCTGTCCGGGGTTTCCCCTACACTTCCATCAGCAACGCTACGGCGTGCCTGTCGCCGAGATCGTGACCGGGTCGAGCGTCCAGACCTGGATGCTCGCGGTGTTGGCGCCGGCCACGGCGCCGGTGGTCCAGCGCAACGTGACCTCGCCGGTCGCGTTGGTGGACGCCGTCTGCGGCGTGAACGATCCGCCGCCCGCGGTGACCTGCACCGCGACGGGGATGCCGACCATCGGCACGTTGTTGGCGCCGAGGACGCGCACGACGATCGAGACCGGGAGGGCCACACCGGCGCGCGCCGTCTGGTTGTTCCCCTGCGCGATGACCACCTGCGTGGGCACGAGACCCGTCGCGGCGACGATCACCGGTTCCAACCCCGGCGCGGTGGCGATCAGCGACTGCGTCGTCGCGCTCGGCCCGAGCGTCCAGGTCGCGAGCACCTCGCCCGACGCATCGCTCTCGGCGGAGGTCGGCGTCACCGCCCCGCCGCCCGACCCGATCTGGAGGGTGAGCGTGCGTCCCTCGATCCCGTTGCCGGTGGAGTCGATGGCGCGGAGGATCACCGGGGTGGGCAGCACCTTGCCGACCTGCGCCGACTGGTCGGCTCCCTGCACGACGATGATCCCCGCCACGGGGGCGGGGGCGGCGGCGTCCTTCGCACAGGCCGTGAGGAAGAGGCCGAGGAGGAGTGCGCCGGAGGCGCGGGAGCGGAGTCGAGTGCGCATGGCTGCTTCGATGAGTATCGGCCGCTCCCGCGCCGACTCCACCCCATGCGCACGACCCTACGGGCT
The DNA here is from genome assembly GCA_044229035.1 of Gemmatimonadaceae bacterium. Taxonomy (GTDB): domain Bacteria; phylum Gemmatimonadota; class Gemmatimonadetes; order Gemmatimonadales; family Gemmatimonadaceae; genus Pseudogemmatithrix. Next base: position 47,629 of record JBGATT010000002.1, on the reverse strand, counting down.
ATTGCCGGGCGGGGACGATCCGGAGCGTGGTCACGGCGCGCGCCTCGACCTTCGCGCGCGTGAAGGGCATGGGCCACGCCTCGCCCGCGAGGTGCGGCTCGAGGAAGTCGGCGAAGTGCGGGCTGAGCGGATTCCCCGACTGCCCGAGATGGCGGCTGAGCGTGAAGCCATCGACGTCGGCCCAGTCGAGCACGAAGCGCATGCTCGGCCCCGCCTCGTCGTGCAGGGCGCGCGTGGTGGTGTCGAAGCGCGCGAAGGCCGCATCGAGCGTCGCATCGTCCCCGCCGATGGCGATGGGCCCGCGCGTGAGGCCGAGCCACTTGTCGAGCGCAGCGACGCTCGCGAGCGGATGGCGCACGGTGAGCGTCTGCATCTCGCCGAAGGGCCGCTGCCAGCGTTCGGCGAGGGCCTTCCGCATGGCGCGCACGGCGATCGCCTCGAGCGTCTCGCGGTCCGGCGTGCGCGCATCGTCGGCGAACGCCTCGGCGCTGTCGGAGAGCGCGGCGAGCGTGAGGGACGCCGCCTTGGGCCAGTCGGCGCCGAGTTCGTCCTCGAAGAGTTCGCGCGGCATCGCGTGCCACCAGTAGGCCCAGAGCGTGGCGGCGGTGTCGGTGACGGCGAGTCGTCCGTTCCACTCGCGCAGCGATGTCGCGGCGGCGGCGTTCCCCGCGCGCTCGGCCGCGGTGGCCGCGAGCAGCCGCCAGCGTACCGCGTTCCCCGAGACGAGATCCATCTGCGCCGCGGTCATCGCGGCGACGCCGACCTTGCCGTCGGGGGCGGTGCCCGTGGTGTCGGTGCCGCGTACCGCGGCGGAGAGGATCGCGGCGATGCGCGTCTTGCGGGCGAGGTCGTAGTAGCCCGGGATCGGATACGGATAGGCGTCGCCGACCACCTGGTCGTTGGTCGTCGCGAGCCATCCTTGCGCGGGATTGAGCGCGAAGGGGCGCTCCTCGAGCGGGCGGTAGCCGCGCCACTGCGCGCGCGCGTCGGTCCCCGACTGCGGCACGAAGGTGTCGTAGCCGTCGCGCACCGGGATGGGCGCGCCGAGCTGGTAGCCGATGTTCCCCTGCTTGTCGGCGTAGGTCCAGTTGACCGCGAGCGAGCCGAGGTTGGTGACGGCGCGACGGAAACCCTCGAAGTCCTTCACGCGGTCGAGTGCGTTGACGCCGGCCATCACGCTCCAGGCGGGCAGGTCGTAGCCGGACCAGTGGAGCACGAGGGCGGTGTCGCCGCGCACCGACATCACCGGCCCGCGCGGCGCGCGGAGGATCCGCGCGATGCGGGGCGCCTCGCCCTTCACGAGGATCGTCTCCGCCTGCACGAGCACCGGCGCCCATCCGTCGGCAGTCCGGACGCGCGGGGTCGGGGTGTCCGCACCCTCGATCACTTCATTGTAGTCGTCCACGAGGTCCACCGGCGCGACGGTGAACGCCCAGCTCACCGTGCCGTTGTGGCCCATGGTGATGGCCGGGAACCCCGGGGCACTGACGCCGACCATCTCGAGCCCTTCGGCGGAGTGCAGGCCGACGGCGTACCAGAGGCCGGGGGCGCTGGAGAGCTCGAGGTGCGGGTCGGACGCATGGATCGCGGCGCCGCTCGCCGAGTGCCGTGGCGCGACGACCCAGGAGTTGGAGGCCTTGGTCATCTTCGGGGCGGCCTGCGTGAGCGGGACCGTCGCCGGCGACCAGGCATGCACCGCATTCGCGAGGCGGCTGGCGTCGCCGCCGAGCCGTCCGAAGACCTCGCGATAGTCCTTCCCCTTGTCCATGAGCGTGAGCGAGAACCAGCTCTGGTAGAAGCCGACCACGCTCACGTCCTCCACCGTCCAGGGCCGCGGCTTGAAGCCGAGGATGACGAACTCGGGCGGCAGCGGCTTGGCCTGCGCGATCCAGGCGTTCACGCCGGCGAGGTACTGCTCCATGTTGGCGCGCACCGCGGGGTCGAGCGACCCGATGTCGCGCGCGTTCTGCCAGGCGAAGCCGAGGCGGCGCTGCTCCTCGTCGAGCTCGGCGGCGATGGCCCCGAAGATCTCCGAGAGCTCGCCGCGCGCCATGCGCCGGGTGAGCTCCATCTGGAAGAGGCGTTCGCTGGCGTGGAGCCAGCCGAGGGCGAAGCGGGCGTCGGCGTCGGTGCGGGCGTAGACCTGCGGCACGCCGCGGGCGTCGAAGAGGACCTCGATCTCCGCGCCCGGGCCGGGCACCGCGACCGAGCCTTCGTACTGGGCGACCGAGCGGCGGAGGTAGGCCCGCCCGCCGAACCAGGCGGAGGCGACGAGGACGAGGGCGAGCGCCGCAAGGACGCCGAGGAGCCGGAGCAGGGTGCGCATGGGGCGGAAAGCTATCGGCTCCCCAGCGAAGCCGCCGCGCCGTACGTTCTACGCCTGTCGGCCGCTCGGCGGTCCGGCGTGCAGTCCACCCTCAGTGCGTGGAGATCCACCGTGATCCACCTGCGTCATCGGGCCCTCGCCACCGCGCTCCTCGCGGCCGCGGCGACACCAGCCCTCGCCCAGCTCCCCGTCGCGACCGAGTTCGACGCGTTGCACTTCCGCTCGATCGGTCCCGCCACGATGTCCGGCCGCATCGCCGACCTCGCGGTGTACGAGAAGAACCCCGCGGTCTACTACGTGGCCACCGCGCACGGCGGCCTCTGGAAGACCACCTCCAACGGCGCGATGTGGACGCCGCTCCTGCAGGACCAGGGGCTCCTGTCCCTCGGCGACGTGACGATGTCGCAGACCAACCCGGATCTGGTGTGGGTGGGTGGCGGCGAGTCGAACAACCGGCAGTCCACCGGCTGGGGCGACGGCGTCTACAAGTCGGTGGACGGCGGGAAGAGCTTCACGCACATGGGGCTGCGCGACACCAAGCACATCAACCGGATCGTCATCGATCCGGCGAACAACGACATCGTGTACGTCGCGGCGACCGGGCCGCTCTGGGGCCCCGGCGGCGAGCGCGGCGTGTTCAAGACGACCGACGGCGGCCGCACCTGGCGGAAGGTCCTCGCCGGCGACGAGAACACCGGCGCGAACGACCTCGTGATGTCGTCGAAGGACCCGCGCGTGCTGTACGCGTCGATGTACCAGCGCCGTCGCACCAACTGCTGCATGAACGGCGGCGGCCCCGGCAGCGGGATCTTCAAGTCGGTGGACGGCGGCGAGACGTGGACCAAGCTCTCCGGCGGCCTCCCCACCGGCGACCTCGGCCGCATCGGTCTCGACAGCTACCGGCAGGACCCGAACATCCTCTACGCGAGCATCGAGGCGCCGAGCATCGTGCCGGTGGACTCGGGCAAGACCGGGCTCTGGCGGTCGGACGATGCCGGCGCGACCTGGCGCAAGCTCAACGCGACCAACCCGCGCCCGATGTACTTCTCGCAGGTCCGCATCGATCCCAACAACGCCGACCGCGTGTACATGGGCGGCGTCGGGATGCAGATGACGATCGACGGCGGCAAGACGATCGAGACCGACGCCGCGCGCGTCACGCACGACGACGTGCACGCGATCTGGATCGATCCGGGCAACTCGGAGCATGTGCTCATCGGCAATGACGGCGGTCTCGCGGTGTCGTACGACATGTCGAAGACCTGGACGTTCATCCCGAACCTGCCGGTGGGGCTCTTCTACCATGTCGGCTACGACATGGAGATGCCGTACAACATCTGCGGCGGCATGCAGGACAACTACAACTGGTGCGGCCCCAGCGCCTCGCGGCATGGCGCCGGCATCTACAACTACGACTGGTTCCAGATCCTCGGCGGCGACGGCTTCGTGGCGATCCCCGACCCGCGCGATTCGCGCTGGGTGTACACCGAGTCGCAGGACGGCAACACGATCCGGCGCAACGTCGTCACCGGCGAGTCGCGGTCGATCCGGCCGAATGCGACGAACGTGACGCCCGCCCCGGCGGCGAACGAGCCGGCGTACCGCTTCCATTGGGACACGCCGATGATCCACGGCACCGAGCCGGGCGTGCTCTTCGTCGGTGGCAACAAGGTGTTCCGCTCGACCGATCGCGGCGACTCGTGGGCGGTGATCTCGCCGGACCTCACGCGGAACGGCAACCGCAACGACTCGACGATGTTCGGCGTGAAGAACTCCGACATCCGCATCGCGCGCAACGACGGCATCGCGGTCTGGCCGGCGATCGTCGCGCTCGCCGAGTCGCCCAAGCAGCCGGGGCAGATCTGGGCCGGCACCGACGACGGCGCCGTGCAGATGACGAAGGACATGGGCAAGACGTGGACGGACGTGACGAGCCGGCTCCCCGGCTTCCCCGCCGGCGCTTTCATCGCCGAGGTCGTGCCGAGCCGCTTCGACGCGAACGTCGCGTACGTCGCGGTGGATGACCACCGGCAGAACAACTACGGCGCGTACGTGTGGATGACCACCGACGGCGGCACGAGCTTCCGTCGGATCGACGGCGGGCTCTCCGGCGAGGTGGTGCACACGCTCACCGAGGACACGCGCAACGCGAACGTGCTGTACGTGGGCACCGAGTCGGGCATCTTCCTCTCGCTCGACCGCGGCGCGACGTGGAAGCGCCTGCGCGCGAACTTCCCGAACGTCCGCGTGGACGAGATCACGATCCACCCGCGCGACAACGCGATGCTCGTCGCGTCGCATGGCCGCGCGATCTGGGTCCTCGACCACCTCGAGCCCATCCAGGAGTACACGGCCGCGCAGTCGGTCGCGGCGGCGCGCCTCTTCTCGGTGCCGACCGCGCTGCAGTGGAAGGCGAAGGACGATCGCAACGACGAGTTCTGGGGCCACCAGACCTTCATCGGCGAGAACCCGCCGACCGAAGCGGTGATCTCGTTCTACGTGAAGACCCCGCCGCAGGCGCTGATGGTGCGCATCTCGAGCGGGACGAAGGTGATCCGTGAGCTCACGGTGCCGGCGGCGAAGAACCGCGCGGGCATCCAGACCGTGTGCTGGGACCAGCGCGTCGCGCCGATCACCGGCGCGCCGGCGGGCGGCCCGGGCGGGTTCGGTGGCGGCGGTGGCGGCGGCCAGTTCGGGCAGGGCGGTGGCAATCGCACGCCGGCGGTGCCGGGTGTGCCGGTGGCGCTCCCCGAGGCGGGCTACAAGCCGCAGAATCCCTGCGCCGCCGGTGGTCCGGGCGCGGGTGGCCCGGGCGGCGGTGGCTTCGGCGGGTTCGGTGGCGGCGGCAACGCCGGCCCCTGGGCGACGCCGGGGACCTACACCGTCTCGCTCGTCGCGGACGGCACCGTGATCGACAGCAAGCCGATGACGATCGTGATGGACCCGAAGGTCGCCGAGCGCTTCTCGGGCGCGCCGCGCGTGGCGTACGACAAGCTCGCGAACGACCTGCACGCGGCGCAGCAGCGCGGGCAGGACGTGGCGACGCGGCTCACCGCGCTCGCGACGCAGCTCACGCAGGTCACCGCGAAGATGGACTCGACAGCGACGATCACGCCGGAGATGAAGACGGCGTTCGATGCGTTCCGCACCGAGTTCAATGCGGTGCGCACGAAGTTCGGCGTGCAGTTCCGCATGCCGGGCGCGCCGGCGGCGCCGGCCCCGGCCGCGGGTGGCCCGGGCGGCGGCGGCGGCGGTGGCGGGTTCGGTGGTGGCGGTGCGGCGCAGCCGGGCAACGCGCTCGGGCGCGTCGGACAGGTGAAGGGCTTGCTGCTCGGCATCTGGGAGGCGCCGAGCGCGGCGATCACCAAGGGCGCGGCGGATGCGATGAAGGCGCTCGACGACGCCAGCAAGGAAGCGCAGACGCTGCTCGCCAAGGTCCCGCGCCTGAACGAGTCGCTCAAGCCCTCGGGCCTCGCGATCACGCTTCCGTAGGACCGGTCCGTTAGGTTGCAGGGTATCAAAGGGGGCGCGTCCGACCTGGGCGCGCCCCCGTTCCATTCCAAGGAGATCGTTGATGCGCACCATGCGTTCGTTCCGTACCGCGGCGCTCGCCGTCGCCGCCCTCGCCCTCACCGCCTCGGCCGCCTTCGCGGCGGTCGCGTTGCATGATGTCACCGGCACCTGGGCGCTCGAGGTCGTGACCGAGAACGGCACCGGCACGCCGACGCTCACGCTCAAGCAGGAGGGCACGACCCTCACCGGCACCTACGAGTCGCGCATGATGGGCGTGCGCGCGCTCAAGGGCACGGTGAAGGGCGACTCGCTGATGTTCGACCTCGCCACGAGCGGCGAGAGCACCGTGGTGCTGAGCTTCCTCGGCGTGATCGTGGATGCCGACCACATCAAGGGTGCCGTCGATTTCGCCGGTCAGGGCGGCGCGACCTTCAGCGGCACGCGACAGAAGTAGCCGCTCTTGCGGTGGTGGATGCCACGAAGGGCCGCCCGCATGGGCGGCCCTTCGTCCTTCTCCCTTCCGCCTTCTGCCTTCAGTTCAGCGCTGACCGAAGTTGTACACGAAGTTCACGAGCGGGAAGCAGCACCCGCTCCCGATGCCGGTGAATCCGCCCACGCCGAGGTCGGCCGAGATCCGGTCGCCGATGAAGCGCACGCCGCCGGAGAGGAACCCTTCGTTGTCGCCGCCGGTGAAGATCCAGTTCTCGGTGATGAGCTTCACGCGACGGCTGACGCGCGTCTCGCCGCCCAGCATCACGATCGGATGGCTCGCGACGTCGGACGTGCCGCTCGCCCAGCGATAGCCCCATCCCGCCCCCGCCGTGAGCGCGCGATCGCGGCTGCCCCAGGTCCCGGCGGCGTACATGATGCCGACCGAGCCCTCGTCCACCACGTCCTCCGGCAGGACGAAGCCGAGCGCGCCGAGCGCATAGGCCGACCGCTCGCGCTGCGCGACCGTGTACTTGGGCGCGAAATACCAGACGCGGCCGAAGGCCTCGGGGAGGATCGGCGTGCCGCCGGCGATGGTGAAGCGGTCGGTGACGCCGTAGGCGACGAGCGGCAGGAAGAGCTGGAAGCTCGAGATGTAGCCGTCACCCTTCCGGAGCGGACGGGCGGTGGAGGTGAAGAAGAGCCGCGTCCCGTTCGGATCCTCCACCCAGAAGGCGCCGTCCACCGCACGACCGGTCGTGAGCCGCATCGATTCGATCTGCGCGCGCTGCAACTCGAGCCGCACCCCGGCGGAGGTGACGAGCACGACGCGGTCCGCCGACTCCTCGGTCACCCGGCCGTAGAGCACCGAGCCGTCCTTGAGCCGCACCTCGGTGATCGTGTCGCGCGGCGTGGCGGCGACCGCCGGCGTCTGCGCGGCGAGCGGCGCGGCGCGGCCGGCCGTGAGGACGAGGGCGAACAACGAGGCGAGGACGACCGAACGGCGAGCGAATGCGCGCATGGGATCCGTGGTGAGGAGAGGAGGGTTACCGCACGCCGTCGAGGCGCATGACGAAGACCATCACGGAGTTCGGCGGGACCTTCGCGGTGCCGCGCGGACCGTAGGCGAAGCGCGAGGGCACCACGAGCTGCCGGGTCCCGCCCACTCGCATACCCCGCACGCCGAGATCCCACCCGCGGATGACGATCCCTTCGCCGACCTTGAAGGCGAGCGGGCGCGCCCCCGGCGCGGTGCGATCGATCTCGGTCCCGTCCGGGAGCATCGCGACGTACGAGACGAGCACCTCGCGTCCCGCCGTGGCGGGGACGCCGGTCCCCTCCTCGATGTCACGGTAGTAGATGCCGGTCGGCAGCCGCGTCATCGCGAGGAGCACGACGTTGAGGTCGGCGGCGAAGGTCGTCTGCTCCACTTCGCCCTGCGGGACGGCGAGCGCGCCATCGACCGGTGGTGGGCCGGCGTCCGGTGCGACGGTCGACGACGCGCCGCCCGACGCGGTCGCGCCCGCGCATCCCGCCGCGGACCAGGTCAGGAGGGCCGTCAGCGCCGCGAGGCGCGCGGATCGGTTCGGGATCGTCATGCCTGAATCGTAGCGTCTCCCTCCGCGCGCGGCACCACCAGCACGGGCACCGTGGCCGTCCGGATGAGCTTGTCGGCGACGCTTCCCACGAGCAGGCGCTGCACGCCGCTCAGTCCCTGCCCCGACATCACGATGAGATCGGCGTCGTGCTGTTCCACCGCCTCGAGCAGCACGCGCGCCACGTTCGCATCGACCCGCGCATCCATCCGGATGTCGAGCGAGGCCGTCGCCACCCGTCGCGCGAGCGGCTCGAGGTATGCGGCCGTGAGCTCCGCCACCGGATCGCGCTTGAGGTTCATGCCGGCCACCGCGGACATCGGATGGATGACGTGCACCAGCACCAGGCGCGTGGGCGCGTTCCCCGCCAGCGTCTTCGCCGCGTCGATCGCGGCCTCGGCGCGGGCCGACCCGTCCACCGGCACGAGGAAGCGCACGAACGGTGGTGCGCCGGCCATCCGCTTGGCCGTCGGCCGCGCGCCGCGCACGAGGAGCACCGGCACCGTGGCGTGCCGCACGAGCGCATCCGCCACGCTGCCGAGCCAGAGCCGCTGGAAGCCGCCGCGGCCGTGCGTGCTCATCACGATGAGACCCACGCCACGCTCCGCCGCGACCGCGCAGAGCGTCGGCACCACCTTGCCCGTGCGGAACACGGCTTCCACCGGGACCTCGGTGAGCTTCGCGGTGCGGCGCGCGAGCCGTTCGACGTAGGTGCGACTGTCGCGCTCGAGCTGTTCGTCGAGCGCCGCGTCGCCCACCGGCGCGCCTCCGCCGAAGGTGAGCGGCATCATCGGCGCGTGCGAATGCACCAGCAGGAGCGTCGCGTGATGCTGCTCCGCGAGCGGGATCGCCAGCGAGAGCGCGCGCTCCGCGAGCTTCGAGCCGTCCACGGGGACGAGGATGACGGGATACATGCGGACTCCGCGAACGAGGGACAGGCGCCGGCAGGGCGTGGGGCATCTGCACCCTGTCACGCGGCCCGCACGGGCGCGAGAGCGAAACCTCGCGCCCCGCGCACGGGAATCCCTGAAGCGCTCGCCTGACCGGGTCTCGCCGGCTCAGGCCGGCTCAGGTGCGGAGAAGCCCGCCCAGCCGCGGCGGCGCGCGAGCTTCTCGCCTTCCGCCGCCGCGAAGCCCACCGTCGAGAGCGCCAGGCACGCCGCCAGCTCCGACAGCGTCAGCGGCACCGTGTGCAGCAGCCGGTTGAGGAACGGCACGTAGATCACCGCGAGTTGGAGGAGCACCGTCACGCCGACCGCCGCCAGCAACATCGGGTTCGCCAGGAAGCGCACCATCGCCGCCTCGTGCTCGGAGCGGATCGCGAGCAGGTGGCCCAGCTGCAGGAGCGCGAGCACGGTGAACGTCATCGTCTGCCAGGTCCCCTGCGGTGCGCCGCGCGACCATGCCCACGCCTGCGTCGCGAGCGTGACGCCGCCCATGAGCAACCCGATGAAGACCGCGTGCTGCCAGAGGCCGCGCGCGAAGACGCTCTCGTCCGCCCGCCGCGGCGGGCGCGCCATCAGCCGCGCATCGCCCGGCTCGAGCCCGAGCGCGATCCCCGGCAGTCCGTCGGTCACGAGGTTGATCCAGAGGATGTGGATCGGCAGCAGCGGGATGGGGAGCCCGAGCAGCGGCGCGAGGAACAGCGTCCAGATCTCGGCGGAGTTCCCCGTGAGCGCGTAGCGGACGAACTTGCGGATGTTGTCATAGATGCGCCGCCCTTCGCGCACCGCGCCGACGATCGACGCGAAGTGGTCGTCCAGCAGGATCATGTCGGCGGCCTCGCGCGCCACGTCGGTGCCGCCGCGTCCCATCGCCACGCCGATGTCCGCGCGCTTGAGCGCCGGCGCGTCGTTCACGCCATCGCCCGTCATGGCCACGACCTCGCCCTTCGCCTGCAGCGCCTCGATGATGGCGATCTTCTGTTCCGGCGTGACGCGCGCGTGCACGCCGTCGACGATCCCCACTTGCGCCGCGATCGCGCGTGCCGTCTGCAGGTGGTCCCCCGTGACCATCACCACCTTGATGCCCGCCCCTCGGCACTCCTCCACCGCAGCGCGCGCATCCGGCCGGGGCGGATCGAGGAGTCCCACCAACCCGAGGAAGGTGAGGTCCTGCTCGACCGTCGCGGCGTCGGCGTGCACGGCCGTCATCGGCAGCTCGCGCGTCGCGTACGCGAGCACGCGCATCCCCTGCCCCGCGAGGCGTTCCGACATCGCGTGCCACGCCTCGCGCGCGAACGGGCCGTCGGACGCGGGGCCGCGGGCGCAGGCGTCGATCACCCGTTCGGGCGCGCCCTTGGTGAACACCACCACGCGCCCGTCGATCGCGTGGAGCGTCGTCATCCGCTCGCGCGCCGACGAGAACGGCAGCTCCGCCACGCGCGGCATCGTCGACTCGGCGGTGCGCCGGTCGAGGCCACGCGCGAGCGCGGCCTCATAGAGCGCGACCTCCGTCGGGTCGCCCGTCACCGTGCCGTCGGGACCGCGCTCGGCGTCGTGACTCAGCGCCAGCGCCTGCAGCAGCGCGCGCGGGAACGCCTCCGGTGGAGGATCGGCGTCGGCCGCGATCGTCGTGCGCACCGCCGCCACCTGCATCCGGTTCTCGGTGAGCGTCCCGGTCTTGTCGGTGCAGATGTACGTCACCGAGCCGAGCGTCTCCACCGCCGGGAGGCGACGGATCAACGCCTGCTGCGCCGCCGCGCGGCGCGCGCCCATGGCGAGCGCGACCGTCACCACCGCGGGCAGGGCCTCGGGGATCGCGGCGACGGCGAGGCTCATCGCCGTGAGGAACATCAGGCCGGGGGCCACGCCGCGCAGCAGGCCCAGCCCGAAGATCACGACGCAGATCGCGAGCACCGCGAGCGCGAGCCACTTCGTGAAGCGCGCCAGGCGCTTCTGCAGTGGCGTGCGCGTCTCCGTCGTCTCGCGCAGCAGCGTCGCGATGCGTCCGAGCTCCGAGCGCATCCCCGTCGCGACGACCACCCCCGTCCCGCGACCGTGCGCCACCATCGTGCCCTTGTACGCCATCGTCGTGCGGTCGCCGAGCACGGCGTCCCCGGGCACCGCTTCCACCTGCTTCTCCACCGCCGCCGACTCGCCGGTGAGCGTCGACTCGCCCACGCGCAGCTGCACCGTGGCGAGCAGGCGGAGGTCGGCGGGGACGAGATCACCGGTCGCGAGCCGCACCACGTCGCCTACGACCAGCGCGTCGGCGGCGATGGCGTGCGTCTCGCCGTCGCGGCGCACGCGCGCCTGCGGGGCGGCGAGTTCGGTGAGCGCTGCCACCGCCCGCTCGGCGCGATACTCCTGCAGGAAGCCGAGGGCGGCGTTCAGCAGGAGGATCGCGACGATCGCGATCGCATCCTGGCGATCGCCGACGACCATCGCGATGACCGCCGCGCCAACCAGCACGAGGACCATGAGGTCGGCGAACTGCGCGAGGAGGATCCGCCAGGCGCTGCGGTGATGCGCCGCCTCGAGCGCGTTCGGTCCGTCGGCCGCGAGGCGCTCGGCCGCGGCGGCGGCGGTGAGTCCGTGCGTCGCATGCGAACCGAGCGACTGCACGACCTCCTCGGCAGGGCGTGCATGCCACGGGGTCGGCGTCGTCTCCATGCATGAAGCATGGCGAGTCGCGCGCGGACGCGCTCGACGACGCGGGCGGCCGCTACCTCGCTAATACTTGGCCAGGTACTGCTCGAGCTCCCACGCCGAGACCTGCGAGATGTACTCGCGCCACTCCTCGCGCTTGGCGGCGAGGAAGTGCTGCGTCACGTGTGGCCCCAGCGCCTCGGTGATCTCGGTGTCCTTCTCGAGTTCGTCGCACGCCTCGTTGAGGTCGTGCGGGAGGTCGTCGATGCGCAGGCGGCGGCGCTCGCGGAAGCTCATCTCCCAGATGTTCTCGTTCACCGGCTCGCGGCTCGTCGCCTCCGTGGCGATGCCGTCGAGGCCGGCGGCGAGCATCACCGCGAGCGCGAGGTACGGATTGGCGGCCGGGTCCGGCGACCGCAGCTCCACGCGCGTGCCCGTGCCGCGACGCTCCGGCACGCGGATGAGCGGCGACCGGTTGCGCATGGACCAGGCGACGTTGATCGGCGCCTCGTACCCGGGCACGAGCCGCTTGTACGAGTTCACCAGCGGGTTGGTGATCGCGCTCATGCCGCGCGCGTGCTTGAGCAGCCCGCCGATGTAGTGATGCGCGACCGTCGAGAGCTGATACTCGCCCTTGGGGTCGAAGAACGCGTTCTCGCCCTTCCGGAAGAGCGACTGGTGCGTGTGCATCCCGCTGCCGTTCTGCCCGAAGATCGGCTTGGGCATGAACGACGCCATGAGGCCGAACTGCTGCGCGACGTGCTTCACGACGAACCGGAAGGTCGCGATGTTGTCCGCCGTCGTCAGCGCATCGGCGTAGCGGAAGTCGATCTCGTGCTGGCCATGCGCCACCTCGTGGTGCGCGGCCTCCACCTCGAAGCCCATCTGCTCGAGCGTGGCGACGATCGCGCGGCGCGCCTCCTCGCCGCGATCCATCGGGGCGAGGTCGAAGTACCCGCCCACGTCGTGCGTGAGCGTCGCCGCGCCGCCGTCGGCCCCCTGCTTGAAGAGGAAGAACTCCGCCTCCATCCCGGCATTCATCACGTAGCCGAGCGCGGCGGCACGCGCGACCTGCTGCTTGAGCACCTGCCGCGGATCGCCGGCGAACGGCTTCCCCTCGGGCGTCGTCACGTCGCAGATCACCCGCGCGACCTTCGAGTGCGGATCGCCCCACGGGAAGATCCGGAAGGTCGAGAGGTCGGGCTGCAGCAGCATGTCCGACTCCTCCACGCGCACGAACCCCTCGATGGACGAGCCGTCGAAGAGGATGTCGCCCGCGAGCGCCTTCTGGAACTGCGAGGCGGGGACCTCGACGTTCTTGTTCACGCCGAGGATGTCGGTGAACTGCAGGCGGAGGAACCGGACCTGGTGCGCGTGCGCGAGTTCGAGGATCTCCCTCGGCGTCGCGCTGCTCAGGTCGGACGGGATCGGGCGCGGAGCGGTCATCGTGCCCGCAATATCGGGGAGCCCCCGGCTCCTCCGCTACGCTCCGGGCGCGCGGACCCTGCGGTCCGCGGCCCGCGTGCCGCCGCGGCGATTAGTTTTCCCGCGATGACCAACCAGCGCTTCTGCACCAACTGCGGCGCGGGCCTCGGTGCCGCCGCGAAGTTCTGTCACCGCTGCGGGCAGGCGACCGATGGGTCCGCGCGCGGAGCGGCGGCCGGCCCCGTGGGCGGGACCGGCGCGAGCGGCGCGCAGATGCTCCCCTGGGCGGTGGCCGGCATCGCCCTCCTCTCGCTGTTCGCGTTCATCGTCGGACAGAACTTCGGGCGCACACCGGCGGCGGCCCCTGCCGCGGGTCCGGTCGCGGTCGCGCCGGGACGTGCGCCGGACATCTCGCAGATGGGCCCCGAGGAGCGCGCCGACCGCCTCTTCCAGCGCGTGATGACGTACGTCGCCGAGGGGAAGAGCGACTCGGTCGCGTTCTTCTCGCCGATGGCGATCCAGGCGCAGCTCGCGATCGCCCCGCTCGACGCGCACCGGCGCTATGACCTCGGCCTCCTCGGCATCGTGAGCGGCGACGGGGCGATGGCGCGCGCGCAGGCCGATACTATCCTCGCGGCGAATCCGGATCACCTGCTCGGCCTCATCCTCGCGATGCGTGGCGCGGGAATGGCACAGGATGCACCGGCGCGCGCCAAGTACGCGTCGCATCTATTGGAGATCGCGGAGAAGGAGCGGGCGAAGCGGCTCACGGAGTACTCGGACCACGACCCGGACATCACGGCGGCCCTGCGGGAGGCGAAGAACCCTTCGGCGCCACCGATCGGTTGATCTCGCGTCTTTACGGGACACCAACAGTCCAGTAATGCGACACAAGATAATTGCTTTGAACGGGGACCATCGCTAAGAATTCGCTTCACATCCGCTGTGCAGGCTCTCGACGACCCCTGCTGCGCACCCGGATCCATGGCACCACACTTGCCGTCCTGCCCTGCAGGCGCGAGGATGGCGCCGCGCCGCCACGTGCGGCATCTTGCACCCGCCGCTCCGAACGAGCCGCGGCATGACCCGACTCCCGATGACCGAACGCCGCACCTCACAACCCAGCCGTCTCTCGCGCGCCATCCGGGCCATCACGGAGCCCCAGGTGCGTCGGATCCTGCTCGTCGATGACGAAGAGCTGATCCGTTCCGCGATCGCGAAGTTCCTGCGATCCAAGGGCTACGAGGTCACCACCTGCGACTCGGGGCCGGCGGCCCTCGACGCGCTCGAGCGCGAGAAGCACGTCCTCATGCTCGCCGACGTGCGCATGCCCGGCATGACCGGGCTCGCGCTCGTCCCGGCCGCCCTCGCCGTCGATTCGGAACTCGCGGTCATGATGCTCACCGCCGTGAACGATGCGCCGACCGCCACCGAGGCGCTCGCGCACGGCGCGATGGACTATCTGATGAAGCCCATCGAGCTCACCGACCTCGCCGCCGCGGTCGAGCGCGTGCTCCACAAGCGCGACCTCGCCATCGAGCAGCGCAAGGTCGAGCGCCTCATCCGCGAGGAGGTCGCTGCGCAGACGGAGGAGCTCAATCGCGAGCGCTCGATGCTCAACACGGTGCTCGTCGACGTGGTGCGTGCCCTCGTCTCGGCGCAGGAGGCCAAGGACACCTTCCTCCGCGGCCACTCCGATCGCGTCGCCGACCTGGCCGCCTCCATCGCCTCGGCGCTCAGCCTCTCCGATGACGAGGTCGAGAACATGCGCACCGCGGGGCGCCTCATGGACGTCGGCAAGATCGGCATCCGCGAGTCGGTGCTCAACAAGCCCGGTGCGCTCACGCCCGAGGAGTTCGATCACGTCAAGACGCACGTCGAGATCGGCCTCGAGATCCTGTCGACCATCAAGCCGATCGCGCACCTGCTCCCCGCCATCCAGGACCATCACGAGCACTGGGACGGGAACGGCTACCCGCGCAAGCTCAAGGGCGAGCAGATCTCCCTCGGCGGCCGCATCCTCCACGCCGCGGACGCCTTCGACGCGCTGACCTCGCACCGCGCCTGGCGCGACCCGCTCTCGCCGGCCGAGGCGATCCGCTTCCTGGAGGAGCGCGCGGGCGCGATGCTCGACCCCGCCGTCTTCGCCGCCCTCAAGAGCACCGTCACCCGTCGCAAGACGCTCGCCTTCCTCGAGCCCGTCCCCGAGTGACCGACTGACGGAACGCCGCGTCGTCTGGGCGGATATCAGGGGCTCGGCACCGCCTCCAGGTGCCGGGCCCCGCGTGTCTCTCCGCTGAACGTCGGCCCCGGTCCGTGCGTTAACCCTCTGATGATTTCCACCCGCTCGGTCCTCGCCCTCCTCTGCCTCTCGGCCGCCGCGCTGCCGGCCCAGGCGCCCGACACCCTGCGCCTCACCCTCGCCGAGACGGTGGAGCGGATGCTGCGCACCTCCGACGAGGCGCGCATCGCATCGGCGCAGGTCGACCTCGCCGATGCGCAGGTGACCGCGGCGCGCGCGGCCGGCATGCCGCAGCTGCGCCTCGCCTCCACCTACCAGCAGCAGGTCGAGAACGCCCGCGCGCTCATCGTCGGCAACGTCTTCGGCCAGAGCTACACCTACAACACGAACCTCCTGCTGCAGCAGTCGATCTTCCAGGGCGGGCGCATCGTCGGCGCGAACCAGGCCGCGGCGCGCTCCGAACGCGCGGCCCGCGCGACCAGCGAGGAGACGCGCATCACCCTCGCCGTCGACGCCCAGCGCATCTACCTCGGTGTCGCCCTCGCCGCGCAGCTCGCCGACATCCAGCGGCGCAACCTCGAGATCGCCGACACGCGCCTCGCGCAGGCGGAGCAGCTCGAACGCACCGGCCGGGCCTCGCGCTACGATGTCCTCCGCGCACGGGTCGAGCGCACCAACCTCGAACCGACGGCGCTGCAGGCCGAGAACGCGCGCGTCCTCGCCGAGCTCGAGTTCAAGCGCCTCCTCCAGGTCCCGGTCGCGCAGCCCATCGCCCTCTCCACCGTGCTCGACCCGACGGCGGTGCAGGCGATGGCCGCCGCCGCGCTCGCCGACGAGCAGGCGCCCGGCGTGCGTCCCGGCGTCCGCGCGGCCGAACTCACCGCCAGCGCGCGCGAGGCCGCCATCCGCGTGGCCCGCGCCGACCTGCTCCCCACGCTCAACGCCAGCTTCCAGCTCGGCTACCTCGCCCTCCCCGCCTTCAACGGGCTCCCGACGAAGATGGGGGAGAGCTCCCTCGCGTTCTGCGCGAACCCCGGCACGGCGACGCGTCCCTGCCAGAACAACGGCTGGTTCCCCGACCGCACGTTCAACGTGCAGTTCTCCTGGCCGCTCTTCGACGGGCTGCGCGCCAAGGGCGCGATCGACGTCGCGCAGGCGCAGGCCCGCGTCGCCGACCTCCAGGTGCGCCAGGCGCGCGAACAGGCCGCGATCGACGTCGCGCGCGCCCGCGCCGAGCTGGTGCGCGCGCAGGCCACCTTCACCGCCCGCGCCGGCAACGTGCGCGAGGCGGCGGAGGCCTTCGACCTCGCGACCATGCGCTACGGCCGCGGCATCGGGACGCAGCTCGAGGTGTCCGACGCTCAGCTCGCCCTGCTCATCGCGCGCTCCACCGAGGCGCGCGCGACCTTCGACCTCTATGTCGCGGTGGCCGACCTCGCGCGCGTGCGCGCGCGGCCGATCCCGCTCCCCGACGGCGGCACCGTCGCCCTCGGACCCCATCGATGACCAGACCTCCCATGTCCTCGCTCCGCGCCGCCTCGAGCGTCGCCCTGCTCGCGCTCGCCCTCGCCGCCTGTGGCGGCGACGAGGCGGCCGCCAACGCCGCCACGCCGGGCAAGGCGCCGAGCGGTGCCGGTGGTGGCGCTCCTGGTGACGCACCGGGTGGCAAGGCCCCCGGTGGCGGACCGGCGGGCGGCGGCAATCGCGCCGGCGGCTCCGTGGTCCTCTCGCGCGCCGACGTGCACAAGGTCGAGGCCGGCATCATCGAGGCCGGCATCGCGATCAGCGGCAACCTGCGTCCCATCGAGACGGTGAGCGTGCGGGCGCGCATCGAGGGCGACCTCGTCGCGTTGCACGTGCGCGAAGGGGATGCCGTGCGGGAAGGGCAGGTGCTCGCCGAGTTCGAGGCGTCGGAGCAGGAGGCCGCGCTGCGTTCCGCCGAGGCGGACGAGCTCGCCGCGCGCACGGAGTCGAGCACCGCGCAGTGGAACCTCGACCAGACGAAGGAGCTGTTCCAGGCCGGGGCCGTGTCGGAGCGCGACCTGCGTGCGGCCGAGCAGGCGGCCCTCACCGCCAAGGCGCGCTTCGCCGCCGCCGAGTCGCGCGTGCGCGCCTCGGCCTCGCTCGCGCGCGACACGCGCGTGCTCTCGCCGGTGACCGGTGTCGTGGAGCGGCGCACCGTGGAGAACGGCGAGCGCGTGACGCGCGGGGCGCAGCTGCTCACCGTGGTGCGGAGCGACATGCTCGAGCTCACCGCCGCGGTACCGGCGCGCCGTGCGTCGGCACTCGCGCGGGGCATGGAGGTCCGCTTCACCGCGGACGGCCGCGCCATCCAGGGGCGCGTCGCCCGCGTGAGTCCGACCATCGACCTGCAGTCGCAGTCGGTCACCGTGTTCGTGCAGGTCCCCAACGGCAACGGCCAGCTCAAGGGCAACACGTTCGCGACGGGCCAGATCATCGAACGGTCGCTCGACGGCCAGCTCGTCATCCCGTCCGGCGCGGTGCGGCAGACCGCCGCGGCGGCCGGCGGACAGACGTTCGTGTGGAAGGTGGCCGGCGGCGCCCTCGCGCGCGCCGACGTGAAGCTCGGCATCGTCGACGAGGCGCGCGGCGTCGTGCAGGTCACCGAAGGGCTCGCCGCCGGCGACGAGATCGTCGTGGGCAACGTCGGCCTGCTCGGCGCCGGCATGCAGGTCCAGATCATCGGCGCCGAGACGCCGCAGCGCGGCCGTCCGTAGCCGACCCCCCGTCCGGGCATCCCGATGTTCCTCTCCGACGTCTCCATCAAGCGACCCGTCTTCGCCACCATGCTCATGGTGGCGCTGGTCGTGCTCGGCACCGTCTCGTTCTTCCGCCTCGCGGTGGACGAGTACCCCGACGTGACCTATCCGACCATCGTCGCCCAGACGGCGTATCCGGGCGCGAGCCCCGAGGTCGTCGAGCGCGAGGTGTCCAAGCCCATCGAGGAGGCGCTCAACACCACCGAGGGCCTGAAGGAGATCACCTCCACCTCCACCGAGGGGTCGTCGTCCGTCCGCCTGCAGTTCAACCTCGGCGTCGACGTGATGAAGATGCAGCCCGAGGTGCAGGGGAAGGTCGCGCGCATCCGCCGCCAGCTCCCGCGCGACATCGAGGAGCCGGTGATCATCCGGTTCGACCCGAACGACCGGCCGATCATGAGCATCGTGATGAAGTCGGCGACGCGGCCGATGCGCGAGCTCACCGACCTCGCCGACGAGGTGATCGGGAAGCGCATCGAGTCGATCCCGGGCGTGGGCGGCGTGAACGTGGTCGGCGGCACCGCGCGCGAGATCCGCGTGGAGCTCGACCCCGACGCGCTCCGCGCCTACGGCATCTCGCCGGCGCAGGTCGTGGCCGCGCTCCAGCGCGAGAACCAGGAGGTCCCGGCGGGCCGCATCCAGCGCGGCGACACCGAGCGCCTCGTGCGCATCACCGGCCGCGTGACCGATCCGCTCGCCTTCGGCGACGTCACCGTGGTCGTGCGCAACGGCGCGCCCATCCGCGTGCGCGACGTCGGGCACGTGGTCGACGGCACGGCCGAGAAGCGCAGCGCCTCGCTCATGGGACTCGAGCCCGCGCTCTCGCTCGAGGTCCTCAAGATCACGGGCTCCAACACCGTCGAGGTCGCCGACCAGGTCCGCGTCGTCATCGAGCAGCTGCAGGAGCAGCTCCCCGCCGACATCGCGCTCCAGATCATCCGCGACGACTCGTCGAAGATCCGCGAGGCGCTCTGGGACGTCGAGCTCACGCTCGTCCTCGGCGCGATCCTCACGGTGATGATCATCTACCTGTTCCTCGGGTCGTGGCGGTCGACGGTCATCACCGGGCTCACGCTGCCGGTGGCGATCATCTCCAGCTTCTTCGCCATGTGGATGTTCGGCTTCACGCTGAACACCATGACCCTGCTCGCGCTCTCGCTCGCGATCGGCCTGCTGATCGACGACGCGATCGTCGTGCGCGAGAACATCGTCCGGCACGTGGCGATGGGGAAGGACCACTATCTCGCCGCGAAGGAGGGCACCGACGAGATCGGCCTCGCCGTCTTCGCGACGACGCTCGCGGTGATCGCCGTGTTCATCCCCGTCGCCTTCATGGGCGGGATGATCGGCAAGATCTTCTACCAGTTCGGCGTCACCGTCGCGTTCGCCGTCGCGGTCTCGCTCTTCGTCTCGTTCACGCTCGACCCGATGCTCTCGAGCATCTGGCACGACCCCGAGGCGGAGGAGCACGGCCCCGCGGCGTGGGCCAAGGCCGGCCCGATCCGCAAGATCGCCCTCGCCTTCGACGGGTGGTTCGAGCGCCTCGCCGACCGCTATCCGCCGCTCCTCCGGCGCGCGGTGCAGCACCGGTGGCTCGTCCTCGGCGGGGCGATCGCGTCGGTCGTCGTCGCTTTCATGATCGCCGGGCGCGTGGGCTTCACCTTCATGCCCGACTACGACGCCGGCGAGTTCAACGTCTCGTATCGCGTCACGCCGGGCTCGCGGGTGGACTTCATCGTCGGGAAGGGCCAGGCGCTCGACACGATCGTCAAGCGCATCCCCGAGGTCGAGTTCACCTACCTCACCATCGGCGGCGGCGGCGGACGCGGCAACAGCACCGGCGGCCAGCTCTTCGTGAAGCTCAAGCCCGCGCACGACCGCACGCGCTCGATGGCCGAGATCCAGAACGACCTGCGGCCCAAGCTGCGCATGGTCAGCGGCGCGCGCGCGAGCATCGACGGCACGCGCTCCATCTTCGGCGGCTTCCGGCAGCCGATCGACGTGAAGGTGCAGGGCCCGGAGCCGGCGCGCCTCAAGCTCATCGCGGCGCAGGTCCTCGAGACGATGCGCGGGGTCGAGGGCATCGGCGAGCCGACCTCGTCCGACCAGGGCGACATCCCGCAGCTCGACGTCCGGGTCGATCGCCAGCAGGCGTGGGCCGCCGGCCTCGGCGTGGGCTCGATCGCCGCCACGCTGCAGCCCCTCTTCTCGGGTTCCCGTGCCACGCTGTGGCAGGACGAGCAGGGTTACACGCACGACGTGCGCGTGGTCTACCCGGAGTCGCTCCGCACCAACGCCGAGGATGTCGCCAACATCCCGGTGACGGGCACCGCGGTCGATCTGCGCACCGGGCTCCTCGCGGCGATCCCGCTCGCGCAGGTCGCGGACGTGCGCGCCGGCGTCGGGCCGCAGCAGATCGAGCGCCGCATGCTCGAGCGCCAGATCTCGATCTCGTCGGGCGTGCTCCCCGGTGCGGCCGTCGGGGTCGTCGCCGACCGCGCGCGCGCCGCGCTCGACTCGCTCGTGCTCCCCGCCGGCTATCGCACCGAGTTCGGCGGCGACGTGCAGAACCTGAACGAGACCAAGGGTTTCGTCCTCGAGGCGATGATCCTCGCGGTCGTCTTCATCTACCTGATCCTCGCGTCGCTCTTCGGCTCGTTCCTGCAGCCGCTCGCGATCATGCTCTCGCTCCCGCTCTCGCTCCTCGGCGTCTCGCTCGCGCTCGTCGTCACCGGCGGGACGCTCAACGTGATGTCGATGATCGGCATCATCATGCTGATGGGCCTCGTCACGAAGAACGGCATCCTGCTCATCGACTTCGTGAACCACGCCCGCGGCGAGGGGAAGGACCGCCTCTCGGCGATCCTCGAGGCGGGGCGCATCCGGCTCCGGCCGATCATCATGACCACCGCGGCCATGATCTTCGGCATGATCCCCCTGGCGATGGCGATCGGCGAAGGGGCGGAACAGCGCTCGCCGATGGCGCACGCCGTCATCGGCGGGCTCATCACGTCGACCCTGCTCACCCTGTTCGTCGTGCCGGCGGTGTATACCTTGCTCGACGACGCGGCGGCCTGGGTGACGGGCCGGAAGCGCCCTGCGGGGGAGACCGGCGAGACCTCGGCGCACGAGGTTCCCGCACTCGCCGACCAGCGCGCCGGCAACCCCGCTTGACGGAATGGGGTCGCTCATGGTATTCAGCGTCCTGAACGCACGGTGTATTTCCCGCTACGGAGGCAGCGCATGCCGCTCAACGAGGAGATGATGGACCGGCTCTTCTCGGATCGCGACGACGATTCGGACGATTCCGGGTACGGTGGCGGGGGCGGCAGCAGCGCCTCCTACGACGAGGACGAGGACGAGGACGGCGGCTGGGCCGTCAACAAGGACAACTCCGACTCACTCTGGGATTCGACCGACGAGTCCGACGAGGACGACGAGGAGGGCGGCGTCGCGCCGGTCGCCGGCGTGGAAGAGGAGGACGAGGAGAGCGATCTCTTCGGGGACTCCATCGCGCCCCGTCGTCGCGGACGGAAGCCGGCGGAGAAGCCGCGCGTCCCGAGCATCTTCGAGACCGGCGAGAGCGAGGTCCCGGCTGCCGCGGCTCCGGCCAAGCCGGCCCCGAAGGTGGCCGCCAAGGCCGCCCCGGCGCCGAAGGCGGCCGCCAAGCCCGAGCCCAAGGTCGCGGCCAAGCCGGCGGCCAAGCCGGCTGCGAAGGCGCCGGCGAAGGCTGCGGCCAAGGCTGCGGCGAAGCCCGCTGCCAAGGCGGCGAAGAAGCCCGCCAAGGCCGCCAAGCCGGTGAAGAAGGCTGCGGCGAAGAAGCCGGCGAAGCCGGTCGCCAAGAAGGCGGCGAAGAAGCCCGCCAAGGCCGTGAAGAAGGCCGCACCGAAGAAGGTCGCCAAGAAGGCGAAGCCGGCCGCGAAGAAGCCCGCGGCGAAGAAGTCGGCCAAGAAGCCGGCGGGCAAGAAGTAGCACCGGCGCCGTACTCGGCGCCGCCCCGAGCCCCGACGGGAGCCAAGGCCCGACGACGCGGATGCGTCGTCGGGCCTTCGTGCATGTCCCGTGGCCCTGCGCACCGATGCCTGACCGGTCGCCTATCCGACCCGGCCCGTCCGCATTACTGTATCCGAACACATGTCCGAGTCGGCTCCTGTCGCCCTGCTGCGCGCTCACGCGCGTCACGCGCCCTGGAATGCGCGCGGCCTCGCCGCACACGCGACCGCCCTGGTCGACGCGGCCGGCATGCGCCCCACGAACTCCTCGGCTCGCGCCACACCGAGCGCCCGGGCGATCCGGTTCTACGTCGCCAACGGCCTGCTCGATCATCCCGAGGGGAAGGGCACGGCCGCGACGTACCACTACCGGCATCTGCTCCAGCTGCTCGCGATCAAGATCCGGCAGCGGGAAGGGCAGACGCTCGAGACCATCAAGGCCGAGCTCGTCGAGTTGCACGGCGATCAGCTGGAGAAGCGGGTCGCGGGCTCGCTCGCGCCCGCGCTGGGCGCCGGCGCGGACCTCCAGGTGCGCCACGACGACGATGCCCCCGCGATCTGGCGCCGGATCACGGTCGCCGAGGGGATCGAGTTGCACGTCCGCGATGACTCGGCCGCCGCGCGCCACTCCACGATGGTCGCCATTCGCGAAGCGGTGCGTGCCGCCATCGGACGCGAGGACGTGCGCTGATCGACGGCTGATCGGCGGCACATCGACCGCCGACGCAGGGGCTGTGCGGCGGGTTCCGTTGCCTCGGCACTTGCCCGGTTTCACGTGCGGACCGACATTTGTTCGCGATGGCGTCAGCCTCCCGCCGCAGACCCCCTTCGCGCACGGTCCTGCTCGACCGTTCGCTCGAGGCGCTCCCGCTGTTCCGCCTCTCGGACAGCTCGGAGGACACGGTCGTGACCTTCACCGCCGACAACGGCGGTCGCTGGCGCGTGCTCCCGGCCCCCGGCGAACGGCTCCCGGGCACGTTCGATCAGGACGTCTACATCGAGCTGGCGCGGCGATTCCACGAGGCGGAACGCCCCGCCGATGGAGCGCTCACCTTCACGCTCCACGCCTTCCTGCGCTCCATGGGACGCCGTGTCGATGGGCGCACCTATGAGCAGCTGCGCGGTGCCCTCGGACGGCTGGAGCGGACCGTCCTCGAGAGCGAGGGCGCCTGGCTCGACGCCCGCACCGGCAAGTACGGCCACGCCCGCTTCACGCTGCTCTCCGCCGTCGCCATCGACCGGCGTCGGCTCACCGACCGTGACCAGCTGGCGCTCTTCCCCGCCCTCGCCTCCAACGAGCCCGGCGACGCGCGCGTGGTCCTCGACCAGCGCGTGCGCGGCAACATCAGCGCGGGTGACACGACGTCACTCCTCGCACCGCGCTACTTCGCGCTCTCGTCGCCGGTCGCGCGACGCCTGTACCGGCTCCTCGCCGCCGTGCGAGGCAACGATACCGCCCCGTGGCGTGTCGCATTGGAGCGCCTGGCCGAGTTGTTGCCCCTGAGCCAGCGCTACCCCTCGCACCTCCAGCGCGTGCTCCAGCCGGCGCACGAGATGCTCGTCGCCGCCGGGATCGTCGCGAAGGCCGGATTCATGCAGGACGGTCGCGCCTGGTTCGTCGAGTACGAGGGCTGACCAGCTCGATCCTTCGGTCCGGCGGCGGGCTCCACTGCTTGGCCTCGGGGGTATAGCACCTTACGTTCCCCAGAGCCCCAACCGAGGTCCTCCCGCATGTCCCGGTCCCGCACGATCGCGCTCGCTGCCCTCATCGCCCTCCCGCTCGCCGGAGGGGCGTTCGTCGTCCAGGAGCGCGCCGCCGCCAACAGCGCGCGCCTCTTCGATCAGGTGATGGCGCTCGTCAACGACCGGTTCGTCGACTCCAT
This sequence comes from Gemmatimonadaceae bacterium, assembly GCA_044229035.1. GTDB lineage: Bacteria > Gemmatimonadota > Gemmatimonadetes > Gemmatimonadales > Gemmatimonadaceae > Pseudogemmatithrix. The sequence continues at coordinate 23,854 of JBGATT010000002.1, read as the reverse complement.
CGGCACCGGCGCGCTCTACGAGCGCGCCGCCCGCGGGCTCGTCGCCGAGCTCAAGGACCCGTACTCCGAGCTCTACACGCCGAAGGACCTCGAGATGTTCAACCAGAACACCGGGGGCTTCTACGGCGGCATCGGCATGCTGATCGAGGATCAGCAGGGCACGATCATCATCTCCAAGGTCTATCCGAACACGCCCGCCGAGGAGGCGGGGATCCGGGAAGGCGACCGCATCGTCGGCGTCGACACCTCGAGCACGCAGGGCTGGAAGGTCGACCAGGTGTCGGCCGGGCTGAAGGGCCCGCCCGGCACGCGCGTGAAGGCGCGCTTCGCGCGGCCCGGCGTCCAGACGCCCTTCGAGGTCGAGTTCACGCGCCGCACCATCCGCATCCCCGCGATCCCCTTCGCGCTCATGCTCGACGGGAAGGTCGCCTACATCCCGCTGCAGCAGTTCAACGAGACCACCACCCGCGAGTTCGCCGAGAACCTGCGCCGCCTCCAGTCGGAGGGCGCGACCGGCCTCGTGATCGATCTCCGCCGCAACACGGGCGGCTTCCTCGACCAGGCGCTCGACCTCACCAATTTCTTCGTCCCGCGCGGCGCCGAGCTCGCGACCGTGCGTGGCCGCGGTGAACCCGACCAGCGCTACGTCGCCGAGGCGGACCCGATCGCCCCGCGCATCCCGATCGTCGTCCTCACCGACGGCTACACCGCCTCGGCGTCCGAGATCGTCGCGGGCGCGCTGCAGGACCACGATCGCGCGCTCATCGTCGGCACCACCTCGTTCGGCAAGGGGCTCGTGCAGTCCGTCTACCGGCTGGACGGCGGCTACGCCATCAAGCTCACGACGGGCAAGTGGTACACGCCGAGTGGCCGCTCCATCCAGAAGGAACGGGTGCTCGACGCGGCGGGGAACCTCATCGAGGTCCATCCCGACTCGCTCGAGAGCGCGGCGGATCGCGCCAAGCGCCCCGTCTTCCGATCCGATGCGGGCCGCGCCGTCTTCGGCGGCGGTGCCATCACGCCCGACGTGATCGTCCCCTACGACACCATCACGACCGCCGAGCAGAAGCTCGCCCGCGCGCTCGTGCCGCACTCGCAGGACGTGTACATCGTCCTCGACGAGTACGCCTTCTCCATGAAGGGCGCGATCCAGCCGGACTTCCGCGTGACGCCGGCGATGCGCGACGAGTTCCACAAGCGCCTCGCCGCCAAGGGCGTGACGCTCGACCGCACCGAGTGGGACGCCGGCCGCCGCTACATCGACCGGATCCTCGGCGATCGGATCGCCCGCCGCGCCTTCGGCGACTCCACCGCCAAGCGCCGCGACGTCCCCGAGGACGTGCAGCTCATGAAGGCGCTCGAACTCCTCCGCCGCGGTCGGACCACGGCAGAGCTCATCGCGCTCGGGTCGACCGCTGCTCCGGCGGCCCGCCCCGAGTGATCGCAGTACCCTCCTCCCCCCGATCGCCACATCCGATGTCCATGCGTCTCTTCGCAGCGGCCGCCCTCCTTGGCGCGGCCGCCTGCGGCAAGTCCGAGTCCTCCCCAGCGGTCACGCACGTCGCCGAGGCCGGCGAGTCCCGACTGAGCAACATCCGGCAGCTCACCTTCGGCGGCGAGAACGCCGAGGCGTACTGGAGCAACGACGGCAAGTGGATCACCTTCCAGTCCACGCGTGACGGCCGGACCTGCGACCAGCAGTACGTCATGCGCGCCGACGGGAGCGACCTGACCCGCATCTCGGACGGCCGCGGCAAGACCACCTGCGGCTGGTTCCTGCCCGGCTCCGACAAGCTCTTCTTCTCGTCGAGCACCGCGCACGACGACGCCTGCCCGGCGCGCCCCGATCCGTCCAAGGGCTACGTCTGGCCGCTCGACAAGTACGACCTCTATACGGTGAATCGCGACGGCACCGGCCAGACGCGCCTCACGAGCTACGACGTCTATACCGCCGAGGCCGTCCTCTCCCCGGACGGGACGAGGATCGTCTTCACCTCCCTCAAGGACGGTGACCTCGACATCTACACGATGAACGTCGACGGGAGCGACGTGCGGCGCCTCACCACCACGGCCGGCTATGACGGCGGCCCCTGGTGGTCGCCCGACGGCAAGCGGATCGTCTACCGCGCGCACCACCCGAAGGACTCCACCGAGCTCCGGCAGTATCAGGACCTCCTCGCGCAGGGATTCATCCGCCCGAGCAAGGTCGAGCTCTTCGTGATGAACGCCGACGGCAGCGACCAGCGCCAGGTGACCGCGCTCGGGGGCGCCAACTTCGGCCCCTCGTGGAGCCCGGACGGGAAGCGGATCATCTTCTCGTCCAACTTCGTCGCCCCGCGCAGCGGCAACTTCGACCTCTATCTCGTCGATGCCGAGGCCAGCATGGCCACCGCCGACCAGCTCGAGCGCATCACCACGAGCGAGGTGTTCGACGGCTTCGCGATGTTCCACCCCACCGAGAGCAAGCTCATCTGGGCCTCCAACCGGCACGCCAAGTCCACCGGCGAGACCAACATCTTCGTCGCCGACTTCACGTGGGAGTGAGTCCGCCGCGCGGCGAGTGAGCGACGCACGAGGGGGGTCCGGTGGACGCGCACCGGACCCCCCTGCTAGTATCACGCATCCCCTGCGGAGACCCCATGGAGTTCTTCTTCGGAATCGTCGGCGTCGGCATCATCGTCGTGCTGGCCAAGAGCATCCGGATCATCGGCCAGGCCGAGGTCATGGTCATCGAGCGGCTCGGCGCGTTCAACCGCGTCGCGCGGTCCGGCCTCAACCTGATGATCCCCTTCGTCGAGCGCGCCAAGACGATCGACGTCCGGTTCTTCGAGAGCGACGTCACCGGCCTCAAGAAGATCGTCGCCTCGAGCACGGCGCGCATCGACCTCCGCGAGCAGGTGCTCAACTTCCCGTCGCAGCCGGTGATCACGAAGGACAACGTCACCATCGACATCGATGCGGTGATGTACTACCGCGTGGCCGACCCGCAGAAGGCCACGTACTCAGTGCAGAACCTGCCCTACGCGCTCGAGACGCTCACCCGGACCACGCTCCGCAACATCGTCGGCGACATCGAGCTCGACCAGACGCTCGCCTCGCGCGACATGATCAACAAGAAGATGCGCGAGGTGATCGAGGAGGCGTCCATCGGCTGGGGCGTCGACGTCACCCGCGTCGAACTGCAGTCGATCGAGCCGCCGCGCGACATCCAGCAGTCGATGGAGCTGCAGATGCGCGCCGAGCGCGAGCGTCGCGCCGCCGTCACCAACGCCGAGGCGTCCAAGCGCGCCGCGATCCTCGAGTCCGAGGGCCAGAAGGAGGCCCAGATCCGCAAGGCGGAGGGCGAGAAGGGCGCCGCCATCCTCCGTGCCGAAGGCCTGGCGCAGGCGCGCCTCGCGATGGCGGACGCCGAGGCGGAGGCGGTCAAGCGCATCGCCGCCGCGCTCCCGCCCGGGGAGGCTGCCACCTACCTGCTCGGTCTCAAGTACATCGAGGCGCTGCCGCAGATCGCGCAGGGCAAGGGCACGAGCATCTTCCTCCCCAGCGAGGCGACGGGCGTGCTCGGCGCCATCGGCGGCATCAAGGAGATGCTCCGCGGCTCCGGCGGCATCGCCGGCAACGAGGACAAGCCGGCCCCGCTCGGCGGCTTCCCCGGCCTCCCGGGGAAATAGTGGCCGCGATCTCGCGCGAACGCGCCGAACGGATCGCCAAGGCGCACGTCTGCTCGCGCTGCAAGGAGTATTCGTTCAAGAAGCTCGTCGTGAAGCCCGCGCCGCAGTCCATCGCCGACGAGCTCGGCGCCGTCTGGGTCGTCGCACGCATCTGCGGCGTCTGCGCCCATCAGGGTGAGCTCGGCATGGACGGCGAAGGCGACATCGTCTTCGAGAGCTGAGCGGGCATGGCGCGCGAGGCGCTGCGCCGGTTCCTCGAGTCCGGCCTCGGTGCGCCGGGCCGCGCGCTGCTCGCGTGGCGCACACGCGGGCTCGCCGAGGCGCTGCTGCGCACCCGCGGGCTCGCCGCCCCCACCCGCGCCCTCGCGCGACAGCTCGGCGAGCGCGTCCAGCGCGGGCCGTTCGCCGGCCTCGAGTACCCGCGCCGACGTGGCGACATCGTCCATGCCGCGAAGCTCGTCGGGGCGTACGAATCCGAGTTGCACGCGGCGGTCTCCGCGCTCGTCGCCCGCGCACCACGCCTCGTCGTGAACGTCGGCTCGGGCGACGGCTACTACGTCGTCGGGCTGGCCCGCGCCCTGCCGCTCGCCACCGTCGTCGCGGTCGATCCGGATCCTCTCGCGCAGCGCGCCTGCGCCGACACCGCGCGGATGAACGGTGTCGGCGACCGCGTGTCGCACCTCGTGCGGGTCGACGCCGACGGACTGGGCGCGCTGCTCGCCGCGGGCACCGGGCCGACCCTCATCGTCGTCGATTGCGAAGGATTCGAGGACCCGCTGCTCGATCCCGCACGCGCTCCGGCGCTCGCCCGCGCCGACCTCCTGGTCGAGACGCACGATTTCGCCGCGGCCGGCGTGACGGCGCGCTTGACCGAACGGTTCGCCTCGACGCACCATGTGGAGCGGCTCGAGGTCGTCGCGCGCGACGTCACGGCGTACCCCGAGCTCGCCCGATTCCCCGCCGAGGTCGGCCGCGGTCTCCTCGACGAGTTCCGTCACCACCCGCAGTCCTGGCTCGTGTGCACCGCACGCGCGCACCCCTAGGTCCCCCCATGGCGCCTCTCGACGTTCCCCGCCTCGCTCCCGGCGACCGCGTCCAGCACGAACTGCTCGTGCGCGAACGCGATGACAAGGTCACCAAGACCGGTGATCCCTTCGTCGTGCTCAAGCTCGGCAACGCGACGGGCACCCTCGGCGTCAACGTGTGGAAGGAGCACGTGCCGCTCATCGAGGGTGTGCGCCCGGGGCAGGTCGTGCAGGTCATCGGCACCATCGAGCTCTACAAGGGCGCTCGCCAGCTCAAGCTCACCGCCCCCCCGCGCGTGGTCGCGAGCGGCGGGGACCCGAACGAGTTCCTGCCGCGCATCCGCGAGAGCACCGAGGAACTGTGGGCGCGGGTCGACGCTTGGCGCGCGGAGATGAAGGGACCGCTGCGCAAGGCCGTGGACCTCTTCTTCGGCGACGATGTCTTCCGGGAGCGCTTCGCCAAGGCGCCAGGCGCCACGCGGGGGCACCATGCGGTGATCGGCGGGTTGCTGCTGCACAGCTGCGAGGTCGCCAACATCGCGCGCGAGTCGGTGCGCACCATGCGCGGCAACGTCGCGCTCGTCACGGCCGGTGCACTGCTCCACGACATCGGCAAGGTCGAGAGCTACGCCATCCTCCTCTCCGGCTTCGAGAACACCCAGGCCGGACACCTCCTGGGGCATATCGTCCTCGGCTCGCTCATGCTCCAGGAGCGCCTGCGCTCGCTGCCGGCCGGCACGCTCAGCGAGGCGCAGCGGCTGGAGCTGCATCACTTCATCCAGTCGCACCATGGGATCCTCGAGTACGGTGCCGCCGTGCGGCCCATGACGCTCGAGGCCGAGATCCTCCATTTCGCCGACCAGACCTCCGCCAAGGGCAACGACTTCGGCGAGGCGGTCCTGGACAGCGAGCTCTTCCCCACCGACGACCTCGAGTTCTCCGCCAAGCGGAGCTGGCGCCTCGAGCGTCGCATCTGGAAGCGCACGCACTCCTGGGAGTAGGCGCGGGCAGTGCAGGTGCCGCGTCGCGGCGCCCCCCGTCTGCCCGGTGGTGAACGGTCCTGGCGGTTGTAGTTTTCCTCCATGACCACGATCAAGCAGCAGGACTTCATCCAGTCCATCGCCGACGCGCTCCAGCACATCTCGTACTTCCATCCGCTCGACTACATCCACGCGCTCGCGGACGCGTACGAGAAGGAGCAGAGCCCCGCGGCCAAGGACGCGATCGCGCAGATCCTCACCAACTCCCGCATGTGCGCCGAGGGGCATCGCCCGATCTGCCAGGACACCGGCATCGTGGTCGTGTTCCTCAAGGTCGGGATGGACGTCCGGTGGGACGCGACGATGTCGGTGCAGGAGATGGTCAACGAGGGCGTGCGCCGCGCCTACCTGCTGCCCGAGAACGTGCTCCGGGCGTCGATCGTCAGCGATCCCGCCTTCACGCGCCGGAACACCCGGGACAACACCCCGGCGGTCGTCCACTACGAGATCGTCCCCGGCGACACCGTCGAGGTGAAGCTCGCGGCCAAGGGCGGCGGCTCCGAGAACAAGACGAAGTTCGCGATGCTCAACCCGAGCGACTCCATCGTCGACTGGGTGCTCAAGACGGTGCCGCTGATGGGGGCCGGCTGGTGCCCGCCCGGCATGCTCGGCATCGGGATCGGGGGCTCGGCCGAGAAGGCGATGCTCATGGCGAAGGAGTCGCTCATGGAGCACATCGACATGGCGCAGCTGAAGGCGCGTGGCCCGAAGGACCGCATCGAGGAGCTCCGCATCGAGCTCCACGACAAGGTGAACGCGCTCGGCATCGGCGCCCAGGGCCTCGGCGGGCTCTCCACCGTGCTCGACGTGAAGATCTTCGACTATCCCACGCACGCCGCGTCGAAGCCCATCGCGATGATCCCCAACTGCGCCGCGACGCGCCATGCGCACTTCACGCTCGACGGCCGCGGCGTCGCCACGCTCCCCGTGCCCAAGCTGAGCGACTGGCCCGACGTCACGTGGAAGCCGGACGTCAACGCGAAGCGCGTGAACCTCGACACGCTGACCGCGGCGGAGGTGGCCACGTGGAAGGCCGGCGACCGCCTGCTGCTCAACGGCAAGCTCCTCACCGGCCGCGATGCGGCGCACAAGCGTATCGCCGATCTCTATGAGAAGGGGGAGGGGCTCCCGCCGGGCGTCGATTTCACGAATCGCATCATCTACTACGTGGGACCGGTCGACCCCGTCCGCGACGAAGCCGTGGGCCCCGCAGGCCCGACGACCGCCACGCGCATGGACAAGTTCACCGAGATGATGCTCGCGCGGACGGGACTCATCGCGATGATCGGCAAGGCGGAGCGCGGCCCCGCGGGACTCGAGGCGATCCGCAAGCACAAGGCGGCCTACCTGATGGCCGTCGGCGGCGCCGCGTATCTCGTGTCCAAGGCCGTGCGCTCGGCGCGCGTGGTCGCCTTCGCCGATCTGGGGATGGAGGCGATCTACGAGTTCGACGTGCAGGAGATGCCCGTCACCGTGGCCGTCGATGCCGCCGGCAGCAACGTGCACGAGACCGGTCCGCGCGAATGGCAGGAACGAATCCGGTCCTTGCCCGTACTGACGGGGTGAGCCGTTCCATCCCGACCGTGAGGACCCCATGCATCGTGCGTCCGCCGTCCGCATCCGTCTCGTCGCACTCGCCGTCCTGCTCGCCAGCTCGCTGAGCTCTTCCGCGCACGCACAGTCCGCCGAGCACGAGGCGGCCTATCGGGTGGTGTCGCGGCTCTTCGACGCCATGCGTGCTCGTGATACCGCGGCGATGCGCGCCGCCTTCGTCTCGAACGCGTCGACGCAGACGCTGACCCGCGACAGCGTACGCTTCGAGACGATCGACGGATGGCTGACCAGCATCGGACGTGCGCCTGCGGGACTGCTGCTGGACGAGCGCATCGCCAATCCCGTGATCCATGTCGATGGCGACCTGGCCAGCATCTGGGTGGACTATTGGTTCTTCGCCGGCGACCGCTTCTCGCACTGCGGCGTCGATGCGTTCCTGCTCGCGCGCCGCGCGGGCGAGTGGAAGGTGTTCGGTCTCGTTGACACTCGGCGCACGCAAGGTTGCGCCCCGGCGCCGACCGGGCGCCCCTCCTGACACAATAGGGAGTGAATCCCTCCTCAGAGTTTTCCACATTGGCCTTTGTCGTAACTAGTTGCAAAATCAACGAGTTACGCTATATGCCGCTGTTTTAGTATATCGAAAACCACCTGCAAGTCATGGTAGGACTGTGCGTTAGCGCTTTGCCGATTAATTTGCTTCCATTGCCTTGCGGCTTGGCCATCATGACAGGCCGCCACCAGACTCAGCCGGAGACCGCATGCGGAAGCAGAGACAGAACACCTACAATCCCGCGCAGGCCCTCCACCTCATCGTGAGCGATCGCAATGGCGATCCGCTCAGCTGCCCCTCCTGCTCGGGCTCGATCCAGCGGGAACCGGGTCATGCCCCACCGCCGCCGAGGTCGCATGTCACCCTCAAGTGCGTCGGCTGTGGTCGCACCGCCCGGTACATCGCCGGGGCCGCCTGAACCTCTACCGTCCGTTCCGAACAGGAGCACCAGAACGATGGCCCGCATCAATGGCACCGTGAAGTGGTTCAACGACGCGAAGGGGTTCGGTTTCATCCAGCGTGAGGGTGGCCCCGATGTGTTCGTGCATTTCAGCGCGATCCAGTCCCAGGGATTCAAGTCCCTCGCCGAGGGCGACAAGGTCGAGTTCGAGATCGTCGACGGCCAGAAGGGACCGCAGGCCGCGAACGTCATGAAGGTCTGACCTCCGTCCTGCCCAGGTTCACGACGCTCCCGGCGCATGCGCCGGGAGCGTCGTCGCGTTCGGGCCGTCGCTTGCGCCTCCCGCGCTCGTGGCGTAGAACACGACGAGCGGCTCCATCTCGCCGCCGTGCCCGCGGGCACGTCCTCGATCCCCCGGGTCGCGTCGTGCCATTCGCCTCGGTCGCCCTCACCCTGCTCGTCGCGCTGGCACAGGACTCCGTCCCGCCACCGACACGCGACTCGATCGCTGTCGCGGCGATCGAGCGTTTCGTCGATGCGCAGATGGCGCAGCATGGCATCCCGGGACTCGCGATCGCGCTCGTCGATCGCGACAGGGTCATCTGGGCGAAGGGATTCGGACGCGTCGATCCGACGGACAGCACGCAGCGCGTCACGGCCGACACGCCGTTCCGCGTCTCGGCCCTCTCGCCCCTGCTCGCCGAGACGCTGCGACGCGAGGTGGGGGCGCCACCCGGCCTGACCTGGACGAGCGTCACCCCGGACACCGCGCTTCAGGCACGACGTGCGCGCGGCACCATGTGGACCCTCGACGGACGGACCTTCCCGGCGCCGGACAGCGTGCGCGGCCTGGGTCCCGCCTCCGATCTCACCGCGTCCGTCGTCGACCTCTCCCGACTCCTCCGCATGATGCTGACGGAGGGAATGGGACCGCGCGGATCCGTGCACGACTCGCTCGATGGGGCGCGGCGCATCCATGCCGGCGGCTCTCATGCGGGGTTCAGCACCGAGGTCGCCGCGCTGCCCGAGGAGCGACTCGGCGCAGCAGTCACGCTCTCGCTCGACGGCGCCCACACCGTCGCGGGTCGCGTCGCCAACGAGGCGCTTCGGCTCCTTCGTGCCGCACGCGCCGGTAGGCCGCTCGATTCCCCGCGCGCCACGCGCGCCATCGAGACGAGCACCCGAAACGCGCTCGAAGGCACCTATCGCGGCAGGCGTCGGGCGGTCGCACTCGAGGACCGGCTCGGCGACCTCTGGCTCGACGACTCGCGCGGCGGGACGCCGTTGTTGCTCCGTGCGATCGACGACACCACCCTCATCGCCGATGGCCGACTCGTGTTCGGGACGATTGTGCGCCTGCTCCCATCCGACGGGGGACGCGCTCGTCTCGCATTCGCGGGCGACACCCTGGTGCGCGAGCCCGAGCGGCGACCGGCACCGCCACCGGCTGGTTGGCGTACGCTCATCGGGGAGTACGGCGAGGACGATGACGTGCTCTACCTGATGGAGCGCGACGGGCGCCTGTTCGCGCTCATCGGTTGGTTCCATTTCCACCCGCTCGAGGTGTTGGACGGCGACCGGCTGCGCTTCCCAGCCGACGGCGCCTACGCGGGCGCGACGCTGCGCGTCGAGCGGGCTCCGAGCAGTGGTGCCGCGACGCGCGTGACGGCGGTCCGCATCGGCGACGCACGATTCCGGCGGCGCGCGATCGCGCCGGAGGACGGCTCGACGTTCCGCATCACGCCGCAGCGCCCGATCGAGATCCTGCGACGCGAGGCGTTGGCCGCCGCCCCTCCGCCGCAGCCAGGTCGCGAGCCGGGCGAACTCGTCGACCTCGCCACGCTCGACTCGGGGATCCGGCTGGACATCCGCTACGCGACCACGGACAACTTCATGGGCGCCGTGATGTATGAGCGCGCGCAGGCGCGTCTGCAGCGGCCCGCCGCCGAGGCGCTGGTGCGCGTGCAGCGCGCGCTCGCGTCACAAGGCTACGGTCTCCTCATCCACGATGCGTACCGCCCCTGGTACGTGACGCGGATGTTCTGGGATGCGACTCCCGAGGCGCAACGGGTCTTCGTCGCGGATCCGGCGAACGGATCGCGGCACAATCGCGGGGCGGCGGTCGACCTGTCGCTGTACGAGTTGCGGACCGGACGCGCCGTGCCCATGGTGAGCGGCTACGACGAGTTCTCGCCGCGCGCGTATCCGTTCTATCCCGGCGGGACGTCGGAGCAACGGTGGTTCCGTGCCCTGCTCCGGCGGGTGATGCAGGCGGAGGGGTTCACCGTCTACGAGGCCGAGTGGTGGCACTTCGATCACGAGAGCTGGCGGCGGTGGGCCGTCGGAAACACCCGATAGGAACGGACCGCCGGCTCAGGCCGAGAGCGGCAGTTCCATCTGCACGAGGCGACCGGCGCGCGCCGGTGCGCGGTCGGTCACCGTACGCCGCGACTGCCGCGGTGGCGCGGGATCGGCGTTCCGCTCGGTCGCATGCGCATCCGCGGGATCCTCGGCGCGATCGGCGATGACCGGCGACTCGCGGAGCAGTTCGGCGGTGAGGTGGCGCAGCCGCATCACGCGCAACGGCGCGGCGAGCGCGTCGCCCGCGCCGCGCCCGATCAGGCGCGCCTCGTCGCGGGCGGCCTCCGGCAGGATCCGCGCGAGCGGATGGGCGAGCAGGCGGTCCACCGCCGCGGCATCGCGGAGGGAGAGCGCATCCAACAGGGCGTCGAGGTAGGCCAGCACCGTCCCTCCTTTTGCCGTTAGATACACATTGCAACTATTAACAGTACCCGGCAAGGGGGCTTGGTGTCACGGTCCTGTCGCGCTGGCGGCGTCCGATCAGCCCAGGAGCTCGAATCGCACCGAGCGCCGGAGGCCGCGCCGCTTCCGCGGTGCATACCGGAAGAGCTGGGCGGGACGCCCCCGGCCTTCCGACCGCCAGGCGTCGGTCGGTTCGACGAGGTAGGCCGCCTGCAATGCGCGCCGGAAGCTCGCCTTGTGCAGACGCCGACCGAGCAGGAGCTCGTAGACCAGCTGCAGCTCGCTCAGCGTGAACTCGGCCGGCAGCATGCGGAACGCGATCGGCGCGAGGTCCATGCGGTCGCGCAGCGCGGCCGCGGCGGTCGACACCATCGCGAGCTGGCGCGCCGGGAGGGCGGGAAGTGCGCCGACACCGAGCCAGGCCATGCCCTCCGGCGCCGGCGTGCCCATCGGGACGACCGCGACGAAGGCCACCGATAGCGGAGCGGCGGAGGGATGCTTGCGACCGTCGCCGATCGCCGCCACCTGCTCCATCCAGCTCGGGGCGCGCCCCAGCTGCTCGCGCGCGAACCGCGCCGCGGCGGCGTCGAGCACCGCGGTGGCCTCGAGGGCGGTCCAGGGGAGGGTCGGAGGGTTCCCGCGCCCCGCATCGCGCACCAGCACGGCCAACTGACGGCCGTCCACGCGGCAGCAGACGAGGTCGAGGGAAGCGCTGGCCGGTGAACGACCGGCGCGCGCGACGGGAGCGGTGGGACGGTCGCGCATCGTGCGCGCAATTAGTCGCGCGATGCTACTAAAGTCAAGCCGCGCGATCCGCGCGGCGGCCGCTCAATGCGCGATCGTCCCCTGCTTGGACGTATCGACGTCGTCCAGCGCGCCGGCCTTGAACAGGAAGGCCTCCATGTTCCGCGTGAGGAACTGCCGCGCCTGCGGGTCCATTACGTTCAATCCATAGTGGTTGATCAGCATCGTCTGCTGCTTCAGCCACAGCTGCCAGCAATCCGGGCAGGTGCCTTCGAGGACTCGCGCCCCGATCGCGCCGGGGAACGGCGGTCGCTCGAACCCGGCCTTCGTCTGCCCGCACTTCTGACACGTGATGTCCGCCATCGCCTTCGCCCTCGTCCTGTCGCGTGAGCCCTGAATCTACCACGGCCGGCAGCGCCGCGCGCCCGGCACACCACCGGCCCGAAGGCGGATTCCGGAATCCGTGGCCCGGCTCGAGGCCCACCGGCTTCGGCGGACTCCCGCGCTGGGCGCTCGAGCGCCTGCGACGCGGCCCCTTGCCTCCGCCCGCCCCGCCGCCGACCCTGGTCCCCTCCGATCACGCACACCCGCGGGCCGACGACGACGCCGTGCGCGTCACGGCCGTCGGGCATTCGACCTTCCTCGTGCAGGTCGGCCCGCTGAACGTCCTCACCGATCCGGTCTGGGGCGAACGCGCCTCGCCGCTGTCGTTCTGGGGACCGCGCCGCCGACATCCCCCCGGCATCCCGCTCGAGGCGTTGCCCCCCATCGACATCGTGCTGCAGTCGCACGACCACTACGACCATCTCGACGACCGAACGGTGCGGCATCTCGCGCGGGATCACCCCGACGCGGTCTGGTGCGCCCCGCTCGGCGTGGGCGCGCGGCTCCATGCGCGGGGCGTGCGACAGATCGTCGAACGCGATTGGTGGGAGTGCGCCGGGATCGGTGACGCCACGGTGCACTGCCTCCCCGCGGCGCACTTCTCCGGACGCACACCGTTCGATCGTGATGCCACGCTCTGGTGCGGATGGGCCCTGCGCGCGCACGGCCGGCAGATCTATTTCGTCGGCGACACCGGACTGCATCCCGAGTTCGCGGCGATCGGCACGCACCTCGGGCCGCTCGACCTCGTGCTCATGCCGGTCGGGGCCTACGAACCGCGCTGGTTCATGCGCCCGGTGCATCTCGATCCGACCGAGGCACTCGGAGCCTTCGCGGCGCTCACGGCCGCGCATCCCGCGGTTCCGACGACGATGGTGGCGATGCACTGGGGGACGTTCGTGCTCACGGACGAACCGGTGGACGAGCCACCGCGCCGCACGCGCGAGCTCTGGTCCGCCGCCGCGCGACCGGAGGACCGGCTCTGGATCCTCTCCCCCGGCGAGACGCGAGCGATCAGAAGCGCGAGTTGAGCCACGCGATCGTCCGCGTCGCGACATCCTCCCAGCCGAAGTCGACGGTGATCACGTGCCCGGCCCCGCGCGTCCACACCACGGTGCGGTCCTTCGCGCCAAGACGCGCGATCGCGTGCACCGACTGCGCGTGCGGCAGCCGGTTGTCCTCCTCGGATTGGATCACGAGCGTGGGCTCGTGCACGAAGCCGAGGCGGACGGTCGTGCCCTTGGCGACCTTCTCGAGCGCCTCGAGCGAGCGACGCGTCGAGCAGCCGTAGGCGATCATCCGCTGCTGCGCCGCCGGATCGTGGATCGAGCGCCGCCCGCCTCCGGCGATGTACTTGGTGACGAGCCCCCAGAGGCGCGCCGTGCTCACCGCCACCTGCATCTGCTGCGGCACGAAGAGCATCGGCGCGAAGAGCACGAGCCCATCCGCGTCCGTCTCCGCCGCGAGCCAGGTCGCGGTCGCGCCGCCCATCGAGATCCCGCCCACCACCACGGTCCGGTGCGTCGCCCGCAGCGTCGCGTACTCGTCGCGGGCCTGCGCCAGCACCTGTTCGGCCGTCCAGGCGTCGAACGCATTCAGGGCGCGGCCGTGCCCGGGCAGGAGCGGCAACCGCACCGTCCATCCGGCGGCGTGCAGGCGTCGCGCGAGCGGATCCAGTGACGCCGGCGAGTCGTTGTAGCCGTGGATCAGGAGGATCGCGCGACCCGTCGGGGCGGCGTACATCCGCGGCTCCGCGCCGGCGATGATGCCATCGTTCCCGAAGGTGAAGCGCGCGGCGAACCGCCGCTCGCGCGCCCGCGCGCGCCACCAGCGCTGGGCCCACACCGCGGCCGCGACCACGAGCGCCCAGGCGAGGCCAGTCATCTCAGTACCGCGGCACGCTCGGATCGACCTCGACGCTCCAGCGGTCGATGCCACCCTCGAGGTTGATCACGCGCGGGAAGCCGGCGGACCGCAGGTAGTCGGCGACCATCGCGCTCCGCATCCCGTGGTGGCAGAGGATCACGTAGGTCGCCTCACGCGGCAGCTCGGCCACCCGCGCCGGGATGCTGCTCATCACGATCGCCTCGGCCACGTCGAGCGCGGCCGTCCGCACCTCCCAGTCCTCGCGCACGTCGATCACGCGCAACCGGTCGCCTCGCGCGAGTCGCACCGCAAGGTCGCGCGGCGTGATCGTCCGCAGCGTGTCCGCCGACGCGAGGGCGGGAGTGCCGCCGCCCTCGCCGCAGAAGGCCGCATAGTCGTCGAGCAGCGCGGTCGCGGTGCGCGTGGCGCACCAGGCGCACGCCGGGTCGCGATCGATCCCCACCTCGTGGAAGCGCATCGCGAGCGCGTCGACGACGAGCAGGCGCCCGATCATCGGCGTGCCGATGCCGAGCAGCAGCTTGAGCGCCTCGGTCGCCTGCATCGTCCCGAGCAAGCCGGGCAGGACGCCGAGCACGCCGCCCTCGGCACAGCTGGGTACGCTCCCGGCCGGTGGCGGGTCCGGATGCACGCAGCGGTAGCAGGGGCCGCCAGACGCGCCGAAGACGGCCAACTGCCCCTCGAACCGATGGACGCTCGCGTGCACGTACGGCTTCCGCTCGAGCACGCAGGCGTCGTTCACGAGGTACCGCGTCGCGAAGGTGTCGGTGCCATCGAGGATCACGTCATAGTCGCCGATGATCCCGCGGGCATTGTCGCGGGTGAGCGCCGTTTGCCAGGTGTCGAGCCGCACGGACGGATCGAGGGCCTCGAGCCGCGTGCGCGCCGACTCGGTCTTCGGCTGCCCGATCGCGGCGGTGTCGTGCAGCACCTGACGCTGAAGATTGTGCACGGCGACGGTGTCGTGATCGAGCACGCCGAGCCGTCCGATGCCCGCCGCAGCGAGGTACAGCGCGGCAGGGGATCCCAGGCCCCCGAGTCCGATGATCAGTGCCGACGAGGCGCGGAGCCGCTCCTGTCCGGACTCCCCGACGTGCGGCAGGACGAGATGGCGCGCGTAGCGCTGGAGTTCGTCGCTCGTGAGCGGCATCGGGGGAATATACGCGAGGGGGCATCGTCGGCTCTCGCCGTGCGATGCCCCCTCGACCGCGGGAGTGGTCCCGGAACCACCCCCGCCCGCCGCGCGCCGACGTGCCGTGGCGACGGAGGTCGAACTAGCGCTTCTGGACTTCGGTGCGCGCGAGCCCGAGCGCCGCGGTGGCCGCATCGAACCGCTGCACCAGGTCGGTGAGTTCCCGCTCGAAGAGCGCGGCGTCGCCGAACCGGATGGCCTCGTTGACCGACGGGAACACCATGGTGCCGTACCCGTTATCGACGTCCGCCACGTATATGAGATTCCTATACCACGGGCGAGAACGCAAGCCCTCCGGCCGGATCAGCGCGCGCTCGACCTTGAGCAGCGCGGCGTTCGTCGCCTGCTGGCGCGCGGCAGGGAGCCCTGCCGCGAGCGCCGCATCACGCGCCGTCGCGAACGCCAGCGCCTCGCGTTCCATGCGGTCGATCGCCGCCGCGAGCGGCGCGCTCGAGCCGGGCCATCCCTTCGCCTTGAGGTTGGCGTCGATCGGCGCGAGGTAGCGACGCATCGTGCGCGCGAACTCCACGTGGTCGTACGGGAGCACGTCGGCGTTCGCGAGGCGCATCAGCATCGCCGTGCCGATGCGCGCGGCGGTGGCGTGATACCGATAGCCCGGATCGCCGAAGCGCTCCATGAACGTGTACGAGTCGTAGTTCGAGTGATAGATCCCGTTCCCGCCCC
Source organism: Gemmatimonadaceae bacterium (assembly GCA_044229035.1). Taxonomy (GTDB): domain Bacteria; phylum Gemmatimonadota; class Gemmatimonadetes; order Gemmatimonadales; family Gemmatimonadaceae; genus Pseudogemmatithrix. Next base: position 7,963 of record JBGATT010000002.1, on the reverse strand, counting down.
CGAAGCCCCAGTCGGAATGCGGGATGCCGAGATGGTTGTAGAACCCGGCGAAGTCGGAGCCGCCACCCGGGTCCCCCATCGCCGGCTCCTCACCCGCGCGCACCCCTGTGCGCGTCCGCCACACGTCGTAGACGGAACCCGCACCACTCGGATCCGGCACCGAGCGCGCGATGTCCCGCAGCACCTCGCGCAGCGTAGGCGAGCCGCCGCCGCCGAAGCTCGGACCGCTCGCGCTCACGTCCTGGTTCAGGTACGCGACGCCACCCTTCATCAGGCGGAGCGAATCATCCTCGACGTACTCCGTCGACCCGACGAGGCCCCACTCCTCCGCATCCCAGGTCGCGAACAGGAGCGTGCGCCGCGGACGCCAGCCGCTCTTCATCTGCTCGGCGACCGCGCGCGCGGCCTCGACCACGCTCACCGTTCCAGAGACGTTGTCCACCGCGCCCGGGCTCCAGGCATCGCGGTGCCCACCGATGATGATCACCTCGTCCGGGAAGTCGGTCCCGCGGATCACGCCGAAGGTGTTCCAGATGGGCTTGTACGCCGCGGTCGCCGAGTCGCTCCACACTTTCACGCGCGCGCGCACCGGGCCGGGCCCGACGTGGTAGCGGAACGCGAGCCCGCCCTGCCAGCCTCGCGGGATGGGCGCCCCGCGCACCCCCTTCAACAGCTCGACGGCGTTGCCGTAGGAGAGCGGCAGCACCGGGATGCGCGGCACCGGCATCTGCACCTCGGGGATCCGCGGCGCGTTCGCGAGCGACGGGTATCCCGGCGTCGACGGGTCCCCCGCGCCGTTCATCACACTGCCGCGCTGGACGCCGCGATCGTTGCGGAACGGGCCCTCGGGATAGACGTCACCCTGCACATAGCCGTCATCCGCCGGATCGCTGTACATCAGCAGCGCGAGCGCCCCGTGCTTCTCGGCTTCGCGCGCCTTGATGCCGCGGAAGCTCCGGCCGTATCGCGCGATCGCGATCTTGCCGCGCACCGACACGCCGAGCGAGTCCAGCACGGCATAGTCCTCGACGAGCCCGTAGTTCACGTACACCACGTCGCCGGTCACGTCGCCGGTGCCGCTGTAGCCGTTCACGGTCGGATACTCGTCGTGCGCGAGCGTCGTCGGGTCCTCGGCGATGCGCCCTTCGCGCAGGTCGAGCTCCTTCGCGTCCGGACTCACCCGCCAGACGCCGTACTCGACCGTGTGCGGCAGCCACACGCGGTACTCTCGCACCTCGGTGGCGATGCCGGCGGCCTTGAGCGCCTCGATGACGAGGTCGCGCGTCCGGGCCTGGGCCGCCGTGCCGGCGATGTGCGGACGATCGGCGAGCGCGCGCGCGAGCACGCCGATCCGCACCGAGTCGGCGCGCGCGATCGCCGCCTGCTCGGCGGTGCGCTGGGCCGCCGCGCGCTGCGGCGTGTACCCGGTGAGTTGCTGCGCGCCGAGGGGCCGCGCGAGGGACGCGGCGAGTACCGCCAGCGTCAGGACTGCCGAGCCGAGTCGAGTCACGAGATCCACGAGTGAGGGAGCGTCTTCATGCGGCCGCCGGGCAGCGACCATCATCCGAATCCGTGCGCCGCCTTGCCCGCGGCGCCGTCGTACTCCTGCGTCGTCTTGTAGCGCTCGAAGCGCCCGTCGCCCGCGGTGGGGCGTGCCTTCTGCCGCAAGGCGTCCATCTCGCCCGCGTGGAACGCCTTGAACCCCGCCGCGGACTTGAGCGTCCGCTTGAGGACGGCGCTCGAATCGCAGCCGACCAGCACCGACGCCACCGGGAGCGACCACGCGTAGCGTAGCGCGTCCTCGGGCTTGATCACCTTGTTCGCCGGGATCGCGCCGCCGGCCATCGGCTTGGTGCCGATCACGGTCCCTCCGCGCTTGATGATCTCCGGCAACACCTGCTTCTCGAAGGAGCGGAAGCTCGCATCGAACGGGTTGAGCGGCATGAGCGCCACGTCCCACGCGAACCCACGCGCGATCAGCTTGAGCGCGATGTGCGGCGACTTCTCGCCATGGAACCCGATCCAGCGGACCCGGCGCTGGTCCCGCGCCTCCTGCGCCGCATCGAGCCCGCCGTGGTCGTAGATCCACTCCGGGTCGTTGTCGTAGATCACCTCGTGGAAGGACCAGAACTCCACATGGTCGGTCTTGAGGTGGCCGAGCGTGGCTTCGAACTGGAGCATCGCGGTCTTGTAGTCGCGCAGGTGGGCACAGCACTGCCAGAGCAACTGCACGCGCTCGCGATACCCGTCGCGGAGGGCGAGGCCGATCCAGCGCTCCGTGCGACCGTCGCCGTACTCGGGCGCGATCTCCAGCAGCGTCACGCCACCGTCGATCGCCTCGCGCACGAGCTTGATCGCCCCCTGCTGTCCCGCCTCGGCGAGTCGGCGCGTGCCAAGACCGAGGATGCCGACGGCGCCGCCGCGGCCGAACGCACGATGTTCCAGCGGGGTCACGGACTTTGGCATCGACGCTCCGGAACGGGGATCAGGGACGCAGGGGCAGGACGCGCCCATCGAGAGGCTCGAGCGGCGGCACGCCGAGCAGGGCCGCCAGCGTGGGCGCCATGTCCACCACGCGAGCCGCGGTCCCGCGGACGCCTCGTGCCACCCCGGGCCCCCAGAAGATGATCGGGACCTGCGTGTCATGATCGTGCGGCAGTCCATGCGTCGCGTAGGTCACGGATTGCCAGTACGCGAACGGTTCGAGCGTGAGGACCGCCCGCACCGGCCCGTCGGTGGGCAGCATGTGGAGCCAGCGCCGCGCGAGGTCATCGTGCACCGTGTCCGCCGCGGCGAGATCGCGCACGAGATCGGCGCGCAGCACGCCGTTGAGCGGCCTCAGCGCCCGCACCCACACGGCGGCGATGTCGTCCGGATCCACGTTGCGACGACGGAAGGCGTCGAGGTCGCGCACGCGGAACCCGTCGTCATCGTGCGCGGCCGTCGTGTCGACCCCGGCCGCGCGCATCGCCGCATACGCCGCGCGCCACGCTGGCCGCACATCCACACGCTGCGCGTCGTGGTTGGCGTAGTACGAGGAGCGCCACTCGGGGAACGGCGAGATGCCGTGGTCGGCGGTGAGCGCGACGACGATGCGCCCGCGACCGACGCGACCCTCGAGCTCGTCGAGGAACTGACCGAGATAGCGGTCGAGCCGGAGCAGGTGGTCATGGATTTCCTTCGAATCGGGGCCGTACCGATGCCCCACCGCATCCGTCGTCGACAGCGAGACGGCCAGCAGGTCGGTCCGGCCTCCCTCCATGCCGAGCCCGAGCGCGCGCTGTCCCTCGAGCGCGAAGGCGATCGTCAGCGAGTCCATCCACGGATAGTCCCGGATCGCGCCGCCCACGACGGACGTGTCGGACGTGAGGACGTGCGGGAAGACATAGTCGCGCCCACTGCCCTCGAGCGGATTCGTGTCCGGCTCGGCATAGCGGTCCGGCGGCGACAGCGGCTCCCACGCCCGACCCGCATAGGTCCGCGGCAGGCGGCGCGCGTTGAAGGCGCGCACCCAGCTCGGCAACGTGTCGCGGTAGTAGCGCGACGTCGTGAACAGCCCCGGCATCGCATACCAGTAGACGTCGACCTTCGCGCGCCCAATGGGCAGGATCGCCCCCCGATCCTTGCGTGAGACCGAGAGCACGCGCGTGCGCGCATCCGCCGCCGCCATCCAGTCGTAAAGGGTCGTGCCGAGGAAGCGGAACGGTGACGCGCCAACATCCTCGCTCTCGATGAGCGGTGACGCCGAAGTGTTCACGCCCTGCGAGTTGCTCGCGATCCCGGTGTGCACCGGGAAGCGGCCCGACATGGTGGTCGCGTGCCCCGGCGCCGTCTCGGCGATGGCATGGTCGTGCCGGCCACGCAACCAGGTCGCGCCCTGATCGCGCAGCCGTGCGAGCCCGCCGGTGAAGTTGGCGCCGTAGCGCTCGAGATAGTCGCTCCCGAGTTGGTCCACGGTGATGAAGACCACGAGGGTCGGCTTCCCCGACGACGGCGACGCGGTCGGTCGCGACTGGGCGCCGGCGGTGCAGGCCCCGAGGAGGGCCAGCGTCGGAAGCAGACGCGCGAGGAGCGATGGACGGGGCATCATTGGTCGGGATAACGGTGGGCGACGGTCGAACGTTGCCGATGATCGCGTGTTCCCACCAGAGGGACCGTCGCCGCGACGCGGGCACGGCCCCGTGCGACGGCTTGACGCGCTCGCGGGCAAGGGCCAACGTGCGGGTCCCTCCCCAACCCCCATCGCATGCGCCGCGCTCTCCCTGCCCTGCTCCTGCTCGTCGGCCCCGCGCTCGCCGCCGCGCAGGCCCGCTCCAACGCCGCCACGCCCGTCGCGGCGCGTCCCGACTCCGCCTGGCGCGAGGTCACCGGACTCGGCTGGCGCAACATCGGCCCCTCGCGCGGAGGGCGCAGTGTCGCCGTGGCCGGCATCGCGGGCCAGCCGCTGACCTACTTCGCCGGCTACACCGGTGGCGGTCTCTGGCGCACCGACGACGCCGGCATCAACTGGCGCAACATCTCCGACGGCCAGTTCACGTCGAGTTCCCTCGGCGCGATCGCCGTCGCGCCATCCGATCCCAACGTGCTCTACGTGGGCAGCGGGGAGCACGCGATCCGCGGGCAGTCGTCCCCGTACGGTGACGGGGTCTACAAGAGCACCGATCAGGGGCGCACCTGGACCAACGTCGGGCTCGCCGCCACGCGGCAGATCTCCGCCGTTCGCGTGCATCCGACCGACCCCAACGTCGTCTACGTCGCCGCACAGGGCGATCGGTGGAAGGGCACCGCGGAGCGCGGCATCTATCGGACACGCGACGGGGGGACCACCTGGACGCTCGTGCTCAAGGGCATGAACGCGACGAGCGGCGCCAGCGACCTCTCCATGGATCCGAGCAATCCGCGCATCCTCTACGCCGCCTTCTGGGATCACCAGCGCACGCCGTGGTTCGTGCGCAGCGGCGGTGCGGGTAGCGGCCTGTGGAAGTCCACCGACGGCGGCGACACCTGGACGCGCCTGACCCAGGGACTCCCCGCACTCATGGGGAAGATCGGCGTCGCGGTCTCACCGGCCCAGTCGGATCGCGTCTTCGCGATCATCGAAGCCGAGAAGGGCGGACTCTACCGGTCGGACGATGCGGGTCGTACCTGGCGCCTCCTCTCGAGCGACCGCCTCATCCAGACGCGCTCCTGGTACTACATGAACGTCATCGCGGACCCGGCCAACGCCGATGTCGTGTGGGTGATGAATGCCCCGATCCTCCGCTCGATCGACGGCGGCGCGACCTTCGCGACGGTGCCGGCGATGCACGGTGACAATCACGCCCTGTGGATCGACCCCACGGACGCCCGCCGCATGATCAACGGCAACGACGGCGGCGCCTCCATCTCGCTCGACGGGGGCCGCAGCTGGAGCACACAGGACAACCAGCCGACCGCGCAGTTCTACCACGTCACGGTCGATGACGACTTCCCGTACAAGCTCTACAGCGGGCAGCAGGACAACTCGTCGGTCGTGATCCGCAGTCGCGGGACCGGTGGCTCCATCGGCACCCGCGACTGGTGGGACGGCGCCGGGTGCGAGAGCGCGAACATCGGCGTGAGCGCCAAGGATCCCCGCTTCGTCTACGGCGGATGCTACCAGGGCCTGATCGACGAGCTCGACCAGCGCACGATGCTCACGCGCGACATCATGCCTTGGCCGGAGATGAATCTCACCGAGCCGACCGATCGCACGCGCTACCGCTTCAACTGGACCGCGCCCATCCTCGTCTCCGAGCATGATGCCAACGTGATCTACCACGGCGGCAACGTCCTCTTCCGCTCCACCGACCGCGGTACCACGTGGAAGCCCATCTCCCCCGACCTCACGCGTGACGACCCTGCGCGGCAGGGTTGGGGAGGCGGTCCCATCACGACCGAGGGCGCCGGCGGCGAGGTGTACGGCACGATCTTCGTCATCCACGAGTCCCCGCACGACGCGCGGACCGTCTATGTCGGCACCGACGACGGTCTCGTCCAGCTCACCCGTGACGGCGGCGCGACCTGGACCAATGTCACACCGCCCGTCGCGGGCGACGGCCTCGTGAACGAGATCGAGGTGTCGCCGTTCGATCCGGCCACGGTCTGGGTCGCGTTCCGGAAGGATCGCGTCGGCGATCCCGATCCGTACCTGTTCCGCTCCACCGACTACGGGCGCACCTGGACCAAGCTCGTCGCCGGACTCAAGGCCGGTGAACCCGTACGTGTCGTGCGCGAGGACCCGGAGCGCCGCGGCCTGCTCTACGCAGGGGCCGAGAACGGCGCGTACTTCTCGGTCGACAACGGTGCCACATGGCAGCGTTTCACCGGAATGCCCGTGACGCCGGTGACCGATCTCGAGGTGCGGCACGGCGATCTGATCGCGTCCACCGAAGGGCGCGCCTTCTGGATCCTCGACGACCTCTCGCCGCTGCGCCAGCACAGCGCCGAGGTCGCGCGGGCGACCGCACACCTGTACGCGCCGCGCCGCGCGATCCTCCTCGCCGGTGGCGGGGGCTTCGGTGGCGGCGGCGGAGGTGCGCGTGTGGGACGCAACCCACCGACCGGGGCGACGGTGCACTTCCGTCTGACCTCAGCGCCGGATTCCTCCACCAAGGTCTCGCTCGAGTTCCTCGACGCGCGCGGCGCCGTCGTGCGCACGTACTCCAATCTGTCGGGTGCCGGCCCCGCTCGCCTCGCCGCTCGCGCCGGCCTCAACACCTTCACGTGGGACCTGCGGCGCGATGCGCCCACCACGTTGCAGGGCGTGCAGCTCTTCGGCGCGCCGTCCGGCGGTGGGGCCAAGGTGCTGCCCGGCCGCTATCAGGTGCGTCTCACCGTGGGCGCGTTCGCGCAGACGCAGGCGTTCGAGGTGGTGAACGATCCGCGCCTCGAGCCCATCCCCGCCGCCGTCATCGCGGAGCGCGACTCCATCGCCAACCTGCTCGTCGCGCGGATCGGGGAGATACACGACGCCGTGCTCCGGGTGCGCGATGTGCGCGCGCAGGTCGCCGGCATCGTCACGCGCACCGCCACCGATCCCTTGGCCGACTCCATCGCCGCCGAAGGGAGGAAGCTCACGACCAAGGCCGAGTCGCTCGACCCGCGGATGACCACCAAGGCCGGCAACGGGCAGGACATCATCAACTACGCCAACGGGATCAACGGGCAGTACGGCTTCCTGCTCGGCCAGCTGGAAGGGAACCCGGTGCTGACGCAGGGGGTCAAAGAACGGCTGGCTGAACTGGAGAAGCTGTGGAGTGCGCTCCGGAGCGAGGTGGACCAGATCGAGACGGTCGACATCGCGGCGTTCAACAAGCTCCTGCAGGCCAGCAAGGTCGAGGGGGTCATCGGGAAGAAGAAGCCCGGGACGGTCATGTAGCGTCCCCTCGACTTATGTTTATGGTGGCGGCTCGACTCCCCGCAGTGGCGGGGGGGTGGGCCGCCACCGTTGCCTGCCGGACCATCTTCCTGCCATGACCGTACTCCGCACCCCTCGCCCGTCTCGGGCCACCCGCTGGATCCCTGCGACTTTCCTGCTCGTGGCCGCCGCCGTGGCGTGCAACGGGAGCGACGCCAATTCCCCGTCCATCCCCGCAAAGATGACCCGCGTCAGCGGCGACTCGCAGTCGGTGGCGGCCGGGACGTCGCTCGCCGCGCCAATGGTGGTGAAAGTGCTGGCGCAGAACGGGTCGCCGATGCTCGGGCAGACGGTGACGTGGTCGCTGGAGACAGGGACGAGCGGGACGCTCCCGTCGTCGACGAGCCTGACGGACGTGAACGGGCAGGCCTCGATTTCCTTCAATGCCGGGCAAGTGGCGGGGAAGGCCGAGGTGACGGCGACCGTGGGATCGCTCGCCGGGCTCAAGTTCACGCAGACCATTGTCGCCGGGCCGGCATCCGGATTGGTGAAGTTCGCGGGGGACAACGCGGCGGCACTCGTGAA
>JBGATT010000233.1:0-3305 GCA_044229035.1 Gemmatimonadaceae bacterium | reverse complement strand
CTCGGGAGCAAGCTCCCGGTGGCGCTCGAGGAACGCCGGGCGCGCGCCGCGCAGCTGCTCGAGCTCAACGAGCACGTGAACGAGGCGGTGAAGGGGCTCAAGGCGAAGGGCCTGGAGAGTCCCTACCTGAAGGCGTTCGTCGTGTCGCGGATCAACCACCTGCGCTTCGTGAAGGAGAAACACCCCGACTTCGATGACACGATGGCGACGATCCTCAAGGCGGCGAAGCGGTTCAATCCGGCGAACGTGAAGGCCGACCAGGTCGCGAAGAGCGGTGGCGCGCCGGCGGGCGAGGAATGATCCGACGTTACGGCCTGGCCATCAGTGCGACGGTGGCGTTGCTCACGCTCACGGCGCTCGGCGTGTACCACCTGCGCAACCCCGAGCGCGAGACGCTCGATGCCGCGGTCCGCAGCGCCGCCGGGGTGCCGGGAGGGTTCGTCGGGTCGCCGGTCGGGACCACATACTATGAAGTGGCCGGTCCCGACACCGGGCGCGTCGCGCTGCTCGTGCACGGGTTCTCGGTGCCCTCGTACATCTGGGACTCGACCTTCACGGCGCTCGCCGGCGCCGGGTATCGCGTCATCCGGTACGACCTGATGGGGCGCGGCTGGTCCGACCGTCCCGACGCGGCGTATGACGGGCCGATGTTCGATGCGCAGATCCTCGCGCTGCTCGACTCGCTCGGCGTCCGCGGCAAGGTGGACCTCTTCGGTCTCTCCTTCGGCGGTTTCGTCACCGCGCATTTCACCGCCGCGCACGGCGACCGCGTGCGCACGCTCGTGCTCGTCGATCCGATCGTCGCGGGCCCGACGGACCCGGGCTTCCTCGCGTGGCCGCTCGTGGGCCGGTACGTCTTCCAGGTGACGGCCGTGCCGGGGATGGCCGACGGACAGGCGAGCGACTTCCTGCATCCGGAGCGATTCCCCGGGTGGGTGGACAGCTATCGCCCGCAGATGCGGTACCGCGGCTTCGGGCGCGCGTTGCTGCGTTCGCGGCTCACGCTGGTCGACGCGGACTTCGCGTCACTCCACGGCCGGATCGCCACGCAGGGGACGCCGGTGATGCTCGCCTGGGGGAAGCAGGACGCGACGTTGCCGTTCGCGCAGGCGGAGATCGTGCGGGGCCGCATCCCCGCGCTCGAGTTCGTGCCGATCGACTCGTCAGGGCACCTGCCGCATCTGGAGCAGACGCGGACCTTCAACGCGGCGATGTTCGCGTTCCTCGCGCGGCACGCGCCGTAAGGCGCCCGCCCGTCAGGTCGCCTCGCCCGCCTCGAGCCGCTGGGCGATGTCGTCCATCTGCTGCAGGCGCGTCGGCGCCCAGCGGCGCAGGCGGAGCCACCCGCCGACGACGCCTACGATGCCCACGCTGAAGAACGGGCTGGCCGTGCTGAGGGCGAGCGTGGGGGTCAGCGCGCCCTGCGCGACGAGCGCCGCGACGATGATGCCGCTCGTCGCGAGCGCGGTGAGGCCGATCGTGATGTACGCCTGCGCACTCGCGTTCCGGGTGCGGAACCGCACGCGGTCCCCCCGCGACGTCGGCTCCACCAGCACCTGCAGGTTCCCGTTGGTCCACTGGCGGAGCGAGCCCTCGACGCGGATCTGCCCGCGCGCGTCGAACGTGTCGCGCAGGACCACGACGAGCCGCTCCCACTCGGCGTCGTCCATCCGCCGGTCGAGCTGCACGGTGCGTCCGACGCCGATGGTGAGACCGAGGAAGCGGCGCGGGGCCGGCTGTGGCGGACGGTCGAGCGCGCGAGCGGCCGCCGCGACCTCTTCGGGCGCGAGCCCGGCCTCGCGCCCGATGGCCTGCAACTCGGCGAGTGACCACCCCTGCTTCACCGGAAGCGCGGAGACATCGCGAGGCGATGCTTCGCTCGCACGCGCGAAGATGGCGGCGGTCTCCTCCTCGTCGTAGCGGCGCTCGGTCATGCGTTGAATCTGGCGTCTGGCGCGAGCCGCGTCACCGGGGGCCTGGCGCGTCGGGCGACGCCTGAAGCGGTGTCAGGGTGCCGCCGGACCCCAGTCTCGCCGGCAGCCTGCATCATTGAACAGCATATCCGACCGGGAGGTCCGCATGCTCGGACGGTCGATCGTTCAGTGGTTCTTCCTCGCCCTTCCCACCGCGCTCGTCGCGCAACCGACGCCGGCGCCCTCACGCGGCGCGATCGAACTCGCCGCCGACCTGGGCCACACGCGCTTCGCCTCGGCGAACGTTCGGCCGGACGGGTCCCGGCTCGGCTTGTTCTTCGCGCGGCATGTTGGTCGGCGCACCGCGTGGACCGTCGACATCACCTGCACGGGCGGGATCCCGGCGGGTTCGACCGAGGACGACTCCTTCACCATCTGCACCGGGAGCCTCGGTGTGCGGCTCGACGTCGCGACCACGCGGCGCACGCGTCCGTATCTCCGCGCCGCGCACGGCCAGGCGCAACTCGATGCGATCGCGGAACCGGACGTGTTCAACATCGATGACCGCGGCGGCGCGACGACAGCGGCGGTCGGTGTCCGCGGTGCGTTCGCGAAGGCGGCGCGTGCGGGATGGCACATCGAACTCGCCTTCGTGCGTCATGACCTGCTCGGGGGCCCCGCGACGCATCGGAGCGTCGGGTTCGGCGTGACCTGGCGTGCGCGGTGACCCGGTCCGCTCAGCCGCGTCGCGCCCAGACCTTCTCGTAGAGGGCCCACACACGCGCGAGCCAGGCGTCGATCCCGAGTTCCTCCGTGAGCCGCGCCTTTGCCCGCGCCGCTCGTGCGCGCCGCTCCACCGGCGCGCCGAGGGCTTCGGTGATCGACCGGCCGAGGGCGGGTGCGTCGAGCGTGGGCACCAGCCAGGCCGCGTCCTCGGCCAGCACGTCCGGGATGCCGCCCACGCGGAACGAGGCGATCGGCAGGTCGGCATTCACCGATTCGAGCACGACCATCGGGGTGCCTTCGGTGCGGGACGAGATGGCGAGGAGGTCGAAGGCGGCGAGGAGGCTCGCGGCGTCGGATTGCTGTCCGGCGAGGATGATCCGCGGGTCGCCGGCGGCGAGGCGCTCGATGGCGCCGCGCTCCGCGCCGTCCCCGATGAGCACGGCGCGCACGGCGGGCTCGGTCGCGGCCATCGCCTGCACGAACAGATCCGCGCCCTTCTCGATGCTCAGGCGTCCCACCCAGCCGACGACCGGCCCGTCGCCGGGAACGCCGAGCCGCGCGCGTGCGTCGGCTCGGGAGAGGAGGCGCGCCGGCGCGGGCATGCCGTTGCGGATCACCTCGAGCCGGTCGCGGCGGTGTCCGCCGCTGAGGAGGCGCGCCTCGACG
>JBGATT010000232.1:0-3344 GCA_044229035.1 Gemmatimonadaceae bacterium | reverse complement strand
CCGGCCGCGCCGCGGCGCGCTCGCGCCCCATGCTCACCGAACTCCTCCGCGGCGAACTCGGCTACGAGGGCCTCATCGTGAGCGACGCGCTCTCGGCCCCTGGCCTCCGCCAGGGCGACGACGAGGGGATCGCCGCCATCGAGGCGATCGCCGCCGGCTGCGACCTGCTCCTCGCCCCGCACGACCTGCATGGCGTGCTCGAGACCCTCGAGCGCGGCTACGACGGCGGGATGCTGCCCGCGCTCGCGCTCGAGGAGGCGCGGAACCGCCGCACCTTCTGGGCGGACTGGGCCATGCCGGGGCCCGGGCGCGAGCCGACGCTCGAGGACGTCCTCTGGGCGCGCCAGCTCGCCGACACCCTCGTGCACCCGGTCCGCGGGGTCCTCGCGAACGTCGGGCCGGTGGTGGACGTCATACAGGTGGATGATGACGCGTCGTCGCGCTGGCCGGCGCCGCCGCGGCAGCATCTCGTCGACGCGCTCCGCGCGATGGGGCACACGCCCCGCCTCGTGGACGCGCCGACGGCCGAAGGGGAGGGCGCGGTCCTGCTCGCGCTCTTCGGCGGGCCGGGCACGGGGAAGGGACGGGCGGGGTACGACGTCTCGACGCGGCGGCGGGTCGCGCAGGTGGTCGCGGATGCGCGCCAGGCGCGGCGCACGGTGGTGGTGGCGCTCTTCGGGCCGCCGCGGCTCGCCGCCGAGATCCCCGAGGCGGCGAACGTGGTCTGTGCCTGGGACGGCACGCGCGCGATGCAGCAGGCCATGGCCCGTCGCCTGGGCTGACGCCGTGGAACCTCGCCCCTCCGGGCAACCGTACGTATCATCCAGCAGGTCAAACGCACATCATGTCCGACTTCGCCGACATCCTGCAGCAGGCGCTCGCCCCGGGGTACACGCTCGAGCGTGAACTCACGGGCGGCGGCATGTCGCGCGTCTTCGTCGCCACCGATGTCGCGCTCGCCCGCAAGGTGGTCGTGAAGGTCCTCCCGCCCGAGCTCGCCGCGGGAGTGAACCATGAGCGCTTCCGGCGCGAGATCCAGGTCGCCGCCCAGCTCCAGCATCCGCATGTCGTGCCGCTCCTCTCGGCCGGCGAGCAGGGCACGCTGATCTGGTACACCATGCCGTTCATCAACGGCCAGTCGCTGCGCGAGGCGATCGCCGGCGGCGCGAACTACGCCATCAAGGACGTCGTGCGCATCATGCGCGACGTGGCCGAGGCGCTCGACTACGCGCATGGGCTCGGCGTCATCCATCGCGACATCAAGCCGGGCAACGTCCTGCTGATGGGCTCGCACGCCCTCGTCACCGACTTCGGCGTCGCGAAGGCCATCTCGGCCTCCATGCCCAGCTCCGGCTTCACGAGCGCGGGGATGGCGATCGGCACGCCGGCGTACATGGCCCCCGAGCAGATAGCCGCCGACCCCGCGGCCGACCATCGCATGGACCTCTATGCGCTCGGCCTGCTCGGCTACGAGATGCTCACCGGCAAGGTCCCCTTCAAGGAGGACTCGCCGCAGAAGACGATGGCCGCGCAGCTCACGCGCGAGCCCGCGCCGCTGGCCGAGTCGCGCGGCGACGTGCCGCCGCCCCTCGCCGCGCTCATCGCGCGCCTGCTCGCCAAGCTCCCCGAGGAGCGTCCGCAGGTCGCGAGCGAGGTCGTGGCCGCGCTCGACGACATCGCGCTCACGTCGGGGCAGCACCTCGCGCCGCTCCGGTCCACGCGCAAGCCGTCCGTCGGGCGCACGCTCGGGCTCGTCGCCGCGGGTGCGGCGGTGATCGCGACCGCCTGGATCGCCGGCGAGCAGTCGGCCACCGAGACCGTCAGCGAGGCCTTCCGCGACTCGCTCGCGACCGCCGACTCCATGGAGGTCGTCTCCTCCGCCGCGGCGATGCTCACGCGCGAGGATTCGATGGCCATCGCCAAGGCGGTGAGCGACCGGCTCGCGCAGCGCGCGACCAACGCGCCCGCCGCGGGCACCGCCGCCGGGGCGACCGCCGCGGCGCGGCCCGTCGGTCGCACGGACTCGGCCGCCATCGCCCAGCTCGCCGACTCCATCCGCCAGCAGATCCAGCGGGCCGTGCTCGACTCGCTCGTGCAGTTGGGCGCGCGGATGGGCGTCGCCCGGACGCGCGTGGTCCAGGGGCCGAACGGTGCCGCGCAGATCGCCGAGGCGACCGCGCTGGCGACGAACATGGCGGGCGCGACTGATGCGGGGCCGCCGCCCGGCCCGCCACCGGGGATGCGCTCCACCGAGCCGCGGCGCGTGGTCGTCGCGCCGCCGCGGCCGTCACGCTCGCGACCCGATGTCGACAAGGTCGCCGCCGCGCTCGTCGATTCGCTGCGCCTGCGGATCGACGCGTCGCCGCGCTACATGGTGATCGCCGCCGACTCCGTCGCCGCCGCGCTCCGCGAGTCGCGCACGATCGACGGCGTGAAGATGCGCCTCTCCGCCGACTTCATCGTCTCGGTCTCGCTGGTGCCGTCGAAGGACAGCGTGGTGCGGCTCATCACCCTGCACGACCTGCACGCGCCGCAGGGGATGGATCGCCGCGTGATCGCGAGCCCGGTGCTCGCGAGCGATCCCACGGCGGGCATCGGCGCGATGATGCCACAGGTCCTGCCGATGATGGTCGAGATGGAACGGGCGCGCTTCCGGCAGATGCCGCCTCGCCCGCCCGCTCAGCCGCAGCTGCCGTAAGGGGCGTCGGTCAGCGGATGACGCCCGCGGCGTCCGCGGGCAGTTGCTTCGCGAGGCGTGAGCTCGGCACCGAGTAGATGATGCGTCCCTCGCTCTCGCGCGCCGCGCCGTAGAGCACGCCGATCACCAGCCCGCGGCTGTCGAACACCGGCGAGCCGCTCGACCCCGGCGCCGCGTACACGTCGAGCTGCACGTTGTCGTCGAGCACCTTGCTCACGGTGCCGATGTTCATCGTCGCGACCGGCTTGAGCGAGTTGATGTCGCCGCCCATCCCTGCGGTGCCGGTGCCGAGCGGGTAGCCGAGGAGCGCGATGGGACTCGCGAGCCGCACGCTCCTCGCGTCGCCGGCGATGCCGCTCACGATCGGGTGGTTCCCCGGGGTCACGAGCCGCAGCAGCGCGAGTTCGTCCGAGTCGCTCACGTAGTCGATGCGCGCGTCGCGCCAGGCGCCCTGCTGTCCTTCGAAGATGACCTTCACCCTCTGCGCCTGCGTGCCGTTCGACGCCTGCACCACATGCCGGTTGGTGACGATGAGCCCGCTCGGCAGGATGTTGAATCCCGTGCCGCTCGAGGGCGTCCCGTCGGGCATCTGGACCGCGATGAAGACGATCGCCGACTTGTTGGCCTCGGCGATGGCGGCGTAGTC
>JBGATT010000075.1:0-15302 GCA_044229035.1 Gemmatimonadaceae bacterium | reverse complement strand
CTCCCGCCTGCCTACACGAACGGGGAGAGCGCAGAGACGCTCCCCCCGTCCGTTCCCTGCATGACGCGTGCCTCAGACCGCGGCAGCGGTCCCGCGCGGCGCGCGCTGGATCTTGCCGGCGTTCAGGCAGCGGGTGCAGACCTTGATCTTGATGATCTTGTCGTCGGCGACGATCCGGGCGACCTGGAGGTTCGGCTTCCAGGTCCGGCGGGTCGAGTTGTTCGCGTGCGAGCGGTTGTTGCCGTGCGCGACACCCTTGTCGCAGACGTAGCAGCGATTGCGAGCGATGGGCATGGTCTTAGCGCTCCACGAGTTCGATGCGGGCCATCTCAGCGCCGTCACCCTTGCGGTGCGCGGTCTTGAGGATGCGGGTGTAGCCGCCGGCGCGCTTGGCGTTCTTGGGGCCGATCTCCTGGAAGAGCTTGTCGGCCGCCTCGCGCTTCTGCACGTGGATGCCGGCGAGGCGGCGGGCGTGGAGCGTGCCCTCACGCGCCTTGGTGATCAGCTTCTCGACGAAGGGCCGGAGCTCCTTCGCCTTGGCTTCGGTCGTCTCGATCGCGCCCTGCTCGATGAGCGAGGTCGCGAGGTTGCGGAGCAGCGCGAGGCGCTGCTCGGAAGTGCGGCGGAGGCTCCGCCCGGCCTTACGATGACGCATGGGTCCTACTCCTCTTCGTCGTCGGGGGCGTTCGCGGCGGCGCGGCTCGGCGGCGTGCCCCAATCGGCGACGCGCACACCATCCGTGGATTCCTCGAACTTCATCCCGAAATTGAGTCCTTCCTTCTCGAGGAGGTCGGCGATCTCCTGGAGGGACTTCTTGCCGAAATTCTTGACCTGCAGGATCTGCGTCTCGGTCTGGCGGACCAGATCGCCGAGCGAGCGGATGCTGGAGTTCTTGAGCGAGTTGACCGAGCGGACCGAGAGCGAGAGGTCGTCGATCGGGGTGCGGAGGAGCTCGGCGAGCCGAGCGCCCTCGGACGAGCCCTCGGCGCCCGGCACGGCGACGGCGGCCGCGGCGGACGAGCCGAAGCTCGCGAAGTACTGGAAGTGCGTCTGCGCGAGGGCGGCCGCGTACGAGACGGCCTCCTCGGGGGTGACCGTACCGTTCGTCTCGACGGAGAGCGTGAGGCGGTCGTAGTCCGTGCGCTGGCCGACACGCGTCTCGGCGACCGAGAAGTTCACGCGCTTGACCGGCGAATAGATCGAATCGATGCGGACGAGGTCGACCGGGAGGTTGCGGTCGAGCGGGTGCTGGTCGGCCTCGATGTAGCCGCGTCCCTTGTTGACGTAGAGCTC
The DNA here is from genome assembly GCA_044229035.1 of Gemmatimonadaceae bacterium. GTDB lineage: Bacteria > Gemmatimonadota > Gemmatimonadetes > Gemmatimonadales > Gemmatimonadaceae > Pseudogemmatithrix. Next base: position 14,009 of record JBGATT010000075.1, on the reverse strand, counting down.
GATGGCGAGCTCGCGGTCATCCTGCAGGGTGAGGATATGGTGCGCGCCGTTCACGACCTTCACCCCGGCCGGGAGCTCGAGCTGCCCCGCGGTGATCGCGCCACCCTTGCGGACCTTCAGGCGGAGGATCGCGTCCTCGACGTCGGCGTCGAGCGCGAGCACCAGCGTCTTGAGGTTGCCGATGATCTGATGCACGTCCTCGACCACCCCGACGATGGTCTGATGCTCATGGAGGACGCCGTCGATGCGGAAGCCCCAGACCGCGGCGCCGCGCAGCGACGAGAGCAGCATGCGGCGCATGCTGTTGCCGAGCGTGTGGCCGAAGCCGCGCTCGAGGGGCTGCAGGCGGAACTCAGCCGCGTTCGCCTGGTCCTCGCGCTTCGTCATCTCGACGAGCTGCGGGCGGACCAAGCCGCGGAGATCGATCGTGGTTGCCATTGCCTTGGATCCTGGGAGAGTGTTTCACGATGGCGGTGACGCGCCACCGACGCCGTACCCCGCCCCTGACGCGCGGTACGTTCGTAAGACTGTCAGGGAGTCTTCGTCCTGCTCACGATGAAGGCTCAAGGATGGAGGCTGAAAGTGGTCGTCCCGCTTTCAGCCTCCATCCTTCCACCTGCATCGGCTACTTCGAATAGAGCTCGACGACGAGCTGTTCCTGCGCCGCGATCGGGATCGCCTGCCGCTGCGGACGCTCCAGCATGCGCCCGGAGAAGGTGTCCTTGTCGACCGCGAGCCACGCCGGGGTCGCCCCACGCGCCGCGACCTCGAGGGCCGCCGCCACGATGACGAGCTCGCGCGACTTCTGGCGCATCCGGATCTCCTGGCCAGGCTCGACCACGAAGCTCGGGATGTCGACCGACTTGCCGTTCACCTCGACATGGCGGTGCCGGATGAGCTGACGCGCGGCCTTGCGGCTCGCGGCGAAGCCCATGCGGTAGACCATGTTGTCCAGTCGGCTCTCGAGCGCGGCGAGGAGGTTGTGACCCGTCACGCCCGGGAGCGCGGAGACGCGCTCGAACGTGTTGCGGAACTGCTTCTCGCTCAGCCCGTAGATGCGCTTGATCTTCTGCTTCTCACGGAGCTGCTTCGCGTACTCGCTGACCTTCCGACGGCGGGCCGTGTTCTGGCCGTGCATGCCGGGCGCGTACGGGCGCCGCTCCACCGGGCACTTCTCGGTGAAGCACTTGGTGCCCTTGAGGAAGAGCTTCGTACCTTCACGCCGGCACTGCCGGCAGCTGGGACCGGTATAACGCATTGCTTAGACCCTCCGGCGCTTAGGCGGCCGGCAGCCGTTGTGCGGGATCGGCGTCACGTCCTTGATGGACTTGACCGTGAGGCCAGCGGCGGCGAGCGCCTGGATCGCGGACTCGCGACCCGAGCCCGGCCCCTGGACCTTCACGTGGACGCGGCGCACCCCGAGGCTGAGCGCCTCGCGCGCGCACTGCTCGGCCGCGACGGTCGCGGCGAACGGCGTCGACTTCTTCGATCCCTTGAACCCGGCCTTGCCGGCCGAGCCCCACGACACGGCGTTGCCGTGCGCGTCGGTGATCGTGATGAGCGTGTTGTTGAAGGTCGCGTTGACGTGCGCGACGCCCTCGGCGTCCACGACCTTCTTGGTCTTCTTGCCAATGGCCATTACTTGGTCACCTTCTTCTTGCCCGCGATCGCGCGGCGGGGCCCCTTCTTCGTGCGGGCATTGGTGTGCGTGCGCTGGCCGCGGACCGGAAGGTTCCGGCGATGCCGGATCCCGCGGTACGACCCGATGTCCATGAGGCGCTTCACGTTCATCGCGATCTCGGTGCGCAGCGCGCCCTCGACGCGATACATCTTCTCGATCTCCTGACGGAGCTTGTTCACGTCAGCGTCGGAGAGGTCGCGGATGCGCTGCTCCGGGTTCACACCCGTCGCCGCGAGGATTCGACGGCTCAGGACGCGCCCGATGCCGTAGATGTACGTGAGGCCGATCTCGACCTTCTTGTCACGCGGAAGGTCCACGCCGGAAATACGAGCCATTGTCGGTTAACCCTGCCGCTGCTTGTGCTTGGGATTGCGCTTGCAGATGATCCGCGTCACGCCTGCACGCTTCACCACCTTGCAGTGCTCGCAAATCGGCTTCACGCTGCTGCGAACTTTCACGAGGACTCCAGAAGGCCGGAACTACGGAACGGAACGGAAGTGCTTGGGAATGCCCGATTTCGGGCAGACACGGACAATAGTCAGCCGGGGGCCTTGACACAAGGCCCGAGCTGACGTGTACGAAAAGGGCCGCGAGTTGCGCGGCCCGGCGACTCGAAGGCAGAGCGCAGCGGCCCGCGCGAGGTCAGATACGCAGCGACGACAGGACCGCGTCCAGCACCGCCGGCGGGTCGTCCGCCGCCGTAACTGCCCGTCCCAGAACGAGATAGGCTGCCCCGTCGGCGGTCGCGCGTCGCGGGGTCGTCACCCGCGACTGATCGTGCGCAGCCCCGCCCTCCAGTCGGATACCTGGGACGAGGGGACGCAACGCCGGATAGGAGGACCGCACGGCCGCCACCTCATGGCCGGAGCACACGACGCCATGCGCGCGCGCAACGCTCGCCACTGCAGCGAGCCGCGTGACTTCCGCCCCCATCTCCTCCACGGGACGACCGAGGGCCACGCCGAGTGTGCGCGCATCGAAGCTCGTCAGCACGGTGACGACGAGGATCCCCGTGTCCTCTCCGGCCCCCTCGACCGCCGCCTCCACCATCGCCGCCCCCCCGTACCCGTGCACCGTGAGGAGGGAGACGCCCATCGAGGCGGCGCTCCGCGACGCCCCCTTCACCGTGTTCGGGATGTCGTGGAGCTTGAGGTCGAGGAAGACCCGCTTCCCCTGCCCGTGCAACCACTCCACGACCCGAGGCCCCTCGGCCGTGTAGAGCTCGAGCCCCACCTTCACGTAATCCGCGGCGGGACCGAGACGGTCGCAAAGCGCGCGCGCCGCGCCCATCGTCGGGACGTCGAGCGCGATGATCGGCTGGGCGCGCAATGCGGTCACGTGGGCCACTCCAGGGTGCCAATGAGGTCGGAGACGCGTGCGATGCCGTGTGCGGCGCACCAAGCGTCGAGATCGCGGACGAGGCGCACCGGGAGCTTGGGGTCGGCGAGCCCCGCGGTGCCGACCGCCACGACGCTCGCGCCGGCGATGAGATACTGCAGGACGTCGGTCGCATGCTGGACCCCGCCGGCCCCGATGATCGGCGCCCGGACCGCCTGGCGCACCCGGTGCACCGCGAGCATCCCGACGGCGAGGAGCCCGGGACCGCTCACGCCACCGGACCCGAACCCGATCATCGGCTTCCGGCGCTCGACGTCGATGACGAGTCCGGGGATGGTGTTGATCACGGTGATCCCGTCCGCGCCGGCGTCGACGGCGACCTGCGCCGCGTCCCCGACTCTCGGCAGGGTCGGCGAGAGCTTCACGAAGAGCGGCTTCCGCGTCGCCGCCCGCGCCCCCCGCACGACCTCGGCGAGCGCCGCCGGATCCGCGCCGAACTCCATCCCGCCCTGTTTCACGTTCGGACAGCTCACGTTCAGTTCGAAACCCACGTGACCGGCCGCGCCGTCCATCCGCGCGACGACATCGCCGAAGTCCCGCGCCTCACGCCCGACGACGTTGACCAGCACGCGGGGGCGATGCACGTGTGCCGCGATCCACGGCAGGTCCTCGGCGAGCACCTTCTCCACGCCGGGATTCGCGAGCCCCACCGCGTTGATCATCCCGCCGGGGAAGTCGGCGACGCGCGGCGCGGGGGCCCCATGGCGCTCCTCCATGCTGACCGCCTTCGTGACGAACCCGCCGAGTTCCTCCAACGGCATCACGTCGGCGAGCTCACGACCATAGGCTGCCGTGCCTGCCGCGAGCACGACGGGGTTCTGGAAGGTGATCCCGGCGGCGGTGACCTCGAGTCGGCGGCTCACCGTTGGCCGCCGCGCGTGCGCCGCTCGTAGTGCTGCAGGTACTCGAGCGCCGCATCGGCGATCGCCTGCGCGGCCTGCTCCTGCCCCACATCGCTCGCCATCCAGCGCGCGTCCGCGGCGTTGGACCCGAATCCGATCTCGACGAGGATCGCGGGCATGTACGCCGTCGCGAGTACGGCCAGACCCGCCTGCTTCACGCCGCGGTCGGTGCCCGGATGCGTCCACGCGAGTCGTTGCTGGACGACGGCCGCGAATTCGCTCGACTCCCGCAGGTGCTCGTTGCGCGCGAGGTCGTTCATGATGAACGCCAGGGCATCATCGCCGCGGGGCGTCGGCGCCTCGGTCTCGAAGCGCACGACCTCGTTCTCCATCGCCGCCACGTGCTCCTCGTCCTCGGTGCGCGCGGTGGACAGGAAGAACGTCTCGAAGCCCCGCGCCGCCGCCGCATTCTTCCAGCGCGGGTTCGCCGAGTTCACGTGGATGGAGACGAAGACGTCCCCCTTGGCGCGATTGGCGATCGGGCCCCGGTCGTGGAGCGCGATGAGCGTGTCGGTGGTGCGGGTCATCACCACGTCGAAGCCCTGCGCCTCGAGGAGCCGTTCGAGGCGCTTGGCGACCTGCAGCGTGATGCGCGCCTCGGAGAGCCGGCGGCCGTTCACGAGCGCACCCTGCATCCCCGGATCGCGTCCGCCGTGCCCCGCGTCGACCACGATCGTGTAGCGGCGCGAGAGTCCCGCGCGCACGGGCACCGCGCTGCGCGAGGGCGTGACGAGCGGGACATCGCGCGGGGCGCTCCGCGGCGGCGTGCGCGGCGGCGTGCCGGCGGCGGTGCGTGGCGCCGGAGCGACCGGTGCGGGTTCCGCCGCGACGGGAACTGCGGTGACCGGGGGGTCGCCCGGTCCACTCGGGGCCGAGCGGCGTGCGATCCCCTGGAAGAGGCGGACCTCCCATCGCGCGCGGTCCCACAGGATGCCGATACCGAATCGCGGCAGGATCTCGCTGAAGAGTTGCAGCGCGACGTGAGGGGCCCCATCGATCCGCCGCGTCGGTTCGACCAGCGGCAGGGCGAACCCGTTGTACGCTGCGAACGGCGCCCCCTCGCGCAGTTCGAGCCGCGCGCCGTAGAGCGTGAGGGTCCATCGCCCTGCCGCCACACTGTCGAGCGACCCCCCGAGAAGGCGCGCCATCGTCCCGGCATGCACCATTCCCCCGCCGGCGCTCGGCACGAGCGACAGGACCGTGTCGCCGGCGACGCCCTTCACCCGGATGACGTCTCCCGGCGGCGGCGCGCCCGCCGGACCGGTGGCGAACGCGAGCGCGGCGCACGCGACGAGCAGGGAGCGCGCGCGCATCATCGGACGCGGAGCGCGCGCTGCATGTCGCGCTGGTCGTCCTTCTCCTTCAGGTCGGCGCGCTTGTCGTGCAACTTCTTGCCACGCGCGAGCCCGATCCGGATCTTCGCGCGCCCATGCTTGAAGTACAGCTCCAACGCCACGAGGGTCAGCCCCTTCCGCTCCACCGCGCCGATCATGTGCCGGATCTCCTTCTGGTGCAGGAGCAGCTTGCGGGTACGGGTCGGGTCATGGTTCCAGACATTGCCCTTCTCGTACGGCGGGATGTGCGCGTTCAGCAACCACACCTCTCCATCCTTGACGACCCCGTACGCATCCCCGATCTGGGCGCGCCCGTCGCGGAGCGACTTCACCTCGGTCCCGGCCAGCACGAGCCCCGCCTCCCACGTCTCGAAGATCTCGTAGTCGAGTCGGGCGCGCTTGTTTCGGGCGACGGTGACGATCGCGTCATCGGGGGCTGGCTTCGGCATCGTGGTGAAATAAGACGAGTCAGCGTTGACTTGGGTATCCGCGCCCGGTACGTTTCGCCTCTCGCCGAAGTGGTGGAATTGGTAGACGCGCTGCGTTCAGGGCGCAGTGGGCACTAGCCCGTGCGGGTTCGAGTCCCGCCTTCGGCACTGAGAGTGAGACCGTCAAAGGGCGGATGCGGTTCGTCAGAGGAGCGGGGAGCGCCACGGCGCCTCCCGCTCTTCTGTTACCCCCCGCCGATCCAGGCGGCCCGTCCGGGTCGTCGCGCCGCCGCGCGCGCGGTGCGACCGGCACGTACCACCGCGCCGTTACCGCGCGTCGCGCAGCACCGAGGGTTTCACGTCTTCCGGCAACGCGGCCTCACCGAACGCCGCCCGCAGGAGTTCGCTGGCCTCGTCGGCGTAGCGCTGCAGGAGCTCGATGGAATAGGCGAGCGGCGCGCCCGCGGTCCGCGCCCCATCACTGGCGAAGGCGAGGAGGCACCGCCCGACGCGATCCGCCGACTGCAGACTCCCGCCGCGGAGCAGCATCGCCTCGCGGTACGCCTGCAACCGCTCGCTGAACTGCCGCTCGGCGAGGTCGCGGAGATCCGTCGCGATGCGAGGATCGTCCTCGAGCGCGACCAGGCAAGCGTGGCTCAGGTCCGCCGCGGTGCGGTCATCGAGCGCGTCCCGCTGCGCGACCACCAGCCCGAGGGCGATCCGGGCGTATCGGAGTTCCCAGCGTGCATGATCGCGATCGCCGCCCGCCGCCGCGTCGGCCAACCACTCGACGTCGGCCTCGTCCGGCTCGCGCCGGAGCCCATCAACCACGAGGCGCGTGCGCCGGTCGCGCTCTCGCGCCTCGCGCCACCCCGGGACGAACGGGAGCGGCACCGTCCGCGCTCAGGCCTGGAGGACCGGCAAGCCGGCGCGCTCGAGCCCGACGCGCTCCCGCACCTGCGGCTCCGCGTGCAGCAGATCCGAGAGACGCACGCCCTCGAGCACCTCGTCGATCCGCTTCTGCAGCATCATCCAGACCGGCCGGATGCTGCAATCGCACGACTGCGCACACCGCTCCGAGTCGAGCGGGTGGGTCTCGCAGTGGAGATCGAACGTCACCAGCTCGGCGGCGGTGATGATCTCGCGCACCGTGATCTCCACCGACGGGCGGGCGAGCGCATACCCGCCCTTCGCACCGCGCGTGCTCTGGACGATGCCGGCGCGACGCAGCCGGAGGAGAATCTGCTCGACGTAGTCGCCGGGCAACCGTTCGCGTGCGGCGATGTCGCGACCCGTGACGGGCCCCTCATCGGAGCGACGCGCGAGGTGCAGCGCGCAGATGACGCCGTATTCGGCCCAAGTGGTGATCCGCATCGACTGCAAGATGCCCTCCCCCGCACGATCGGGACAAGGGCACTCGGAATCTCACCCGTCCGAACCGGGCACCCCCGGTTCGGTGAGGCGGCGGAGGTCCAGGACGCGATCCGCCTCCTCGGCGCTCATGAGTCCCTCCCGGACCACCAACGCACGGATCGGGACTCCGTCGGCGACCGACCGCTTGGTGAGCGCCGCGGCCGCCGCGTAGCCGATCCGTGGCGCGAGGGCGGTCGCGAGCGCCGCCGACCGCTCGACCCAGTGCGTGAGCATGGGCGTGTTGGCCTCGATCCCGCGCACGCAGCGCTCGTCGAGGATGCGGACGGCGTTGCCCAGGATCTCGATGGCGCTCACGAGGTCGTGCGCGATGACCGGCATCATGACGTTGAGCTCGAGTTGCCCGTGCTCACTGGCGGCCGCGATGGTGGCGTCGAGTCCCATCACCTGGAACACGACCTGATTCACCATCTCCGGGATGCTCGGGTTCACCTTCCCGGGCATGATGCTCGACCCGGGCTGCACGGGCGGGAGCCGGAGCTCGTCGAGACCGGTCCGGGGGCCGCTCGCGAGCAACCGGAGGTCGCTGGCGACCTTCCCGATGTCGAGCGCGAGGGTCCGCCACGCCGCGCTCACGCCGGCGGCATCCCCCATGCTCTGCATCAGCTGGACGCGATCGGCACCGAGGCGCACCGGCAGCCGAGTGAGCGCGCGCAACTCCTCGACCATCCGCTCGGCGTAGACGGGTTCGGTGTTCACTCCCGTCCCGACGGCGGTCCCACCGATCCCGAGGTCGAGGAGGTAGTCCGCGGCCTCCCGCACGCGCCGGGTCCCACGCTCGACGGCGCCCGCCCAGCCGGCGAACTCCTGACCAAGGCGGATGGGCATGGCGTCCTGGAGGTGCGTCCGTCCCGCCTTGACGAGGTCCTCGAACGCCGCAGCGCGCTCACGGAGCGCGCGCGCGAGCCCGTCGACGGCCGAGAGCGCCGGTCCGAGCGCGTCGAGCGCGGCGAGGCGGATCGCGGTGGGGATCACGTCGTTGGTCGACTGCGCCATGTTGACGTGATCGTTCGGGTGCACGGGGGCGTAGGCGCCGCGCGGCGCGCCGAGCGACTCGTTCGCGAGGTTCGCGAGGACCTCGTTGACGTTCATGTTCAGCGAGGTGCCCGCCCCGGCCTGGAAGACGTCGACGACGAACTGGTCGCGATGGGCGCCGGCGAGGATCGTGTCCGCCGCGGCGAGGATCGCGTCCGCCCGGATCGGGTCGAGCCGTCCCGTGCCCCGATGCACCGACGCCGCCGCGCGCTTGATGCGCACGACGGCGTCGATGATGCGGGGATGCGACCTCAGGCCGCTCACGGGAAAGTTGGCGACGGCTCGTGCCGTCTGCGCCCCATATAAGGCGTCCCCGGGGACCTCGACCGCGCCGAGCGGGTCGTGCTCGACACGGAGCGCCGGGGTCACTGGACCGTGGTGTTGATCGGCTGCGAGAACGTCGAAAGCAGGGAGAGTCGCGTCCGCGCGTCGACCGTCACCTCGCGTGAGCGGACGCGGGTCGCCTTGGTCTGACGCTGAGCGTTCAACGCGTTGATCCACCCCCCGAGGAGCGCGGCGGGCACGGTGCCGGCGCCGTCATCGACGAATGAGCAGAAGATCTGCTCGTTGAGTCCCGTCGTAGAGAACGAGTTCGCGTACCGCAGCGAGAACGTCATCTGGGAGCCCGCGACCGTCGCCGGGGTCCAGGTGAGCGACAACGGCTCATCAGCGGCCGGCACACCGACGGCACTGTGCGTGAAGGGCTCGGCGGTCCGCACCGAGATCGCGCTCGCCGGGTACGCGGCGCCAGGGATCGTGATCGTGAGCGTGTCACCCGGCGTGTAGGGGATTCCGCCGGCGTTGGGAGACTGGTAGATGCGCAGGCCGATGTTCGATACCGGGACCAGCGTGTCGATCCGACCGCTGACCGAGGTCAGGAGCCGGTCGCCGGCATCCAGGAACCTGAGGCTCCCATTGATGGTGGTCGAGTTCGGGAAGAACTGCGCGAGGAGGCAGGTGTCGGAGGTGAACGGATCGTAGCTGAGGTCCGTCTCGCCGTAGAACGCGGCCTCGGGACGCATCGTGTAGTTCGCCGCCCCCCCGTCGAACGCCGAGGCGGTGATGGCACCGAAGCGACCGTTCGAGGTCTCGAGTGGCTCGATGCAGGCCGTGGAGAAGACCGCGACCGCCAGGAGGAGAGGGATGCGGGAACGCATGGGGGACCAGGGGGTTTCGAGGAGAGGACGCATCAAGATAAGTACCCCGCGTGGGCGGGGAGTTGCCACCGTCAGCCGCGGCGCCGTGCCACCCGGGCCGCCCCGGTGAGGAACGGGTTCGCGGCGAGTTCGTCGGCGATGGTCGTGTCCGGGCCGTGCCCAGGGTGGACGATGAGCGTGGGTGGCAAAGCGGCCATCCGGGCGAGACTCGCTTCCATCGCGTCCGGGTCGGCGCCGGGCAGGTCGGTGCGCCCGATCGAACCGGCGAAGAGGACGTCGCCGCTGAAGCAGTGCGTGCGCCCGACGAACGCGACGTGTCCCGGGGCATGCCCCGGAAGATGGATCACCTCGAAGGATTCGCCAGCGAACTCGAGCCGTTGTCCCTCGGCGAGGGAGCGATCGGGCGGCGCCGGCTGCTCGAACGGGATGCCGTAGACGCGCGCCGACTTCTCACCCCATGCATACACGGGAAGGTCGAGCGGGTGCAGGTGGACCGGGACCTCGGGCCAGGCGCGCCGTACCCCCGCGATCCCGCCGATGTGGTCGAGATGCGCATGCGTGAGCCAGACGGCGACGAGTCGCGCGCCCAAGCGCTCGATCTCGGTGCAGAGGCGCGTCGGCTCATCGCCGGGATCCACCAGCACCACCTCTCCGCGCGCCGGGTCGTGCAGGAGCCAGCAGTTCTCCTCGAACGGTCCGACGACGAGGGCGCGGACGTCCATCACGCCGACGGGAGGAGCATCGGCATCGGCTTCGGGACCGGCTGCCCGCTCTTGCGCGCGGTCAGGAACTTCTCGACGGCGATCGCGGCGGTGGTCGCGTCACCGACGGCCGTGGTCACCTGGCGCGTCAGCTGCGCGCGCACGTCGCCGGCGGCGAAGAGGCCCGGCACCGACGTCATCATGTTCGCGTCGGTGATGATGTACCCCGAGGCGTCATGCTCGATGTGATCCTTGATGATCCCGGTGTTCGGCTTGAAGCCGACGAAGATGAAGATGCCGGTCGCCACGAGGTCCGAGGTCGCTCCGGTGCGGGTGTTCCGGATGCGCGCGTGCGTCATGAGGCCATCCTGCCCGACGATCTCGTCAACGACGGTGTCGGTGATGACCTCGATCTTCGGGTTCGCGAATGCGCGCTGCTGCACGAGCTTCGACGCCCTGAAGGTGTCGCGCCGGTGCACGAGATAGACCTTCTCGGCGTAGCGCGTGAGGAAGTCGGCCTCCTCGAGCGCGGCGTCGCCGCCGCCGACCACCATGATGGTGTGCCCGCGATAGAAGGCGCCGTCGCAGATGGCACAGTACGACACGCCCTTGCCGGCGTAGGCGATCTCGCCGGGGACCTCCAGCTTGATCGGCGTACCACCCGCGGTCACGATGACGGTCGGCGAGACGAAGACGTCGCCGTTCTCGACGGTGGTCTCGAAGAGGCCGTCGTCACGCCGGGCCACGGTCTCGACGGGCGTCGAAGTGCGGATCTCGGCCCCGAACTTCTCGGCGTGCGCCTGGAACCTGGTCGCGAGCTCATGTCCGAGGATGTGCTCGAAGCCGATGTAGTCCTCGATCACCTCGGTGTTCAGCAGCTCGCCCCCGGGGAAGCCGCGCTCCAGCACGACGGCCTTGAGCAGGGAGCGGCCGGCATAGAGCCCGGCGCACATGCCGGACGGTCCGGCGCCGATGATCACCACTTCGTAGTCGTGCGTCGCCAACGTGCGATCCCCAGGAGTCGGTAGGAAGCACCAAATGTAACGGGCGGGGTTCGGCCCCAACCACTGGCCGGCCCCGCCCGTTCAATCCGCCGGGACCCGGCGCGGTTCCGCACTCGCGGAGCCGTCCGGCCGTCGGCTCAGCGCGAACGCCCCGCCGCGCGCGCGCGCCGCTGGGCGTTGCCCATCTCCTCGACGTCGGCCAGGAGCTGCTTCGCGTCGTAGATGATGCCGTCCTTGATCGTCCACTTCACGCCGCCGTACGGCTCGACCTTGCCGGTCGCGTCGTTCAGCCGGAACCACCCGGTCCCATAGAGGACCTTCAGGTTCTGGAACGGGTTCGCGTCGACGATCACCAGGTCGGCGAGCATCCCGGCTTCGACCACGCCGTACTCGATGGGCGTGTTGCGCGGCTTGAAGATCGCCTGCGCCGCGTGATAGGTCCCCGCCCGGATCGCCTCGCCCGGGTAGAACCCGGCCTCCTGCAGCAACTCCAGCTCCTGGATGGTCGAGAACCCGGGCGTGTTGTAGATGAACCCCGCATCGGAGCTCGCGGTGACGCGCCCGCCCATGTTCTTGTAGTCGTTCAGGAACTGCATCCAGACGCGATAGAAGTTGCGCCAGGCGACCTCGTCGTCGGTGGTCCAGTCGTAGAAGTACGCCCCATGGTTCGACCGGTCCGAGACGTAGAAGTCCCACTGCGTCGGGATGGTGTACTTCGCATGCCACGGCGCGTTGACGCGGGCCATGACGTCCCGTCCGGTGAGGTACGTCGTCATCGTCGGGTCGAGCGTGACGTCGCGGGCGAGGAGGTCCTTGAGCAGCTGGTTCCACTTCGGGCCGCGCGGGGTGACGAGGTTCCACTGCCGCGCGACCTGCCCGAACCGCGTCTGCTCGTCACCGAGGTTGGCGTCGAGGGGCCACGGCTGGACCTGGTGCTCGTCGTACATCGACTCGAAGAGCCCGTAGAAGTGCGTGACCGTCTCGAGACCGAGCCGGGTCGCGACATCGGCGTTGACCTGCGCGACACCGCTCTGCTGCAGGTGCGCGGTCGTCCCCAGTCCGAGCTTCTTCGCCTCGTCGAGATAGGCCGCCATGAGGTCCGAACGCTCGGCACCGAGCTTGAGCCCATCCGCCCCGTTGGCCTTGGCCCACCGAACCCACTCGCGCGCCTGGTCCGGCGTCCGTGGCACGCCCCGGCCCCACCCGGTGCCGGGGCGCTGGTACACCACGTAGCGTGGCGCGGCGATCTCGTTCGCCGCACTGCGCGCCCGTTCCCGCACCGAGTAGTCGAAGCTGGCGAACGGCACGCCCCGCACCGTCGTGATGCCGTGCGCGAGCCAGAGCTTGTTGTAGTACTCGCTCTCGGGGGCCTTCTGCTGCGTCCCCTGGTGCACGTGGAGGTCGACGAGGCCGGGCATGAGATACATGCCGGTGGCGTCGAGCTCGCGCGTCGCGCCGCGCGGGCGCCGACTGGGGTCGATCGGCACGCGCGGGACACCCACGCTCACGACCGCGGTGATGCGGTTCCCCTCGACGACGACATCGACGGGGCCGCGCGGCGCGCTGCCGTATCCGTCGATGAGGTTCACGCCGCGGATGATGAGCCGATCGAACGGTCCTTCCCCTTCGCGCCTTCGCGGCGCGGGGGCCGGGTCCTCGCGGCGCTCGCTCGCCTGGCGCGCGAGCTGGACCGAATCGACGGGAGGAGTCGCCACCGGACGCCGCTGGCCAGCCTGCCCGCGCGCGGTCCCCCAAGGCATCAGCAGCGCGAGCGTGACAGCGAGGACGAGCGGGCGGAGCGAAGCGGGCGCGAGCGGGGGCATGGTCGAAGCGGGTGGGAGGAAGGGCGCGTGCAGCGTCCCTCTAGTTACAGGCGCCGGGCCGTCATCGCCAGTCGACCGATCCGCCCACGGCCGACCGGTCACGCAGGCGCCGCGAGCTCCAGCACCGCGAGGGCGCCATGGCAGTGCGAGACGGTCCCGACGAGGATCTCCGCGCGGCGCCCCTCGCCGACCGAGGCGATCAGGGCATCGGCGCGCACGACCTCGGCGACATCGAACATGCCCACTCCATAGGCGCGATGCGCGCAATGGAAGACCGCGGGACCGTCGATCCGGCGCCCCCGCAACCGCTCGGTCTCGACGAACGCGACGATGGTCGGCGGAAGACTCCACGCGCGCGCGCCGCGCGTGTGCGGGCACCGCGCCGGTTCGACGCAGTTGATCGGACACTCCCACGTCGCGAAGCTCACGTAGTGCGTCCCATCCTCCCCCGCGCGCTGCCAAGGCACATCGAGCGCCCCCGACAGCGGGGCCACCCGGATGCCGCGCCCCGACCAACGCGCCCGCGCGCGCGCGACGAGCCAGTGGCTCATGAGATGCGGCATCAGCGGTGAGGGCACGATGGCATCCGCCGCCACGTCGTCGGCGCCCCGCGCGGCGGCCGCCGCGAGGTACTCGTTGAAGAAGAGCGTCCAGTCCCGCACGACGAGCGTCACCGCATCGGCCGGGGCGGCACCGGGCGCATCCGCCGCGACCGCGCACCCCGGATCGTGGTCGACGACGAGCAACCGATCCCACGTGACGGCTCCCGCCGCCCGCGCGCGGCGCAGCTGCCGCACGTAGTACGACCCGTAACAGCCGCCGCCGACCACCACGATGTCGCCGAACCGCTGCATCGGCCGATCAGGGCCGGACACGCCGTCCCCCGTCCACGTGGAGCGTCTCACCCGTCACGTAGGTGGCGTCGAGCAGGTACGCGACCGCCTGCGCCACGTCATCAGGCGTGCCGAGGCGGCGGAGTGGCGTCTCAGCCGCGAAGCGCTCGGCGACGGCCTCCGGCATGCCCGGCGGGGCGAGCACGAAGCCGGGCGAGACGGCGTTCACGCGGACACGCGGGGCGAGCGCCGCGGCCAGTTGACGCGTGAGCGCGACGTCCG
>JBGATT010000074.1:0-15471 GCA_044229035.1 Gemmatimonadaceae bacterium | reverse complement strand
CGCGGGGAGGTGCGTGACGAGACGGTCGGCGTCCTCGTGCACCCCTTCGGCGCCGGCCGCGAACATCGCGGCGGCGATGGCCGGGGCGCGCTCAGCGACTGACGGCGTGATCTGGACGCGATGCCACATGGCGACTCACCCCGTGATGGCTTCTTTCATCTTGGCCCAGAAGCCCTTCTCCCGCTTCTCGGGCGCCTTGTCCATCACCTCGTGCAGCTGTTCGACGAGCTTCTCCTCCGCCTTCGAGAGCTCCTGCGGCGTCCACACCTGGATACGCACGTGCAGGTCGCCGACGCCGCTCGCATTCACGCGCGGCAACCCGCGGCCGCGCATCGTGAACACGTGCCCGCTCTGCGTGCCGGCCGGCACGCGCAGCGACATCGGGCCGGTGACGCCCGGGACCTCCACGTCCGCGCCGAGCACCAGCTGCGGATAGGTCACGAGCACCTCGCAGTAGAGGTCCTCGCCATCCCGCTCGAATCGCTCGTCCTCGACGACGTCGAACACCACGATGACATCGCCGCGCGGCCCGCCGCGCACGCCCGCGTTGCCGACGCCGCGCAGGTGCATGTACTGCCCCGACGAGACGCCGGGCGGGATCTTGATGTCGATCGAATGCTCGCCGCGCTGCCGCCCTTCGCCGCGGCACGACTTGCAGGGCGTGGGGATCATCACGCCCTCGCCGCGGCAGGTGGGGCACGGGGCCACGCTCACGAACTGCCCGAAGAAGCTCTGCTGCGCCCGGCGTACCTCGCCCTGGCCGCCGCAGGTCGCGCACCGCTGCGTCTGCGTGCCGGGCTCGGCCCCCTTCCCCGTGCAGCGCTCGCAGGGATCGAGGAGCTTCATCTTCACCTGCTTGTTCACGCCCGTCGCGACCTCGAGCATCGTCAGGGCCAGCTCCACCTTCACGTCGGCGCCACCGCGCGGCCCCGACTGCGCACGGCCACCGCCCGCGCCGCCGAACAGGTCGCCGAGCCCGAAGTCCCGCATGAAGATGTTGAGCGCTTCGGACAGGTCGACGTGATGGAACCCGCCGGCCCCGCCACCGCCGCCCCGCAGTCCGGCCTCGCCGTACCGATCGAAGGCGGCGCGCTTCTGCGGGTCACGCAGGACGTCGTACGCTTCGGTGATGGCCTTGAACTTCTCCTCGGCCTCCTTCGACCCCCCGTTGCGATCCGGGTGGTACTGCATCGCGAGCTTGCGATAGGCCTGCTTGATCTCGTCGTCGCTCGCCGTCTTGGCGACGCCGAGCGTGGAGTAGAAGTCCGCCATAGTCTGCAGCCAGGGTGACCGGTCCCTGCCGCTCTGGCGGGACCGTGGAGGAAGCTAACGGGTGAGGTGCAAGCGCGGTGCCGACGGTACGCCGGCCTACGCCGGCGTCCGGCTCGGGGCGGCAGGGATCCGCAGGAAGCGCTCGAGCTCGCCACGGGCCTCGAGCAGGCGGCGCACTTCCGCCGACACCTCCCCCGCGGCATCGACGTGCGTCGTGAAGCCGTCCACCTTGATCGCCCCCGCGTGCAGGCGGAGCAGGTTGAGGCGCGTCGTCTCGAGGGCGGTGATCACCTGCCGGTGCCGCGCCGCGACGTCGTCGCGCAAGGCGCGCAGGGCCGCGTAGCCGTCGCCACTCGCCGCCTCGCCGGCATCGGTGAGCGAGTCCTGCAGGCGATCGAGCGCCGCCCGGAGCTCGGTCGCGTCCGCCTGCAGGCGGGCGATCACGGTCGGCACGTCGCCGAGGGACTGCCGCGTCTCCTTCGGGAGCGCCGCGAACAGCTCGTCCGCCGCCATCCCGATCGCCATCTCGGTCGCGCGATGCGTCGTCGCCGACCGGTGATCACCGCCCGCACGAGCGCGCCCCCGAGCGCCGCGACTCCGCCAACGAGCGCGAAGGCCGGACCGACCCAGTTGAGACCGAGGAAGGGGTACGGAAGCGCGATTCCCGCCACGAGCATCGCGGATCCCGCCACCGCGGTGATCCCGGCGGCGCGCTGCAGCCGGGGGCGGTCGACGCGACCACCCGCATGGTATTCCTCGCGCAGCTGCTCGATCTCGTGATCGAAGGCCGAGGTCAGGTCCCCGAGCGTGAAGCCGCGACGCAGGAGTCCGCGCGCCCCAACGGCCATCACCGCGATCGGGATGACCGTCAGCGTCGTCACCACGACGCCCACGGCGGCGAGCGCGCCGACCTCCATCGCGAGCCCGATGGAGGCGGGGAGCATCATGTACCCGGCGACCAGCGAGCCGGGCCCCACCACGCGCCCGTCGCGCTTCACGAACGCGCGCAGCACCGCCGGCACCTCGCGGCGCACCTCGATCGCGCTCCCGAGCTGCTCGGCGAGCACCTGCGCGCTCGCGGGCCGCTGGTCGGCCGACTTCGCGAGACACCGCTCGATGAGCTGCGCCAACCGTCGCGGCACCGTGACGCCGGTCGACGCGATCGGCGGCACCGGCGAGGCGACCTGCTGGGCCACCACATCCACCGCGCGCTTCCCCGCGAACGGGGTCCGCCCCGACACGAGGAAGTAGCCGGTGACACCGAGCGCGTACAGGTCGCTGCGCGCATCGAGCTCCCCGCCCAGCGCCTGCTCGGGACTCATGTACTCGGGCGTGCCCGCGACGGCCGGGCCTTCGTCGGCGCCGATCGCGGCCGCGATCCCGAAGTCGGTCACGAGCGCGCGTCCCGTGCCGCGCTCGAGCATGATGTTCTCCGGCTTCACGTCGCGGTGCACCACGCCCTGGCCATGCGCATGCCCGAGCGCCCACGCCACCTCGCGCAGGATCCGCGTCGCCTCCGACGCCGCCATCGGACCGCGCGACCGGACCCGCTCCCCGAGCGTCTCGCCGTCCACGAACGCCATCACATAGAAGACGAATCCCTCCGCCTCGTCCACCGCGAAGATCGGGATGATGTTCGGGTGCGAGAGCTTGGCCGCCAACCGTGCCTCGCGCACGAAGCGCTCGCGGACCTCGGCGTCGGTCGCCCGGTCCGGCGGCAGCAGCTTGATCGCGACCGGGCGGTCGAGCTGGACCTCGCGGGCGAGGTACACGATCCCCATGCCGCCGCGGCCCAGCTCCCGGTCGATCGAGTAGCGGCCCGCGACCGCGAGCTGGAACTCGAGGAAGACGGGATCGACCCGCGTCGCGCTCACGTGAGCAGGTCGGACACGAGCGACGAGGTGTGCGAGACGAGCGAGATCACCTTCTCGTACGGCATGCGCGTCGGACCGATCACGCCGATCACCCCGGTCAGGCCCCCCGCCCGGTACTCGGCGGTCACCAGTGTCAGGCCGCCGAGCAGCTGGGACCCGTGCTCGTCGCCGATCGTGATCGACACCCCGGGCGCGGCGGTGCGGTCCCGGAGCACGGCCGCGAGGTGCCCACGCGTCTCCGTGAGCGCGATGAGGCGCTTCATCGACTCGCCCGTCGCGAACTCCGGCTGCTCGACCAGGACCGACGCTTGGCCGAGCACGACCGCCTCCTCCTCCCGCGCGGTGCCGCCGACGTCGAAGAGCTGGTCGCCTTCCTGGAGGAAGATGTTGAGCAGCTCCGACGCGTCGCCGCCGGGCGACGCATCGCGGAGCCGCGAGCCCAGCGACACCCGAATGTCGGCGAGCGAATGTCCCGCCAGCCGTTCGTTCAGCACGCGCTCGACGAGCGCGATCGCCTCGTCCGCGATCTCTCCCCGGATCTCGATGAAGATCGTGCGGACGGTCCCGCCCTTCAGGGTCAGGACGAGGATCAGCTTCTCCGACGAGAGTCGGACCAGCTCCAGGCGGAGCAGGATGGTCTGGTCGAGGCGGGGGCCGAGGGCGAGCCCGAGCTCCTGGGTGAGCACGCCGAGCGACTGCGCCGCCCGGCGCAGGATCGTCTCGATGGCCGAGCCGCCGCTCGCGATCCGTTCGGCGAGCTGCTCCCGGTCCGCCGCCGGCAGCGGCTCCACGCGCATGAGCCCGTCCACATAGACGCGGTACGCCTTGTCGGTGGGGATGCGCCCGGCCGACGTATGGGGATGGAAGAGGAAGCCCTTCTCCTCCAGATCCGACATCGTGTTCCGGATGGTCGCAGGGGAGACCCCGAGCGCGAAGCGCCGCGAGATCGTGCGCGACCCGGCCGGCTCCGCGGTCTCCACATAGGAGCGGACCACGGCCTCGAGCACTTGCCGTTCGCGTTCCGAGAGCTCGTGGAGTGCCATAAGTCGAAGATTACGAATGACTTCGGAGCGAAGTCAAGGCGGCGGCGATCGCGTCGAGGCGCAGCCAGCCTTCGGCGGAGAGCACGAGGCGCTGTCCGTCGAGGCTTCCCCATCCCTGATGCACCCAAGAAGTAACTGTCTTCAGCTCGTTTTGCCGGACGGTGAGGCCGTCGGTCGTGCGAAGACCGAGGTAGACACCCTCAGCGGTCGCCTCCGCCTCGCCGATCGGTTCGGAGCCCTCCACCGGGTCATCGCCCCGCCCCACTGCCGACTCCCAGGCCGCGTAGGCAGCCGTATTCCAGCGCCGCGTCCGGCCGTCGAACCCATGCGCCGACGGGCCCACACCGAGGTACGGGACCCCTGTCCAATAGGACGAGTTGTGGCGGGACCGTCTCCCGGGCAGCCCGAAGTTGGAGACCTCGTAATGCTCGAATCCGGCCGCCACCATCGTGCGGTGCGCCTCGAGGAACTCGGACTCGTACCGCTCCTCCGGCGCCTCCTGAACCACCCCACGATCCCGCCACCGTCCAAGGGGCGTATGCGGCTCCACCGTGAGCCCGTACAAGGAAACGTGGGTCGGCCGAAGCGACAGGGCGCGGTCGAGATCCGCCGTCCAGTCGCGCACCTGTCCGGACGGGAGCGCGAAGATCAGATCGAGCGAGATGTTGTCGATGCCGGCATCTCGCAAAAGCTGGACAGCTCCGGACACAAGCTCAGGACCGTGGGACCGATGCATCCAGGACAGCACCGTCCGATCGAAGGTCTGGACCCCCAGCGAGATCCGGTTCACCCCGGCGCGCGCCCAGGCCGCCGCGCTCTCCCGCGTCACGTCCTCCGGGTTCGCCTCGGCAGTGACTTCGACCGAATGTGGGAATGTTGAAAAGTCGAGCCCGAGCAGCTGTGTCCGCAGTGAGGTCACCAGAGCGGCGAGCCCATCCCCGCCGAGCTTCGACGGCGTCCCCCCGCCGAGGTACAGGGTCTTGAGTCCGGGGTTAGGGTCGATCCGCCTCGTGACCAACTCAGCCATAATGGCGTCATTGAACGCACGGACCGGGACCTCGCGCCGGACCGCGATCGCGAAGTCGCAGTAGGCGCAGCGCCGTCCACAGAATGGCACGTGGACGTAGACATGGTCGGGGGCTGTCTCGCGGTCGGTCATCCCAGGGAGCTCGAGCCGCGGAACGCGGCATGTGGAAAAGTCATCGCGGACACTTCCGATGGCGAGCGCACGAGAGCGCTTCCTCCACTCTCAAGCCATAGCAAGCGATGAGTCCACGACATGAGAACGACTTAAAGTAGTTTGTCATACATCTTTATTACAACGCTTTAGGCGACCAGAGCGAGAAGTCGCTTGAAGTACGATCTGGAGTGGATCGTCCGCCGGTGCCGGCGCCGTGTTGCACCCCCGCTCGCCCTGCCGCTGAGCGATCGCCGACCCGCCAGCGAAACTTATCCACATCCCGCCGGGTCGGCTTCGAAGAGGGGCTCCCGCCGGCGCCCTGGGCCGCGCCCCTTCACTGCCCCGCCGCCGAGTACGCCAACCCGTCGCGCGAGATCCGTCCGCTCAACTCCCCGCCGAGCAGCTCTTCGGCATACCGCCGAAATGACACATCTTCTTCAGGCGGCTGATCGGCCGAGAGTCCGCCCGGGAACGCCGCCTCATCCGGGAGATTGCCCGCGTTCCAACGGCCGCCAGCTGCCGCGATCCCCGGCGGTCCGAACGCGGAGGAACCAGATGTGGATAAACCGAACAATCCCAACAAGTCCTCCACATCGCAGATCACCTGGGCGCCGTCCCGGATCAGCCCGTTCGACCCCCGCGCCCGCTCCTCGTCGATGCGCCCCGGTACCGCCGCGACCGTCCGACCCAGCTCGAGCGCTTGGCTCGCGGTGTTGATCGCCCCGGACTTGTACCCGGCCTCGACAACCACGATCACCTGGCTCAGCGCGGCGATGATCCGGTTCCGCCGCGGGAAGCACCCGGGGGTCGCCGGAGTACCTGGTTCCATCTCGGAAATGACCGCGCCATCCCGGCAGAGCGCAGCGTGGAGCGCTCGGTGGGACGCCGGATACGGTACGTCGACCCCCGTGCCCTGCACGCCGATGGTCGTCCCGCCGGCGGCCAGCGCGGCCCGATGGGCCGCGGCGTCCACCCCGCGCGCGAGCCCGCTCACGACCACCAGCCCGGCCCGGGCGCACCCCGTCGCGAGGCGCTCGGCCACCCGGATCCCGTAGGGCGAGGCTTCCCGGGTCCCGACGATCGCGACATGGCGCCGCGGCGCGTCCGTGAGCGCGCCGGGGTCACCGAGGTACCACAACCCCGCGACCGGGCGCGAAAGATCGCCCAGGCAGGAAGGAAGGGAGTCGGCGGACAGGCGGGTCATCCGCGCGGTCGCACCCCCTTCCCGGCGCGTCATCCGCCGGCCTTCCGCATCTCGAGCAGGCGGCTCCACCACCCCGCCTTGAGCTCGTCGAGTCCCATCCGGCCCGCGGCCGAGATGGCGAACTTGGCGAACGCCCCGGGGGCCTCGATCTCCGGGATGTAGTGCTCCCCGAGCAGGTCGAGCTTCGTGAAGACCACGCAGTGGGGCTTCTTGGCGAGTTCCGGCGAGTACTGCTCGATCTCGCGCCGGAGCTGGTCGTACTCGGCCTGCCAGTCCATCGCGTCGATGGGGATCATGAAGGCCAGGAGGCGCGTCCGCTCGATGTGCCGGAGGAACTGGAGCCCGAGCCCCTTCCCCTCGTGCGCCCCCTCGATGATCCCGGGGATGTCCGCGACGACGAACGTCCGGGAGTCGCTCAGCTGGACCACGCCGAGGTTCGGCTGGAGGGTCGTGAACGGGTAGTCGGCGATCTTCGGGCGGGCGGCGGAGATCACCGACAGCAGCGTGGACTTGCCGGCGTTCGGCTGCCCCACGAGGCCGATGTCCGCGATCAGCTTCAGCTCGAACTCGAGGGTCCGCGCCTCCCCCTCCTCCCCCGGCTGCCACTCGCGGGGCGCCTGGTGGGTGGCCGTGGCGAAGAACGAGTTCCCCTTGCCGCCGCGGCCGCCCTTGGCCACCCGGAACTCGTCGCCGTGGGCGAGGATCTCCCCCAGCCGCTCCCCCGTGTCCTTGTCGCGGATCACCGTCCCCGGCGGGACGGGCATGATGATGTCGTCGCCCGAGCGTCCGGTCTTGTTGGAGCCCATCCCATGCTCGCCGCGCTCCGCCTCCCAGTGATCCCGGTAGGTGAAGTCGAGGAGGGTCGCGAGGTTGGAATCGCCACGGACGATCACGTCGCCGCCCTTCCCCCCTTCGCCGCCGTCCGGTCCGCCCATGGGCGCGAACTTCTCCCGGCGGAACGAGGTGCAGCCGGAGCCGCCGGTGCCGGCGGTGACGCGGACGGTGACGAGATCGATGAACACGGGATGGAGGCTGAAGGATGAACGAGGAAAGATAGTCGCCCTCAGGCCTTCCCCACGGCTGGCGCGTCTATTTCCCGAGGACTCGCGCCAGCAGGAGGTGCGCCCGTTCGAGCGCGGGGCCCGCGACCGCGCCGTCCAGCGCGTCCAGCGTCCCGCGCAACTCGGCCGCCGGGACGCCGGCGTTGAGCGCCCCGTGCAGGTGCGAGTGCAGTTGCCGGTCCTGCTCGCTGGCGATGCACGCGGCCACCACGCACTGCTCCCGGATCCGGAGCGCGAGCCCGGGGCGCGAGAGGATCTTGCCGTAGCCTTCCGCGATCATCCACGCATCGAGCGCCGGGTGCAGCGCGACGATGTTGTGCCGCAGCTTCTCGTAGAACGGCCCGTACACGATCGCGCAGGTCGCGGCCCCCGCCTCCTGCCACACCCCGGGACCGTCGCCGACGGCCCCGGTGTCCTCCGCCGGCGCCGGCGTGCCCGAGACCCGCCGCCACTCGCGCATCGCGTTGAGCGTCCGCGGGAAGCCGCAGAACAGGTACGACTGCAGCAGCATCTCCTCGACCCATGCGACCGGCGTGCCCGCGGTGACGCACTCGGCCGCACCGGCACGCATCCCCGCTTCCGGTCCGTTCGCGACCCGTGCCGCGAAGCGGACGAGGGCGACGATCTCGCCGGACGGCATCACGATGTCGTGCGACGGCGCGTCGGGCGACATCCGATCAATGCCGCGCGTGCCCGATCGCCGCGGCCGGCCGGATCATCCCCACCCGCTCGCTGCGCGTGTTGCGGACCGACTTCTGCGCGAATTCGGCGAGTCGCGGCGGCAGCTCCGCCGGGAGGACGCCGAGCTGCTGCAGCGCCGACAGCACCGCGATGTGCTGCGCCCGGAGCGCCCCGTCCTCGACCTTGAGCGCGAGCCCGATGCCCATCGCCGGGACCGCCACGGAGTGGACGCCTTCGGCGCCGACCTTCGCGAGCACCGCCCCATCCGTCTCCTGGAGCAGGACGGTGTCGAAGCGGTCGGTGCCGCCGAGCAGGTGCGGGTTGGCGCGCACCGCGCCGACGATCCGCGACGGCACCTCCTCGCCGGCGTGCACGGCGCGGCCGAGCCGCGCGTACGCGAGCGCCATCCGGTCGAGCGCGAGGGCCATCACCGCCACGCCGCATCCGTCCACCGCGATCGGCATGTCGTCGAGCGGCACGCCGGTCCACGAGGAGACCTCGCCGAGGCAGCTGCGCTGGACCTGGTGGTCGGGCTGCTCGTAGCCGCGGGTCGCCCAGCCGGCGGTGCGCGCCCGCGCGAGCATCGCCGCGTGCTTGCCGGAGCAGTTGTTGTGGAGGCGCGAGAGCGGCTGGCCGCTCTCGCGCCACAACTTCGCACCACGCGTCGCGAGCGGCTCGTGCGGACCGCACGCGAGGTCGCCCTCCTCCAGCCCCAGCGACGCGAGCATCCGTGCCGCGACCGCCAGATGCTCCGGTTCGCCGCCGTGCGAGGCGCAGGCGAGGGCGAGCTCCTCGGGGCCCCAGTGGAGCTGGTCGAACCCGCCCGATGCGACGAACGGCATCACCTGGAAGAACTTCGAACAGGAGCGCCACATGGTGACCAGCTGGGCGTCGCGCGCGGCCCCCACGAGCACCTCGTCCGCGCCGATCACGGCCGCATGCACGCGGTGCGTGGATTCCACCACGTCACCGCGCGTGACCTCGACGTCCAGGTTGAGTGCGAGCATACCCCGGAACACTAACCTCGGACCGCGAGCGAGAGCAGGCGCTCGCGGGTGTTCTGCGCGGGATCGTCGAGCACCGCCTCGAGCAGCCGCGCGAGCGTCTCCCCGATCACCCGGCCCGGTCCCACGCCTGCGGCGCGGAGGTCGTCGCCATCCACCGCGAGATCGCCCAGCGCGATCGGGTCGTGCCAGGCCATGCGCATCGCCCGGCGATAGAGCGCGATGCCGCGGACGCGACGCGCCCGGCGCTCGGCCGCGGCGGTCCCCGCGGCGTCAGCGGCCCCGACGCCGTCGGCCTCCGCGGCCGCGGCCGCGTGCGCCCAGAGCAGGCGGGCGAGCGCGGGCAGGTCGAGGCGCCCCACCGTCGCCACCACGCGGCGCAGCGGCGCGCCGTCCAGCGACGGATCGACCGTCGTCCCGAGCCCGCCCGCCGCCTGCGCGAGCGCCACCGTCGCGCGCGCTTCGAGGTTGCTGTACTTGAGCGCCTTGAGCGTGCGCTCGAGGTCGCGCCCCGGGACCACGCCGGGCTGCACGAAGAGCGCGGCCAGCCGCAGCGCGCGACGGTCGGGGCGGCCGCGCAGCCCGGGACGGCCGAGGTGGTCGATCGCGCGGAAGCGCTCGCGCGGCGCCGCCGCGAGCGCGGGCACGAGCGCGCCGAAGATGCCCGCCTCGCGATAGCGCTCGAGGGTCGCCGAGGGACGCGGGACCTGCTCCATCACCTTCTCGAGTTCCTGCTTCACGCGCTCCATCGAGAGACGCCCCAGATGCGGCGCGCTCTCGCGGATCGCCGACCAGGTGGCCGGCTCGATGGCGAAGCCGAACCGTCCGGCGAAGCGGATCGCCCGCAGCGCGCGGAGGCGGTCTTCGCGCATCCGCTCCGCGGCCTCCCCCACGCAGCGCACGATCCCCGCCTCGAGGTCGCGGCGGCCGTGGAACGGGTCCCGCACCACCAGCGTCTCGGCGTGCACCGCGATGGCGTTGATCGTGAAGTCGCGGCGCGCGAGGTCCTCGTCGAGCGAGGCGCCGAACTTCACCACCGCGTGCCGGCCGTCGGTCTCCACGTCGTGCCGGAAGGTCGTGACCTCGTGCAGCACGCCGGCGCGGTCGAGCACCCCGACCGTCCCGAACTTGATGCCGACCGGCACCGTGCGACGGAAGAGCTTCTGCACCTGCTCGGGGAGCGCCGACGTCGCGATGTCCCAGTCGAGCGTCGCGATCCCGAGGAGCGCGTCGCGCACGGCCCCGCCGACGCACCAGGCCTCGTGGCCGGCGGCCTCGAGGGTGCGGCAGATCTCCTTGATGGAGGACGGGGGCTGCAGGCGCGTCTCGTGCACGGGCGGAAGTTAGTCGCCGCCGGGAGGCGTCGCGGCCGGAGACGTGGCAGGCGACGCGGTACGCGTCCAGTCGATCGTGCCGACGACGAGGCCCGCGAGGATCACCGCGCCTCCCGCCAGCGTCCACGCGCTCGGCGTCTCGACGATGCTCGGGAGGAACGCGGCGAGGAGCGTCGCGCCGACCGGCTCGGCGAGGATCGCCAGGCTCACGACGTAGGCCGGGACGTAGCGCAGGCTCCAGTTGAAGCCCGTGTGGCCGAGCAGCATCGGCCCGACGGCGATGCCCGCGAAGAGCAGCCAGTCGCGCGACGGCTGCGGCCAGAGCGGCACGCCGGTCGCGAGCGCCAGCGCGAGGACCACGACCAGGCAGGCGCCATAGACGAGCGCGACGTACGGCCAGAGCGAGAGGCGCTGCCGGAGCGAGCGACCCGCCGTGTAGTAGACGCCCACGGTGAACGCGCCGAGCACGGCGAGCGCATCGCCGAGGAGCGCGTCGGCGCCGACGGCGCCACCCTGCCCCGCATCGCCGTACCCGATCACCACGGCCCCGAGCATCGCGATGGCGATCCCGACGAGCTGTCGGGCCGTCGGGCGTTCGTGCAGGAAGAGCGCCGACCCGGCGACGATGACGACCGGATGCAGGTTCACGAGCACCACGCTCGCCGCGACCGAGGTGTAGCGGAGCGAGGCGATCCAGCTCCAGAAGTGCAGCGCGAGCATCGCGCCCGCGACCGACGCGACCGCGAGATCGCGTCGCGCGAGCGTCCGGTACTCCCGCCAGCTCCCGGTGCCGAGGACGAAGAGCCCGATGACGCCGAGCGCGAGCGTGAGGCGCCAGGCGGCGATCGCGAGCGGCGCGGCCGACGAGAGGCGCGCGAGCGGACCGCTCACCGAGATGCCGAGGATGGCCGCGGCGAGCACGAACGGCAGGACGCGGGGCGGAGACTTGGTCACAGGGCGACAGTCTACGCATCTTTCCCGCCATGCCGAAAGACCTGATCGCCCGCGAACGCCTGCTGGAACTCCTCGAGGCCCCGTCGCGCCGCCGCCTGCGGATCGCGATCGTCGGGGACGCCATGCTCGACGTCTACCTCCGCGGGGACGTCGAGCGGATCTCCCCCGAGGCCCCGGTGCCCGTCGTGCGCGTGAAGGAACGGAAGCACGCGCTCGGCGGAGCGGCCAACGTCGCGCAGAACGCCGCCGCGCTCGGGGCGCGCACCGAACTCGTGGCCGCGCTCGGCGACGATGCCGCGGGCCAGCAGCTGCAAGGGATGCTCGAGGCGCTGGGCTCCGACCCCCGCGGCCTCATCCGCACCGCGCGCCCGACGACGACCAAGACGCGCGTGGTGGCGCGCGGGCAGCAGGTGGTGCGCGTGGACGAGGAGGTCGATGCGGACCTCGTCGGGGCCGAGGTCGAGGCGCTCCACGCCGCGGTGGCCCGCGCGGTGGGCGAGGCCGACGCGCTCGTGCTGGAGGATTACAACAAGGGCGTGCTCGTGGAGTCGGTGATCCACGCGGCGATGGCCGCCGCGCGCGCCAGGCGGATCCCCGTGGTGGTGGACCCCAAGTACCGCAACTTCTTCGCCTACGGCGGCGCGACGATCTTCAAGCCCAACCGGCGGGAGCTCGAGGCCGCGCTCGGTGCCGCGGTGGACCTCGACCATCCCGAGGCGCTGCCGGCCGTGCTCGGACGACTCGGCGCGGAGCGGCTGCTGCTCACGCTGAGCGAACGCGGCATGGCGTTGATCGAGCCCGACGGGGCGATCGCGCGGATTCCGACGACGGCGCGCGAGGTGTTCGATGTGGTGGGCGCCGGCGACACGGTGACGGCGTATCTCGCGGGCATGCTCGCGGCCGGCGCGACCGCGTTCGAGGCGGCGGTGGTGGCCAACTTCGCCGCGGGGGTCGAGGTGGGAAAGGCGGGAGCGGCGACGGTGTCGCCCGACGAGGTGCTGGCGGCGTACGAGTCGCACTGACGGCGGTGCACGGACGGCCGGCGGATGCGCTCCGCCGGCCGACGCGCGCGCTCGGGGGACTAGGCGGCCCGCAGCCACAGGCGCGGCGATCCTTCCGCCGGCGCCGACGTGACCGCCGGTCCCTCGGCCTCCCCCGAGGACGGCACCGTCGGTCGCACGACCTCCTCTGGCGAGAGCTCCTCCGGTCGCGCGCCTCCCCCGCTGCGGCGGTCGGCCGCGCCCGGTAGCAGGTGCACACGCTTGGCGGAGCGCCAGGCGGCCAAGACCGCCTCGTCGGCATCGAACGACGCGCGGACGAGCGCGTCGATGCGCATCACCGCGAGACGTGCGCGGCGGAGCTCGACCTCGAGGCCCGCGCGCGCCCCGATGTGGCTCATCACGAGGTGCGCGCGATCGGACAGCGACCGCACGAGCGCGTCGCGGGCGGCGGTGCATTGCGCGAGGAAGTCCGCGGGGAGTCCTTCGGCGACGAGGATCGCCTCGAACGGGCGCGCGATCTCGATGATGCTGTCGCATTCCTGGAGGAGACGCGTGATCCCGATCTTCGCCCTCGGCATGCGGACGGTGGCCGGGAGCCGGACCTCCGCGTCGGGTCCCACCTGCGCCCTCGCCATCGCGACGATCGGGCGGAGGTGGCGGACGATGAGGCGGTGGACGAGCTGCTGCTGCCAGCGGACCTCGCCGCGCGCGAGGTCGCGGCCGGAGAGCTGCGTGGCGGCGTGCTCGCGCAGGCGGCGGATCGCCAGGAGGAGCGCGTCGCGCGCGCCCGCGTACGCGAGGGGGCCGGGGAGCGGGTTCGCGTCCATGAATGCGGCGACGCGGACGAACGCCTCGAGGTTCTGCTTCTGCTTCGATCTCATGCTGCCTCCGAGCGGTGGTGGGGTGGACGCGTGGACTGCGCGAGGACCGCTCGCGTGCGTCAGTCACGAGCGGGAATGCAGTGTTGGTGGTGCGGGGGCACGCGGGACCGGATGCGGGAGTCGGGAGACGGGGTGCGGAGTCGCGGGAACGCGTGCGGACGGCGCGGGGCGGGAGGCGGAAGCGGCGGGAACACCTGCGGGAAGCGCGTGACGGGGTGCGGAGTCGCGGGAACGCGTGCGGAAGGCGCGTGACGGGAGGCGGAAGCGGCGGGAACACCTGCGGGAAGCGCGTGACGGGATGCGCAGTCGCGGGAACGCGTGCGGAAGGCGCGTGCCGGGCTGCGGAAGCGGCGGGAACACCTGCGGGAAGCGCGTGACGGGATGCGCAGTCGCGGGAACGCGTGCGGACGGCACGTGACGGGATGCGGAAGTGGCGGGACGGACGGCGGGACTCGCTGGCGCGTCGGGAGGTCGCGGGACCGCCCGGAGGACGCACGGGTCGGTCGGGGACTTCCCGGGGGGCGCTCCCTACCTCGCGACTGGCGGCGTGGAAATGGACGTGCCGCTGCGGCCGAGGACTCGCCGGCGGTGGACGCACGCCGGATCTCGAGATCGAGCCCTCTACTTATATAACGTTCGAGAAGGGCGATTCGTATGAATGCAAGAATTGCCGTTACAAGACGCTCGGGCCCTGTTCGGTCCGGCGTGGCGCGCTGACCGTTCGCGGCAGCAGCCCGCTCACGCCTCGGCGCGCGTGCGCCAGGCCTCGTCCACCGCCGCGACGAGATCCGTCCGGAAGCGCGCGACGTTGAAGCGGTCGGCGTTCGCCCAGCAGGCGCTCGTGCTCGGCGCGGGGTCCAGCGCCTCGAAGCGGCGGACCGCGTCGGCGATCAGGGCCGGCGTGTCGTCGGCGAAGAAGAGCCCCGTGCGGTCCGCCCCCGCCTCGCCGCGCACGGTCTCGAGTGCCCCGCCCTTCCCCAGCGCGATGACCGGCGTGCCGCAGGCCTGCGCCTCGAGCGGGACGATGCCGAAGTCCTCGTCCGCCGCGAACACGAAGGCGCGCGCGCGCCGGAACCAGTCGCGGAGTTCCTCGCGCGGCCGCTCGCCGAGCAGCCGGATGTTGGGCGCGCCGTCCGCGAGTCGCACGAGGCGCGCGTGCTGCGGTCCGTCGCCGAGGACCACGAGGCGTCGGTCCGGCAGGGCGCGGAAGGCCTCGATGATGCGATCGATGCGCTTGTAGGGGACGTGCCGGCTCGCGGTGACGTAGAGATCGGGTTCCTGATCGCCGGCCGGGGTGAAGAACTTCGTGTCGACGGGGGGCGGAATGACGAGGAAGTCGCGTCCGTAGTGGCGCCGCACGCGATCGCCCACATAGTGCGAGTTGACGAGGAAGACGTCGACGCCATCGGCCGCCGCGCGGTCGAGGCGCTGGAGCCGGTCGAGCAGCCGCCGCGCGATCGCGGCGCGCACGCCCTTGATCCCGTGGTCCTCGAGATACTCGTCGCGCTTGTCCCAGAGGTAGCGCGTGGGCGAGTGGCAGTAGCAGAGATGGACCTGCCCCTTGCGACGGCGGATCCCCTTGGCGACGGCGTGATGGCTGGAGATGACGATGTCGTACTCGGCGAGCCGGAGACCGCGGACGGCGGCGGGCATGAGCGGCAGGAGCGAGCGATAGCGGCCGCGGATGTCGGGGAGATGCTGGAGGAAGGTGGTGGTGGCGGGCTTGGCGGAGAGACGGGCCCGGTCCTCCGGGTCCATGACGTCGAAGAGCGCGAAGAGATCGGCGCCCGGGTAGGCGGCGAGGATCTGCTGGATGACGAGCTCGGCGCCACCGAACTGGGCGAGCCAGTCGACGACGACGGCGATGCGGGGCGCGGGCGCGGGAGCCATGGCGGGTGGCACGCGGACAAGATAGGGCGACGGGCGTCTTGCCGCGCTGTGCCGGCGAGGGCAGACTTCGCGCGTCGGGCCCATAGCTCAGC
>JBGATT010000073.1:0-15561 GCA_044229035.1 Gemmatimonadaceae bacterium | reverse complement strand
GACGGGGGGCGATGTGGTGCGGGTGGATGTGGGCACCGCGCTCCGCGATCCGAGCGAGGTGGGAGCGGTGATCGTGAGCACGCGGAGCGGGGCGGCGGTCTCGGTGCGTGACGTGGCGACGGTGCGCGAGGGCTTCGGCGACCCCACGACCTATGTGTCGCACCAGGACTCGACGACGAGCGGTGCCAATGCGGTGACCCTCGCGATCGCGAAGCGCCAGGGCGCGAACGCGACCGCAGTGAGCCACGCCGTGCTCGAGGCCGTGGAGGAGGCGAAGGCGCGTCTCGTCCCCGCCGATATCAAGGTCGAGGTCACACGTGACTACGGTGAGACCGCCGGCGAGAAGGCGAGCGAGCTCATCCTCCACCTGATCATCGCGACCCTCTCGGTCACGCTGCTCATCTGGATCTTCCTCGGCTGGCGCGAGGCGCTGGTCGTGCTCGTCGCCGTGCCGGTGACGCTCGCCCTCACGCTCTTCGTGTACTACGCCCTCGGCTACACGCTCAACCGCATCACCCTCTTCGCGCTGATCTTCTCCATCGGCATCCTGGTGGACGACGCGATCGTGGTGGTGGAGAACATCTACCGGCACCTCAAGATGGGCGACCGCAGTCCCGAGGTCGCGAGCGTCGAGGCGGTGGACGAGGTGGGCAACCCGACCATCCTCGCGACCTTCACGGTGATCGCGGCGATCCTGCCGATGGCCTTCGTGAGCGGCATGATGGGCCCCTACATGCGACCGATCCCGATCGGCGCCTCGGTCGCGATGCTCGCGTCGCTCGCCGTGGCGTTCATCGTCACGCCGTACCTCGCGTATCGCCTCCTGAAGGGGCATGTGAAGGCGCAGCCCGAGGCGGGCGAGGCGCACCATCACGCGCACGAGTCCGAGGAGGACTCGCGGTTCGGCCGCTTCTATGCGCGCCTCATGAGCGGCTTGATGGACGCGCCGAGGCGTCGGACCTGGTTCTATGCCGGCGTCGTGGGGCTCCTGTTGCTGTCGGTCGCGCTCGTCGGCGTCCGGGCGGTACAGGTGAAGATGCTGCCCTTCGACAACAAGTCGGAGTTCCAGGTGGTGCTCGACCTGCCGGAGGGGACGACGCTCGAGACGACGAGCGCGGCCGCCGAGGAGGTCGCGCGGTACCTGCGCACGGTGCCCGAGGTGGTGAGCACCGAGGTGTACGCCGGCACGTCGGCCCCGTTCAACTTCAACGGCCTCGTGCGTCATTACTTCATGCGCAGCGGCGCGAACGTCGCCGATGTGCAGGTCAACCTTGCGGCGAAGCACGACCGCGACCGGCAGTCGCACGACATCGCGGTGGCGGTCCGACCCGGGGTGGTGGAGATCGCGGCGCGCTATGGCGCCTCGGCGAAGGTCGCGGAGATCCCGCCTGGCCCGCCGGTGCTCTCGACGCTCGTTGCCGAGGTGTACGCGGGGGACGACTCGACGCGATGGGTGGCGGCACAGCGCGTCCGGGAGGTCTTCCTCGCGACGCCGGGCGTGGTCGATGTGGACTGGACCATCGAGGATGCGCAGACGCGACGGACCTTCCGCGTGGACCGCGCGCGTGCGGCCGCGGCGGGCGCGAACGTCGAGCAGGTGACGCGGACGCTGTACCTCGCGCTGTCGGGTGCGCCGGCCGGGACGATCGCGTCGAACACGGCGCGCGAGGCGCAGTCGATCGTGCCGCGCCTCCCCGCGGCGTCGCGCACCTCCGTGGAGGCGCTGCTTCGCGTGCCCGTCGCGACGATGCAGGGCCCGCAGCCGCTGGGTCGTTTCGTGACCGTGGTGGACGGGGTGCGCGAGAGCGTGCGGATGCGGAAGGACCAGCGTCCCGCGATCTACGTCACCGGTGACGTGGCCGACGAGGTGGAAGCGCCGGTGTACGCGATCCTCGCGATGAACGCGGCGATCGACACGATCCGCGTGCACGGCCGGCCGATCGGGATCTACAACTCGACGCCTCCGGAGACGCTGGACGAGGTCGCGATCAAGTGGGACGGCGAATGGCAGGTGACGATCGAGGTCTTCCGGGACCTGGGCATCGCCTTCGCGATCGTGCTGCTGCTCATCTACGTGCTCGTGGTGGGGTGGTTCCAGAGCTTCACCATCCCGCTCGTGATCATGGCGCCGATCCCGCTGACGCTGGTGGGCATCCTGCCCGGTCACGCGATGAGCGGGGCGTTCTTCACCGCGACGTCGATGATCGGCATGATCGCCCTCGCCGGCATCATCGTGCGCAACTCGATCCTGCTGGTGGACTTCATCCAGCTCGCGGAGGAGCGTGGGCGCACCCTGCGCGATGCGGTGATGGAAGCCGGCGCCGTGCGATTCCGCCCGATCGCGCTCACGGCGGCCGCGGTGGTGGTCGGCGGCCTCGTGATGGTGCTCGATCCGATCTTCCAGGGCCTCGCGGTCGCGCTGATGAGCGGCGCTGTGGTCGCGACCCTGCTCACGATGGTGGTGGTGCCGCTGCTGTACTGGGAGCTGCGCCGCCGCCAGCAGCCGGCCGGGGAATCCTGACGATGAAGATGTTCATGCTGATGTACAGCGGCCCGTCGCCGCGCCGCGTGGAGGAGATCCTCGAGCGGCATGACGTCCGCGCCTGGACGAGCTACACCGGCGGCAAGGGGGCGGGGACGACCGGTCGGCACGAGGGGAATCGGGCCTGGCCGGGCGAGACGACGATGGTGATGAGCGTGGTCCCCGCGGGGAACGCGGACGCGCTCGCCGCCGCGATGGAGCAGGAGGCCGAGGCGCTGCCCGCCGGTGAACGGTTGCACCTGGCGGTGCTGCCGATCGAACGATTCTTCTAGGGGACCGACCGATGTGTGATGACAAGCTGATCCGCCGCATCGCCGGCGTGTTCGTGATGGGTTCCGTGGCGCTGGGATGGTTCGTGGACCCGCGCTTCCACCTCTTCACCGCGTTCGTGGGGTTCAACCTGTTCCAGTCGAGCCTGACCGCCTGGTGTCCGCTCGAGCGCGTGCTCGGGCGCTTCGGATGGTTCGGGTGCTCGGCGGCACGGACGCGATGAAGGCGGGAGGATGAAGGTCGAAGGGGACGAGACGCAATCGGCCCCAGCTCCTTCCCCGCCCGGTCCTTTCCCGCGCTTGCCCCCCACAGTAGTTCTCATCCAACCTCCCCCAACCGCCTCCTCCCATGGCCACCTATCACGCGCAGGTCAGCTGGCAGCGCGGCAGCGACGAGTTCCTCCGGCAGAAGTACTCACGCGGACACCGCTGGACGTTCGATGAGGGCGTCTCCGTGCCCGCCTCGGCGTCTCCCCATGTGGTCCGTGCCCCGTGGCACGTCGCGGCGGCCGTCGATCCGGAGGAGGCGCTCGCGGCCGCGCTCGCGTCGTGCCACATGCTCTTCTTCCTCTCGTACTGCTCCGCCGCCGGCTTCACGGTCGAGTCCTACGAGGACTCGCCCGAGGGCCTCATGGCGAAGGACGAGCGCGGCAGGGACGCGATGACCGCCTTCACGCTCCGTCCGCTCGTGACGTTCAAGGAGCGGGCGCCGAGCGAGGAGGAGTTCATGGCGATGCACCACAAGGCGCATGAGCAGTGCTACGTCGCCAACTCGCTCCGTGCCGACATCGCGATCGAGCCGACCCTGCGCGTGGCCTAGTCGGCGCCGAGGATGCCGCGCGTGTCGCGCGCGATGACGCTGCCGATCTGGTCCAGTGGCAGGTCGTTGATGTCGGTGCCGAACGGCTCCTCGATCTCCGTGGCGAGCAGCTCGAGCCCCATCGTCGCGAAGAAGGTGAACATGCTCGCGACGATGGTGCCGTAACCGAACTCGCGCACGAGCCCGAACGGCATCACGAGGGCGTAGAGCACGACGAACTGCTTGATGTACGACGAGTAGCTGAACGGGATGGGCGTGTTGCGGATCCGTTCACACGCGCCGGTGACGTCGTCGAACGCCTGGAGCAGCGGTGCGAGCGCGATGCGGTGCTCTGCCGCGAGGCGCCCCGCCGCGAGGTCGGCCTGCACCTCGGCGTGCAGCGCGCCGATGAGCGCGTTGGGACGATGCGAGTCCTCGGTCCCCCCGCGTCGCCGCAGGTGCGCGGCGAGCGCCGCCGGGAACTCGCCGAGCAGCTCCGCGTAGCGCGCCCGGCGCGCGACGTGGGCCTCGCCGGCGAGTGACGCCCCCAGCTGCTGCGAGAGGCCGCGGGAGACGTTCACGAGGTGTCCCCACTGCCGCCGTCCCTCCCACCACCGATCGTACGCCGTGTTCGTCCGGAAGACGAGCAGGAGTCCGAGGATGATGCCGAGGATGCTGAGGAAGGAGGGGCCCAGCGGGACCGAGATCCCCACGACCTCGAGCTCGATCCAGGTGACGAGCGCGGCCCAGGCGCCGGCGCCGAGGACGTCGAAGAAGAGCGTGCGGAAGACCGGACTGCGCGGGAAGTCGAAGAGCACGCGGATCCAGTTCTTCGGGTCGTAGGAGATCATTGCGATAATATTGGGGAGTCTCCCACCCCTCCGCACCATGCGTCCGACCGCCGTCCGGCCCCGATGAGCGAACTCGTCCCCGCGCCGATGGCCGAGGTGGGCGACCTCGACGCGCGCCTGCGGTTCCTCACCGAGCTGGCGCGACGACTGCACATCGCCGGGGTGAGCTCCCAGCGCCTCGAGGGTGCCGTGCGGGCCACGGCGCAGGCGATGCACGTGAGCGCGGAGGTGTGGAGCACGCCGACCGGCCTGCTGCTGTCGCTCGCCGATGCCGACGTGCTGCACGGGACCCAGCAGACGCGGGTGCTGCGGCTCGACCCCGGACAGGTCGACCTGCGCGCGCTCGTCCAGCTCGACCGGATCGCCGAGGAGGTGATCGGGGGCCGGCGGACGGTGGAGCAGGCGTGGGAGACGATGCGCGCACTCGACCGCGCCGACCGCCCCGGCGAGCGCCTGCAGGTGATCGGCGCATTCGGTCTCGCGTCGGGCGCGGTCGCCGGATTGCTCGGGACGGGATGGCTCGACATCGGCGTCGCGCTCGTGCTCGGCGTGATCATCGGGTGGTTGGCGGTGCTGAGTGCGACGCGACCACACCTGGCCGCGGCGAGCGAAGCGGTCGCGGCGATCGTCGCGACGACGCTGGCGACGGCCTTCGCCCACTTCGTCGCGCCCATCTCCTTGCAGACCGTGATCGTCTCGGCGCTGATCGTGCTCATGCCCGGGCTCTCGCTCACGACGGCGGTGACCGAGCTCGCGACACAGCAGCTGGTCACGGGAACGGCGCGCTTCGCCGGGGCGCTCACCGTGCTGCTCAAGATGACGTTCGGCTCTGTGGCGGCGACGCAGGTGCTCGCCGCGCTCGGATGGACCTCGGGCGCGCCGGCGCCGATCGAGATGCCGATGCTCGTGGAGGTGGTCGCCGCGGTCGCGGCCGCGGGGAGCTTCGCGATCCTCTTCCGGGCGGCGCGACGCGATGTGCCGCTCGTCATGGGGTCCGCGATCCTCGGGTACGTGCTCACGCGCCTCGCGGGGAACGTCCTCACCTTCGGGGACGGGACCTTCGCGGGCGGCGTCTTCTTCGCCTCGCTCACCATCGCCGCGCTCGCGAACCTCTATGGCCGCTTCGCGGGGCGTCCCGGCGCGCTGGTGCGCCTGCCGGGGATCATGCTGCTCGTGCCGGGCAGCGTGGGGTTCCGCGCGCTCGGCTTCGTGATGGAGAAGGACTACACCGTGGGGTTCGACACGCTCGTCGCGGTGCTCGCCGCGCTCCTCGCGCTGACGGCGGGACTCTTGTTCGGGGCGCTGCTCGTGCCGCCCAGGAGGTACTTGTGATCCGCCTGCGTCCGGCAACAATGGTGGCGGTGGTCCTCGGTGCCTCGGCGAGCCTCGCCGGGGCGCAGGGCGCGCCGCGCACGCTTCCCCTCACCCCCGGCATGGTGATCACCGAGTCGGTGCGCATCCGGCCGGGCGTCTACCGGCTCCCGGCGCCGGCCTCGCTCGATTCGGCGCTCGTCGTCGTGCGAGGCAGCGGCGTGGTCGTCGATATGCGCGGGGTGCGGCTCGAAGGGACCGCGGCGGAGGCCGACCCCGATCAGGCCGCCGGGGTGGCGGTGCGCATCGACGGCGGCGACGGGGTCGAGCTTCGCGGTGCGACCATCCGCGGCTATCGCATCGCCGTGCTCGCGCGCGGCACGCGACGCCTCGCGCTCCGCGACAACGACCTCTCGAACAACTGGAAGCCGCGCCTCTTCTCGCAGGTCGGGCACGAGAGCCTCGTCGACTGGCTCTCGTTCCACCAGAACGAGAAGCGCGAGTGGATGCGTTTCGGCGCGGCGATCTACCTCGAGGACGTGCAGGACGGCGTGATCGCCGGCAACACCGTCGAGCAGGGGATGAACGCGCTCCTCATG
This sequence comes from Gemmatimonadaceae bacterium, assembly GCA_044229035.1. Taxonomy (GTDB): domain Bacteria; phylum Gemmatimonadota; class Gemmatimonadetes; order Gemmatimonadales; family Gemmatimonadaceae; genus Pseudogemmatithrix. The sequence goes on along the minus strand of JBGATT010000073.1, from coordinate 9,190 downwards.
ACGCGCAGCGACGGGAATGTCATCGAACGGAACACGTTCGCGTTCAACTCCGGGCTCGGCATCGGGATGTATCGCTCGAGCGCGAACCGCATCATCGGGAACCGCATCGACTACAACGTGCGCGGCTACTCGCACGGCTGGTATCGGCGAGGGCAGGATTCGGCGGGGTTGCTCATGTACGAGCAGAGCAGCCGCAACGTCGTGGCGTGGAACTCCGTGACGCATGGCGGCGACGGGCTCTTCCTCTGGGCGGGCCAGTCGACGATGGACTCGGGCGAGGGCGGGGCGAACGACAACCTCTACTTCGGCAACGACTTCTCGTTCGCGCCGACGAACGGCATCGAGGCCACGTTCAGCCGCAACCGGTTCATCGCCAACGTCGTCGAGGGGAACGACCATGGCGTCTGGGGCGGCTACAGCTTCGAGAGCGCGATCGTCGGCAACTGCTTCGCCCGCAACCGCATCGGCATCGCGATCGAGCACGGGCAGGACAACACGATCGCGCGCAACGCCTTCCGCGGGGACACGACCGCCCTCTATCTCTGGGCCAACGCCATCGAGCCGGGCGACTGGGTCTACCCGAAGAAGCGCGATACGCGGAGCCGCGACTACCGGATCGTCGACAACCGCTTCGCCGCGCACCAGACCGTGTGGCGCGTGACGCAGACGGCGCCGCTCGACAGCGCGCGCAACACGGTCGGGACCGCCGACAGCGGCTGTGATCCGCGCGACCGGCTCGGTGCGGCGTACGACTCGATCGCCGCGACCATCACCGCCGAGCGTGCTTCCACGCCGAGAGCGATCCCGGCGGCCCCCTGGCCGCGCCGCGACCGGTCGGCGATCGTCGTGGACGAATGGGGCCCGTTCGACTGGCGTTCGCCAAAACTCTGGCCCGCCGACACCATGCAGGACGCCGTGCCGCTCCGCACGCTCGGTCCCGCGGGGCGCTGGCGCATCGTCGCGATGGAGGGCGTCCGCGGCGTCTCGGCGCGTGCCGGACGCATCGGCGACACACTCGTGGTGCGTCCGCAGGCCGATCGTGAGCACGACTGGATGGTGACGCTCGAGTACGTGGGCGCGGCCACGCGGTCGCCCCGTGGCGTGCGTTCCGCGGCCGGCGTGCCGGTGCGATTCGGGTTCGAACGGCGCGCGCCACGGACCGACTGGCGCGTGCGCTACTTCGCGTGGACCGACACGCTGCAGGATCCGCCGCGCCGCGGCGGGAATCTCGACGCGATCCTCGCCGGCACGCCGCTCCTCGAGCGGCGGGACGCGCGGCTCGACCACCAGTGGTTCCGGCCGCGCTTCGGGCTGCCGCAGGAGCGCTGGGCGCTCGAGGCACGCGCGACGATCGACGTGCCGGCCGGTGCGCATCTCCTGCGCGTCATCAGCGATGATGCGGCGCGCGTGATCGTGGACGGGGCGACCGTCGCCGAGCGCCGTGAGCCCGGCGGCTCCGAGGTGATGTACGCCGGACTCACCCCGGGAAAGCATGACGTGGTGGTCCAGTACTACCAGCTGACCGGCTGGACCGAGCTCCGGGTGGATGTGGTGCGCGGGACCAACCGTTCGACGGGGTCCGCCGGGCCGCATTGAGGGCACGGGATCCCCGGCGTCGGCCTCGTCCGGGGCACTGTGGGGCGGGTATCATTCCCCAGGCCTCACCTCTCCAATCCGAACCTCCGCATGCGCCGACTTCTCCTCGCTCTGCCGTTCCTGGCCGCCCTCTCGCTGGCCGCTTGCACCGAATCGGGACCTGTGGCCCCGGACATCGAGACCGCGAACTTCGCGGCATCGCTCGGTGTGGACCTCGCGAACTCGACCAAGACGTCCACCGGGCTCTACTACCGGGACATCACCGTGGGGAGCGGCGCGACCGTGCCTGCCACCGGCGTGGTCTCCCTGACCAACGCGTATGTGGGCTACCTGCGCTCGGGGCTCGAGTTCGACAGCGGCACGTTCACGTTCAACACGGGGACGGGCGCGGTCATCCCCGGCTACGACGAAGGCGTGCGCGGCATGCGCGTCGGCGGCGTGCGGCAGGTGATCATCCCGCCGCATCTCGGCTACGGCAGCTCCGGCACCGGTGGTATCCCGGGGAACTCAATCCTCGTCTTCAACATAACGCTGAACAGCATCAACTGACCGTCCGGCCAGCGGTTCGGCCCGGTCGAGCGTACAGCGTATACAGACCCCAAACGGGAGCGCATGCGATGGCGAAGGCACAGGGTACGAATCCCGGACCCATCCGGCGCTTCGAGGCGAGCGAGTGGCGCAAGATCATCGGGCGCTACTCGGGCCCGGACGCGATCCGCTCGATGCGCCAGGTGGTGGTGACGCTCGGCCTTCTCTGCGCCGCGCTCTGGGTCGCGCACTGGCTCATGGGCCGCGCGCCCTGGGCGGCCGTGCTGATGATCCTCCCCATCACGGGGATGCTGACGCGCACGTTCATCATCATGCATGACTGCGCCCACGGCAGCTTCCTGCCGTGGAACAAGGCCAACGACACCGTCGGGTTCGTCACCGGCGTGCTCACCTTCACGCCCTTCGCGCAGTGGCGGCGCGAGCATGCGATCCACCACGCCTCGGCGGGCGACCTCGACCATCGCGGATTCGGTGACATCACGACGCTGACGGTCGAGGAGTACGGCAAGCTCTCCCGCTTCGGGCAGCTCAAGTACCGGATGTACCGTCATCCGTTCGTGCTCTTCGGCATCGGACCGCTGCACCTGATGCTCCTGCAGCGCTTCAAGCTCAACGGCCCCGCGACCGGCGCGAAGCAGCAGTGGAACATCTGGATGACCAACTTCGCGCTCGTGGGCCTCACCTGGCTCTTCGTGCTCGTGGCCGGATGGAAGTCGGTCTTCCTGATCTACTATCCCGCGATGTACCTCGCCGGCGCGTTCGGCATCTGGCTCTTCTACGTGCAGCACCAGTTCGAAGAGGCGTATTGGGAGCGCGGGCAGCAGTGGGACTACGCGACGGCGGCGATCACCGGTTCGTCGCACCTGCGCCTGCCCGGCTGGATGAACTGGTTCACGGGGCACATCGGCCTGCACCACGTGCATCACCTGGGCCCCAAGATCCCGAACTACCGGCTCAAGCGCGCGCACGAGGAGAACCCGATCTTCACCGAGGCGCCGGTCCTCACGTTCTGGACCGCCTGGCGCTCGCTCCGCCTCACGCTGTGGGACGAGGCGAACAAGCGGATGATCGGGTTCCGCGACCTGCGGCGGATGCAGCGGCACGCGGCACCTCAGGCGGGGTGAGCGCGCGGCTTCCGGAGACCCGCGACACGCTCGTCGCGGCACTGGCCTCGGATGAGGAAGCCGACCGGGGACGTGCGCTCGACCTCATCTGCCGCGTCTATCGCGCGCCCGTCGCCGCGCTGCTCGCGTTGCGCTGGCATCTCGAGCCCGAGGATGCGGAGGATCTCACCCAGGACTTCCTCGCGTCGGCCGTGGAGAAGGGATGGTTCCGCCGCTACGATCCGGTGCGCGGCCGGTTCCGGCCCTTCCTGCGTGGGTGCCTCGACGAGTTCGTGCGTTCGGCGCGCCGGGACGCGCGCCGACTCAAGCGCGGCGGTGCCGTCGAACACCTCTCCCTCGATGAGGTCGAGCCCCTGCTTGGGGCGCCAGACGAGATCGAACGCCACTTCGAACGCGAGTGGGCGCGCAGCGTGCTCGCGATCGCGGTCGAGCGGCTACGCGAGGAATGTCTCACTGAGGGCAAGGATGTCGCCTGGCGGCTCTATGCGCGCTACGACCTGACTGACCTCCCGGACGCTGAGCGCCCCACGTACGCGTCACTCGCCGCCGAGTACGGCGAACCCGTCACCCAGGTGACGAACCACCTCGCCTGGGCACGGCGCCGGATGCGCGAGCACGTGCTGGCGACGCTGCGTCTGTTGACGGGGGGAGAGGCCGAGTATCGCGACGAGGTGCGCGCGCTCACGGGCGAGGCGCCGTGAGCCACGAGGTCGCCTCACGATCGATCGCCGACGGCGCTCTTGCGCGCATCCGCGCGCAGCTCGCGGTCCCGGCGCGCATCGCCGACCGCTACGTGCTCTCCGGGTTGCTGGGCCGCGGCGGGATGGGTGAGGTCCATCGGGCGGTGGACGAGCGGCTCGGCCGCGAGGTGGCGATCAAGCTCCTCGCGCGAGAGGCCTCGGCGGGCGTGAACGCCGAGCGGCTCCTCCGCGAGTCGCGCATTCTCGCACGCCTCGAGCACCCGGGCATCGTCGCCATCCATGACGCGGGCCTGCTCGAGGATGGTCGCGCGTACTACGTGATGCGCCTCATCGACGGGGCCCGGCTCGACGAGCACGCGCGGTCGGGGATCTCGCGGAGCGAACTGCTCCGCACGCTGCGCCGCGTCGCCGAGGCGGTGGCGTTCGCGCATGGACAGGGCATCGTGCATCGCGACCTCAAGCCGGGGAACGTCATGATCGGGCGGTTCGGCGAGGTGCTCGTCCTCGACTGGGGCGTGGCGAAGCCGCTCGGCGAGGCGTCGCCGACCCCCTCGGCTCCGGGTCCGTCCATCGTGAACGTCGAGTCCGCGATGGATGCGCCTCGAGACCTCACCGCCGCCGGGACGGCCGTGGGCACCCCTGGCTACATGGCGCCGGAACAGGCGGCCGGAGCGGCGGTGGATGCGCGCGCCGATGTCTATTCGCTCGGTGTGATGCTACGCGAAGCGCTCGAAGTCCACGCCGACCCGGTGCCGCGGGCCCTGAGGGCGGTGGTGACGCGCGCAACGGATCCGGAAGCGGGTCATCGATATCCCGACGTGCTCGCGCTCGCCGAGGATCTGCGCCGATGGCTGGACGGGGAGCCCGTTTCGGCGCACCATGAAGGGCCCTTCGAGGTCGCGTGGCGCTTCGCGCGTCGGCATCAGGTCGCGATCCTGCTGCTCCTCACGTATGCCGTGGTGCGGACGGTGATCCTCATCTGGCGGGGGATCTGAAGGGATCCAAAGGTTGGCCTACCGAACGGCAGAAAGGACGGAACGGGGCGCATGTCGCGCCACCGGATTCTCGGGAGGCGAGATGAACAAGGTGTTGCTGGGATTGGTGCTCGGCACGGTGCTCGGTGCGCTCGACGGACTCACGGCCCTGGTGTCGGCGCCGGAGGTCGCGCCGCACATCGTCGCGATCGTGCTCGGCTCGATGAGCAAGGGACTCGTCGCCGGGCTGCTGATCGGCTGGTTCTCGCGCAAGGTGAGCAACGTCACGGCCGGCGTCCTCTTCGGATTGGCCATGGGTGCGCTCTTCGCCCTGCCATTCGCGATGGGGAAGGATCCGAACACGGGCGCGGTCTATTTCTGGGAGATCCTCATCCCCGGATCGCTGGTGGGCCTCATCGTCGGCTTCGCGACGCAGCGGTATGGCGTGCGCGCGCCGGCGAAGGCATAGGAGGTTCGCGTGGCCGATCCGAATGCGGAGACCCAGTCGATGGTCGCGAACCTCAAGGCCAAGACAGGCAAGGATCTCGACGCGTGGAAGAAGCTCGCGAAGGCGAGCGGGGAGACGAAGCACGGGAAGATCGTGGCGTACCTCAAGACCGAACATGGGCTGGGGCACGGGTACGCGAATCTCGTCGCGCACATGTTCCTCGACACGGGGGCGATCAACGCCGACGCCGGTGACCTGGTCGCGGAGCAGTATGCGGGGGGGAAAAGTGCGCTCAGGCCGTTGTATGACGCGGTGGCGAAGGCGATCGGCGGCTTCGGCCCCGATGTCGAGTTCGCCCCGAAGAAGGCGTACGTCAGCCTGCGTCGGGCGAAGCAGTTCGGTCTCATCCAGCCCTCTACCACCACGCGCATGGACATCGGGTTGGTGCTGAAGGGCGTCGCGGCCTCAGGACGGCTCGAGGCGGCCGGCAGTTGGAACAGCATGTGCACCCATCGCGTGCGGCTGGAGAGTGCCACGGGCGTGGACAAGGAGCTCATCGCCTGGCTCCGGAAGGCCTACGAGGCAGCGCGATGATCGTCCCGGCATTCTGGGCCGAGGGCCGCGTCCACGAGAAGCGCGACGGGAAGCAGGTCACCATCCGTCGCTTCGGCTGGTCGGACGAGAGCCAGGCCGCCGCGCAGGCGCACGCCGATGACCGCGCCCGCGAGGCCTTCGCCGCGTTCAAGGCGAGCGGGACGACGGCCCGCTTCGAGTACAAGCGCGCCTACAACGGCGCCGACGGCGTGCCCATCCGCGAGGAGATCCTCGAGCGGCACGGCGACACGATCATCACGCGCAACAGTTACGGCGCGCGCTGCCTCAACACGCCGAACGTGCTCTTCGCCGACGTCGACGTGCGCACCGAGGGCTTCGCGGCCACCATGCGCAACACCTTCGGCGGCCTGTTGCGCCTCGTCGCGCCGAAGCTGGCGCAGGATCCGTGGGTCGCCGCCGAGGAGCGCATCCGTTCCTGGGCGGCGACCCAACCACGCGCGAAGTGGCGGCTCTACCGGACGCCGGCGGGGTTCCGGCTCCTCGCCGTGCACCGCACATACGCCAGCGACGACCCCGAGGTCGCACGGTGCTTCGACGCGCTCGGCGTGGACCCCATCTATGTGCGGATGTGCACGCGGCAGCGGTGCTTCCGCGCGCGCGTGAGCCCCAAGCCTTGGCGCGTGGGGATCACCAAGCACCTGGGACCCGCGCACGCAGCGTGGCCGATCAAGCCCGAGCGGATGCCGCAACGCGAAGGGTGGGTGGCCATGTACGAACGGGCCTCGCAGGGTCACGCGAGCTGCCGCTTCATCGCGGAATTCGGCGAGGGGCCCGCCGATCCGCAGGCGGATGCCGTCCGCGCGCTGCATGACGCGATGTCCGGTGCCGAACGGGACCTGCCGCTGGCCTGACCAGGGCGCCGCAGGCGGGGGAAGGCGAGGGAACCGGGCCTCCGAGGTTATCTTTACCGATGCCCTCTCGCCCCGAAGGACCCATGGCCGGCTTCACGTCGCTCGACCTCGATCCGCGCGTGCTCACCGCGCTCACCGCGCTGGGATACGAGGAACCGACGCCCATCCAGAGCGCGGCGATCCCGCCGATGCTCGCCGGGCGCGACGTGCTCGCGCAGGCGGCCACGGGGACGGGCAAGACGGCTGCCTTCGCGCTCCCGCTCCTCCACAAGCTCTCCCCTGACGCGCCGCCGCGCGAACGCACCGCGGCGCTCGTGCTCGTGCCCACGCGCGAGCTCGCGATGCAGGTCGCCGAGGCGATCCATCGGTACGGCAAGGGACTCGGCGCGGTCGCCGTGCCGATCTACGGCGGCGCGTCGATGGAGACGCAGATCCGCTCGCTCAAGCGCGGTGCCGATGTGGTGATCGCGACGCCCGGACGCGCACTCGACCACATCCGCCGCAAGACGGTGCACCTCGCGCACGTCAAGATGGTCGTGCTCGACGAGGCCGACGAGATGCTCGACATGGGATTCGCCGAGGACCTCGAGGCGATCCTCGCCGCGACGCCGGCGGAGAAGCAGGTCGCGCTCTTCTCGGCGACCCTCGCGCCGCGCATCGCCGAGATCGCGAAGAAGCACCTGCGCGACCCGCAGGTGATCAGGATCGACACCGCCGCGGTGAAGGCGGGGAACGTGGCCAAGGTGCGGCAGATCGCGTACGTCGTCTCGCGCGCGCACAAGCAGGCGGCACTGGCGCGGATCCTCGACGTGGAGCAGCCGTCGAGCGCGATCGTCTTCTGCCGCACGCGCACCGAGGTGGACGAGCTCACCGAGACGCTGAACGGGCGCGGCTACCACGCCGAGGCGTTGCATGGCGGGCTCTCGCAGGAGCAGCGTGACCGCGTGATGAAGAAGTTCCGCGCACACACGAGCGAGCTGCTCATCGCGACCGACGTCGCGGCGCGCGGGCTCGACGTGTCCCACGTCTCGCATGTCTTCAACTACGACGTGCCCTCCGCGACGGAGAGCTACGTCCATCGCATCGGCCGCACGGGGCGCGCCGGGCGCACCGGCATCGCGATCACGCTCGCCGAGCCGCGCGAGCACTGGATGCTCAAGAACATCGAGCGCGTGACGAAGGTGCCGATCGAGGTCGCGCAGCTCCCGACCGTCGCCGACCTCAAGTCGCGGCGGATGGAGCTCACGCAGGCCGCGCTGCGCGAGGTGATCCTCGGCGGCGGACTCGAGCAGTGGCGGCCGGTGGTGGCCGCGCTCGCCGAGGAGTTCGAGTTGATGGACATCGCGGCGGCGGCGATCAAGCAGACCGCGGGCGAGCCGGACAAGAACGAGCCGGAGATCCCGACGGCCGCGACCCACAAGGAGAAGCACCCGGCGCGCGAGCGCGAGGCGGTGCGGAAGGAGCGGAAGCTCGAGAAGGTCGCGAAGGAGGGCCCGAAGGCGAAGCGCCCGACGCCAGGGTGGGAGGTCGCGAAGCTCTACGTCGGCGCGGGCCGGAAGCTCAAGATCCGGCCGGGCGACCTCGTCGGCGCGATCACCAACGAACTCGGGCTCGATTCGAGCGCGATCGGCGCGATCACGATCTGGGACCGCCACTCGATCGTCGAGGTGCCGGCGAACATGGCCGACACGATCGTCGCCGGACTGAACGCGACGACGATCAAGGGGAAGAAGCTGCAGGTGCGGCGGGACCGGGCAGGATGAAGGCTCAAGGGTGAAGGGTGAAGGGGGCGACTCCTTCCTCCTTCACCCTTGCTCCTTCATCATCGAGGCGCCCGCAACGACGCCTTCATCTGCCGCCCGAGCAGCGAGATCATGAGCGAGTCGAAGGTCGCCGCGTCCGGCTGATCGGCGGCGAGCGGGTTCCCCGGCGCTGGCCGCACCGCCACCGTCCGCGCCGCGTCCTTCGCGACCACGGTCCCCCACCAGGCGCCCGCCGAGTCCGGCGGGACGGCATCCCAGCCGGCATTCGAGAAGACGCGGACGACGAGCAGCGGCTCGGCCACCAGTGACGAATCGCCCCGGATGAGCCGCATGCGAAGCTCCCGCTCGAGGCCCTGGACCGGCGCGGTGATCGAATCGGTCGTGCGAAAGCGCCCCGCCCAGAGCGCCGGCAGTTCGAGCCCGACGCCGCTCGGCTCGTGCGCGAAGATGTGCGCGTCGGCCGGGGTCGCCGGGACCTCGCTCTGCGGGGCCTTCTCGCCGCAGGCGAGGAGGAGGGCGCCGACGAGCGTCGCGACGAGGACGGGGGGGCGGCGCCGGGACGGGCGGGC
>JBGATT010000072.1:0-15653 GCA_044229035.1 Gemmatimonadaceae bacterium | reverse complement strand
GCGCGGACGTGGTGCTCGAGTTCGTCGGCTCGCCGCTCACCATGCGGCAGGCGATCCAGATGTGCGCGGTGCAGGGGCGCGCGGTGATCGCGGGGCTCTCGCGCACGCCGATGGAGCTCGACACCTATCGCGAGCTGCTGGGCCCCGAGACGGAGCTGATCGGGTCGAACGACCACCTGCTCGCCGAGCTCCCGCTGCTGCTGGAGCTGGCGCGGACCAAGCGCCTCGACCTGACGGATGTGGTGGTGCGGAGCGTGCCGCTGGAGGCGGCGGCGGTGAACGGCGTGCTCGATGAGCTCGAGGCCTACACCGCGCCGCTCCGCACGGTCATAGCACCCTGACGGCGCCGGAGCTGCGCCGCTCGCGGCGCGGCCCCACGCGGCGATCGCCGCGCCGCCGCTCGGCGGTCCGGCGATCGGCATCCCGGCGGCCCGAGGCGCGGCGGTCGGCGACGCGCCGTCCGCCGAAGCGCAGTTCGGGTTCGCGTCGCTCGCCCTGCCGGCGGTCCGGGACTCCCCGGCGTTCAGGCTGGAGGATCACGCTCATGGGCGGGCGGGCCACGGGACACCCTGGTCCCGGCGCGACACGGGACGGATCCCGCGATAGACGAATCGCTGCAAACGCTTCCCCTCGTAGGTCTCGGTCGTGAAGATGTTGCCCTTGGAGTCCGTCGCGATGGAGTGCACCGCGAAGAACTGCCCCGGCTGCCGCCCGCCATCGCCGAACATCGTGAGGATCTCGAGCGACTGACGGTCCATCACGTAGACGCGCTCGTTCTTGCCGTCCGCCAGGTAAAGATACTTCTGCGCCGCGTCGCGGGAGAAGGCGATGTCCCACACGGCGCCGTCGCCGCGCGTGAGTGGGGCGACTTGTACCTCCTTCACGAACTTCCCGGCCTTGGTGAAGACCTGGATCCGGTTGTTGACGCGGTCGCAGACGTAGACCAGGCCGTCGGTGGAGGGCTCGGCGCAGTGGACCGGGGTGCGGAACTGCGGGATGAGCGGCTTCGCCGGGTCGTAGGGCCCGTAGTTCGAGTCGCTCGGCGCGTTGCCGTAGGCGCCCCAGTAGCGCTTGATGGCGCCGGTGGCCATGTCGAGCACCGCGACCCGCTTGTTGCCGTAGCCGTCGGCGACGTAGGCCTCGTTGGCCGCCGCGTCGAAGCTCACCTTGGCGACGCGGCCGAACGAGGTCATCGAGTTGGAGTTGGTCGGCTGCCCGGGGATGCCGATCTGCTGCAGGAAGCGCCCCTCGTGCGTGAACTTGAGGATGTGCGAGTCGGCCATGTTCACCGAGTCGCGCGCGCCGTTGCCGCCGATCCAGACGTTGCCAAGGTGGTCGATGGTGATGCCGTGATTGGAGCCGGGCCAGACGTAGCCCTCGCCGGGGCCGCCCCAGGAGTTCACGAGGTTGCCCTCGGGGTCGAACTCGAGCACCGGCGGCGCCGCGCTGCAGCAGGGGCCGACCTTCGCGTAGCCGCCCTCGGTGCGGGCATTGAGCGTCGCCTGCCCGCGGTGGACGATGAACACATGGTCGCGGGCGTCCACCCCCACGCCGATCACCATGCCGAGGAGCCACCCGTTGGGGAGCGGCTTGGGCCAGAGGGGATCGACCTCGAAGTACGGCGCCTGCACCTGCCGCTCGAGCGTGGCGGAGAGCTCGCGCTGGCCGAGGGCGAGCGAGAGGGCGGCGGCGCCCAGCACCGCGACCGTGATCACCGTAGTCTTGCGTGGCATGTCCCACTCCCCCGAGTCGCGTGATGAGCCTGTGCGCGGACGGGGCCAATGCTATATCTCCCCGGCGTGATGCACCAGAGACGACTCCTCCTCGCCTTCGCCACGGCGCTGCTGGCGCAGCCGCTGCTGCCGCGGGCGCTGTCCGCCCACGAGATCCCCCAGCGGGTCGCGGTGCTCGGCTACGTGCGCCCCGAGGGCACGCGCGTGGACCTGCTGCTGCGGGTGCCGCTCGAGGCGATGCGCGACGTGGAGTTCCCGCTCCGTCCGGACGGGTCGCTCGACCTGGTGCGGGTACGGCCGCTCCTCGCGACGGCCGCGACCCAATGGCTCGCCGACTACCTGGCGCTCGACGCCGACGGGGTCCCGCTCGGCCGTCCGCGCGTGGTGGCGACCGCGCTCGCCATCCCGAGCGATCGCAGCTTCGAGTCGTTCGCGGCCGCGCTGGCCCGGTTCGCGCGCGCGCCGCTCGCCGACGAGACGACGCTGCAGTGGCGGCAGGCCCTGTTCGACGTGCGGCTCGAGGTCACCCTGCCGGCGGCGGGCGCGCGGCTCGTGCTGCATCCGCAGCTCGCGCACCTCGGGCTTCGCACGACGAGCGTGCTGCATCTCATCGGTGCCGACGGCCGGGACCGGATCCTGATCTACGAGGGGAACCCCGACCGCATCGCCCTCGCGCCCCGCTGGCACGACGCCGTGCGGCGCTTCGTCGCCGAGGGCTTCCGCCACATCCTCGGCGGGATCGACCACCTGCTCTTCGTGCTCTGCCTCGTGCTCCCCGTCCGCCGCTGGCGGTCGCTCGTCGCGATCGTGACGGCGTTCACGCTGGCGCACTCGCTCACGCTGGGCGCCTCGGCCCTCGGCCTCGCGCCGACCGCGGGGTGGTTCCCGCCACTGGTGGAGGTGCTGATCGCCGCGTCGATCGTCTGGCTGACCGTCGAGAACATCCTGCTGCCCGCCGACCGGCTCGAGCGGCGGTGGGCGATCGCGTTCGTCTTCGGACTGGTCCACGGCTTCGGTTTCTCCTTCGCGCTCGGCGAGCAGCTCCAGTTCGCCGGCGGACATCTGGTGATGGCGCTCGCCTCGTTCAACGTGGGGGTGGAGCTCGGGCAGCTGCTGGTCCTCGCCCTCGCGCTCCCGCTGCTCCGCTGGATGCACGCGCACGTGGGGGCTGACCGCGAGCGGCTGGTCACGATCGTGGGCTCGGCGTTCGTGGCGCACACGGCGTGGCACTGGATGACCGACCGGGCCGCGACGCTCGCCGAGTACCGGGCGCAGTTCGCCTGGCCGGTGATGGACGGGACGTTCGCCCTCGGCCTGATGCGGTTCGCCCTCCTGCTCACGCTCGCGCTGGCCCTCGGGCTCGCGCTGCGGCACATTCTCCGGACCCTCCGGACCTCCTGACCCCCCGCTGACTCCCGTGCCCCTGCGTCCCCTCGTCCCGCTCGTTGCCATCGCCCTCCTCGTCGCCGCGCAGGGCTTCACGCAAGGCGTGGCGCGCTCGACCGCGGATGGCGTCTACACCACGCAGCAGGCCAACGAGGGGCGCGAGCTCTGGGCCAGCGCGTGCAACAACTGCCACACGCCGCACAACGGCCTGCCCTTCAAGAACAAGTGGATCGGGCGGGACCTCGCCTCGCTCTTCGCCTACGTGAAGAACGAGATGCCGAAGAACGATCCCGGGGGCCTGTCCGACGAGGAGTACCTGCTCGCGGTCGCGTTCCTCGTGCGCGCCAACGGCATGCCCGCCGGCGATCGTCCGCTCCCCATGGACTCGCTCGCGCTCAGCCGCATCCGTTTCGATTCCGTCCGCACCGTCCCCACCTCCACCGGTCCACGGCGATGACCCTTCGACGCCTCACGCTCCTGCTCGCGCTCGTCCCCGGCCTGCTGCAGGCGCAGACACGCCCCGCGAGCGCGCCGGGCGGCACCACCCCGGTGATGACGAACCTCGAGCGCGGCAACGCCTTCGGCGAATGGCGCTTCTGGGCCGCCGACGCGCACAGCACGCGCTACTCGCCGCTCGACCAGATCGACGCGACGAACTTCAACAAGCTGCAGGTCGCCTGGCAGTGGAACGCCGGCACGTTCGGCCCGGACGAGTACTACCGGACGACGCCGCTCTACGCGAACGGCCGGCTCTTCACGGTGGCGACGACGCGCCGCTCGGTGATGGCGATCGACCCCGAGACGGGCGAGACGCTCTGGATGTACCGGCTCGAGGAGGGGATCCGCTGGCAGAAGGCGCCGCGGCAGTTCGCGGGGCGCGGCCCGTCGTACTGGACGGACGGCCGCGAGGAGCGGATCATCGTCGTGACGCCGGGCTACCACATGGTGTCGCTCGACGCGAAGACCGGGCTCCCCGATCCGCGCTTCGGGAAGAACGGCGTGGTGGACCTGATGGACGGGCTCGGCTTCCCGCTCGTGCCGCTCGCGGTGGATGACTCGGGCTCGCTCGTGATCTCCGACGCCGCGCCCGCGCGTCGCGCGCGCCCCGGCGAGACCTGGGACCCGGTGAAGAAGATCGGCGCCGACGGCACGGTCGGCATCGACCCGGTGAACGGCCAGATCGCGGCGAGCTCGCCGGCGATCCTCATCAACAACGTGATCGTCGTCGGCAACTCGAGCATCCACGGCTACTACCCGATCCGCGTCCGCAACATCCCGGGCTTCATCCGCGGCTTCGACGTGCGCACCGGGCGCCAGCTCTGGAAGTTCAACCTCGTCCCGCAGCCCGGCGAGTTCGGCGCGGAGACGTGGGAGAACGGCTCGAGGATCGGCACCGAGGGCGTGGGCAAGAACGACGCGTGGGCCACCTACTCGGGCGACCCCGAGCTCAACATGGTCTACATCCCGGTCGGCATGCCGCTGATGGACGAGTACGGCGGCCATCGCCCGGGCGCGAACCTCTACGGCAACTCGCTCGTCGCGCTCGACGCGCGGACCGGCGTGCGGAAGTGGCACTTCCAGATGGTGCACCATGACATCTGGGACTACGACACGCCGATGGCGCCCAACCTGCTCGACATCACGGTGGACGGCCGCCGGCGGAAGGCGATCTCGCAGGCGACGAAGCAGGGCTGGCTGTACACCTTCGATCGCGTGACGGGCGAGCCCATCTGGCCGATCGTCGAGACGCCGGTGCTGCAGAGCGACGTGCCCGGGGAGCGGACCTGGCCGACGCAGCCGATCCCGTCCAAGCCCGCCCCGTACTCGCAGCAGGGGCTGCAGGAGAGCGACCTGATCGACTACACGCCGGCCATCCGCGACTCGGCCCTCGCCCGCGCGCGCACCTGCCGCATGGGCCCGTACTTCATCCCCGCCGTGCTGAGCGACGGGTCGAGCCCGACCGGCACGCGTTGCGCGTGGTACGCGCCGGGCGCCTCGGGCGGCGTGAACATCGACGGCGGCGCGGCGGTGGACCCGACCACGGGGATGATGTACGTCGCCTCGATCAGCGGCCTCTCGACCATCACGCTGCAGAAGGATCCCTGCTCGGAGTTCCGTTACAGCTCGCCGCGCGACAACTGCGGCCTGATCGGCGCGATCGCCCCGCCGCCGGGCTACACGCCACCGACGTCGCGAGGCGGCGGGTTCGAGGGGCGCGGCAACATCGCGACGATCGGCGGCGTCTCGATCCTCAAGCCGAAGCAGTTCGGCGGCATCACCGCCTACGACATGAACGTCGGCGAGAAGCGCTGGTGGATCCCGAACGGCGGGATGGTGCCGACGACGAGCACGCATCCGCTCTTCGCGGGCGTCCAGCTCCCGCCGCGGCCCGCCGGCGGCCAGCAGCCGCAGGTGATCAACACGAGGACGCTCGTGATCTACGGGACCGGCCGCTCGGGCGGCGTGCCCGGGGCGAAGCCGATGCTCTTCGCGGTGGACAAGAACACCGGCGCGCAGGTGGGGGCGGTCGAGATCCCGGCCAAGACGACCGCGATGCCGATGACGTTCCTGCACAAGGGGAAGCAGTACATCGTGTTCGCGACGGGGGCGGGGACGACGGCGGCTCTCGTGGCGCTCCGGTTGCCTTGAACGGCCACGGCGATGTGAGCTGTAAGCGGTGAGTTGAAGTGCGATGCGAAGAGGGGCGGTGCCGAGTGATCGGCGCCGCCCCTCTTCGCATCCCGCGTCGCCGTGCGACTCACGGCTCACCACTCATGACTCACATCGCCGTTACTGGATGAACTTCCAGCTCGCCCGATAGTCCCGTGACAGTGCCGCCCCCGTGAGCCGCGCCCGCACCATCTCGATCGGCATCCGTCCGCCCTGCATGATGGCGTCGTGGAACTCGCGGTTCGTCATCCGCCCGCCGCCCACCAGTTCGCGGTGGAGCGCGCGGATCTGCAGTCCGCCCATCATGTAGGCCGCCTGGTAGAGCGGCGAGTAGGTGCCGTTGAACGACCGGCGCACCTCCGCCTCCGCGTTCGCGCGCTCGTGGCCGACGCGCGTGACGAGGAGGTCGATCGCCTCCTGCGGCGTCATCTGCCCCAGGTGGACCTTGAGGGAGAAGATGATCCGCGCGAGCCGGTGCGAGCGCCAGAAGAGCATCCCCATCCGGTCCTCGGGGGTCCTCGGGAAGCCCTGGTCCCACAGGAGCATCTCCCACCAGAGTGACCACCCCTCGGTCCAGAACGGCGTGCCGAAGGCGCCGCGGTGCGTGTTGTAGCGCGACGTCATGTAGCCCTGCAGGTGGTGCCCCGGGATCAGCTCATGGTGCACCGTCGCCATCGAGAAGTGCGGGTTGTTGCCGCGCATCGACATGAGCTTGTCGGCATCGGCCATGCTGTCGGTCGGGTACGAGACCTGGATGATCTCGCCGCCGAGGAAGAAGGGCGAGACGAGCTGCTGGCGCGGGGTCATCATCTCCATGCGCCAGATCTCGTCGGCCAGCGGCGGCACGGTGATGAGGTCCTTCGACGTGATGAACGCGATCGCCTCGCGTGCGAGGCGGCGGATGAGCTCGGGCTGATCGCCGGGCGGCACGTAGGCCTGCTTCACCTTCTCGAGCGCGGCGCGCCAGTCGTCGCCGAAGCCCATCTCGCGGGCCGCCTTCTTCTGCTCGGTCTCGATCCAGGCGAACTCGCGTTCGGCGAGATCGATCAGTTCCTGCGGCTCGTAGGCGATCATCTCCGCCGCGAGGTCCTCGCGCAGACCGTCCAGGCCGATCGGGTCGCCGATGATCGGCTCCTCCTGCCCGTCGCGCTGGCCGATGATCGCCTCGCGGATCGCCTTCTGGTAGTTCGTCAGCGCCGTGTTCGCGCGGCGCATCGGGTCCGCCGTCCACCACGTGTATTCGGGGTCGTAGCCGGAGTAGAAGCGGTTCCAGTTGCGCAGGGTCCCCTGGAGGTCATCGAGGTACCCGACCGTGCGCAGGGCGACGATGCGCTCGGGGCGCGTGGCGCTGTTGGCCGGCTTCGCGCGCACCGCGCGGGTGAGCGAGTCGGCGGTGGCAGCGAGCTTCGCGAGCGCGCGCGCCGAGCCCGGCGCGTCCACGGGCTCGAAGCGGCGGCGCTTCTCCTCGAGGTCGGTGATCACCGCGGCGAACGGCACGAGCGGGGCCATCTCCCCCGCGAGCTTCTCCTCGCGCCGCAACTGCGCCTGCTCGGCCTTCACCTTCGACTCCAGCAGCACGTAGTCGATCTTCCCTTCCTGGCTCAACCGGTCGAAGGCGATCCGCCGGAGCCGGCCGCGCCAGTCCTCGTAGAACGCCGCGAAGCGCGCGCGCCGCGCGGGCGAGAACTCCACCGTCCAGCGGCGGCCGAGCGCGGCGCGATCCGTCGAGTAGAGCGCGACCGTGTCGCGGAGCTCGCTCGCGCCGACGGGGATCATCCCGATGCGGCGCTGGGCGGCGAGCGACGTCGCCAGCGGCGACGCGACGGCGGACGCGAGGAGGAGGACGAAGGCCAGCCTCGTCATGCCCCCGAGACGGGAGCTGTTCGCCGTTCCCCCTTCCCCCTTCATCCTCGAGCCTTCGCCGTTCATCGCTTCCTCTCGTATCGCTTGAGCGCCCGCGGTCCGACCTCGGCGCCGTAGATGTTCCCGCGCGCGTCGACGGCCACCCCTTCGGCCGCGCTCGTGTTGCGGGTGGTGGTCACCGGATCCGGGATGAAGGCGGTCACCTCTCCCGTCCGGGCGCTCCCGATGCGGATCCCGCGCTGCCACTCGGGACGGCGCGGCTCGATCGACCCCGACTCGGAGTCGGCGGCGTAGAGCACGTCGTTGGCGTCGATGAAGAGCCCGCTCGCGCGCGAGAACTGGGTCCAGGTGTCGAGCAGCCGGCCGTCCTGCGAGAAGATCTGGATGCGGTCGTTCGAACGGTCCGCGACGAAGAGCCGTCCCTGCGAGTCCATCGCGAGCGCGTGCGGCTGGTCGAACTCGCCCGGCCCGGTCCCCTTCTTCCCCCAGGTCATGAGGAAGCGGCCGGTGCGGTCGAACTTGAGCACGCGCGCGTTCGCCTCGGGGCCGGACGCATGCCCTTCGACGACGAAGATGTCTCCGTTGGGCGCGACGTACACGGCGTTTGGCTGGAAGAAGAACCCCGGCTCGCGCGCGCCACCGTCGGTGCCGAGGCGGAGGAGCACCTCGCCGGTGGGCGAGAACTTGATCACCTGATGGCCGAACGCGCGCGCGGGCATCGGCGCGGGCGTGGCCGGCGCGGGCTGTCCCGGACGGGGCGCGGGCGGGCGATTGTCGCGCCCGTCCACGATCCAGACGTTCCCTTCGCGATCGACATGGATGCCGTGCGGCCAGTTGATCATCCCCTTGCCGAACGAGCGCACGAGGTTGCCGTCCTTGTCGAAGAGCAGGACCGGATCGAGGTCCGACCCGACGCACGAGTTCTGGCCGCAGCGCTCGGCGACCCAGACGCTCTGGCCGTCGCGGTCGATCGCGACGGCGCTCGTGGAACCCCAGACGCGACCGGCGGGCATCTTCGCCCAACCTTCGACGGTCGTGTACGGGTTGGGACGGTCGTTCACGGGCGCGACCTGCGCCTCCGCGCGCGCGGCGGCGGAGAGCGGGAGCGCGGCGAACGCGAGGAGCGCGGCGACACCGCGCGGCGTGCACGAGAGAGAGCCGGTGCGGCGGATCATGCGTCGTCCTCCCCGCGCGACGGCGGCGTCGGCGGATACTCGTTGGCGGGATACTTGAACGCCTCGGCGATCGCCGGGTCGCCCGCATTCCCCATCACCCGCCAGGCCGCGTACTCGCCGAGCACGATCGAGAACTTGAAACCCTCGGCCTGTCCCATGCCGGTGATCCACGCGTTCTCCGCGCCCGGCACCTTGTCCACGATGAAGTTCCGGTTGACGCTGATCTCGTAGTGGCAGGCGCGCGTGGAGAGCAGCGGCGCGAGGGCCATCGCGGGGAAGTACTTCTTCAGGACGTTGCGCGATCCATCGACCCGGTCGGCGTTGGTCCAGCGCGAACTCGTGTCGGGGTCCTGCTGGGCCGGGTCGGCGCGCACCTGCGGCGGCGGGGGCGGCGGCGCGGCGGGGGCCTCGCCAGGCGGCGTGGGCGGTGCGGGCGGCGCGATCGCGCCCCGCACCCGGAACCCGTGCGAGTCGGTCGGCAACGCGGCCCATCCCGTCACGCCGGGCACGTTCCAGCTCGGCATGTTGGGATGGGTGAAGCGCGTGTCGTCCATCGGCGGGCCGAAGTAGCAGACGTGGCCCACCGGCAGGCTCGTGCGGTTCTTCATCACCTCGGGGAAGACCTTGCCCATCCACGGCCCGCAGGCGAACACGAAGGCGTCGGCGCCGATACGCGTGCCGTCCTGCAGCGAGACGTACTGCATGCGCCCGTTCGTGACCGGCCCCGGCGTCACGCGGCCCTGCCGGAACTGCACCCCCGCGTCGCGCGCGAGCGTGACCACCGCCTGCACCGAGTCGCGCGCGCGCGCGACGCCGGCATCGGGCTCGTAGAGGATGACCTCGTTCCCCTCGGAGCGGATCTGCGGGAAGCGGCGCATCGCCTCGGCCTCGTCGAGCACCTCGTACTTCACCCCGAGCTTGTCCCACAGCTCGCGCGAACGTGTGGTGAAGGCCTGCGGCTTGTCGCGCAGGATGATGTCGCCGGTCGTGTAGAAGAACCGCGTCCCGAAGCGCTTCGTGTGCTCCTCGTCGAACTCGCGCCAGCGCTTGATGCTCTCGCGGGCCCACGCGACCCAGAGCTCGGGGGTGATGGTGCGGTCACCGTACGAGGATCGGATGCCGCGCGTCTCGTCGCCGCTCGTCGAACGCGAGTTCGCCGCGCCGTACTGCTCCACCACCGTGACCTTGTTGCCTTCCTTCCGCAGGTGCCAGGCGATGAACGCGCCCCACGCGCCCGCCCCGACGACGACGACGTGGTTGTTCCGCGTGCCGCGGGGCCGTCGCCCGGTGTGCACGGGAAAGGTCGGGCGCTCCTGCGCCTCGAGGGCGAGCGGCGCCACGCCGCTGAGGAGCGCGCCCGTGCCGAGTCCGGCCAGGCGGAGGAAGTCGCGGCGCGGCAGCTCGGAGGCGAGCGGATCGCGCGGATGGGAAGCGTCGGACATCGAGTGGACCCGGGGCTGGGGATGGGCCGAAGATCGCTCCCGCGCGAGGGGGCCGCAATCGCGCCGGGACCGACTCGCGTCCCGTTCCAACGCCCGACCGCTTGCACGCGTTGAGGCGGCGACCCAGCTTCCGAGCCGATGATGCCCCGCTCCCGTTCCCCTCGTGCCGTCCTCGGTGCCCTGCTGGGCGCCGTCGGCCTCGTCGCCGCGCTGCCGCTCTCGGCGCAGGACCCCACCCCCGTCGACTCCGCCGCCCTCCGGCAGGTGGACATCGGCGAGCAGTGGTTCCGCTCGGCCTGCCTCGAATGCCACGCCGAGAATCTCTCCGATCCGGACTTCCGCCTCAAATGGGGCGGGCGCTCGGCGTACGACCTCTTCGACCAGATCCGCACGACGATGCCGGAGAGCGATCCCGGCTCGCTCACGCCCGAGACGTACGCCGCGGTGATCGCGTACCTGATGAAGCGCAACGGGATGCCCGTCGCGCCGGCGGTGCTCTCCGCCGACAGCGCCGCGCTCGCGGCGGTGAAGCTGACCTTCCCTCCCACCACCCGCTGACCGGGCCCATCATGCGCACCCTCTCCCTGCTCCTCCGCGCCACCGCCGTGACCGCCCTCGTCGCGCTCGCGGCGCTCCCGTCGGCCGCGCGCGCGCAGGCGCGCGAGGCGATCGGCAACTCGAGCGCGACGCTCACGCCGGCGATCCGCGTGGGCAATCTCGTCTTCGCCTCGGGTGCGCTCCCCGGCCGCGACGCCGATTCGACGATCCAGAGCCAGACGACGAGCGCGCTCAACGCGATCAAGCGCAACCTCGAGGCGGCCGGCACGACGATCGAGAACGCCGTGAAGTGCACCGTCTTCCTGGTGGACGGCGCCGACTTCCGCGGCATGAACGAGGCCTACGCGAAGATGTGGCCGGTGGCGCCGCCGGCCCGCACGACGGTCGTGATCAAGGCGCTGGTGGTGCCGAACGCCAAGCTCGAGATCGAGTGCATGGCGACGATGCCCGCGAAGTAGGGACGGTCAGCGGGTCCAGACGACGATCACGCCGCAGCCGTCGAAGTCGTTGTAGCGGGCGGGGGCCTGCGTGGCGGGATAGACCTCGATCGACTTGGCGCGGTCGAGGAGGCCGGGGATCTCGGCGCTGTCGAAGTGCGGGCGTCCCTGGCCGTCGAACTGCGGCCCTTCGTCGTGGCCGTCGACGAACCAGCGGGGCCAGCACGGCATGGTCCCGCGCATCATCTTGATCGCGCCCCGGTCCATCTTGATGCGCGGCGCGAGCTGGGCCATGGCGTTCGGCGTGACGCGCGGCAGGCGCCGCAGCTGATCCTCCGTGATGAATTGCCCGAGGCCGATCGCCCGACGCCGGTCGAACTCGTCCCGCCAGTCGAACGGGTCCCTCGCCGTGACGCGCACGGTGTCGAGCCCCTGTGCCACCGGGAACAGCATCACGTCGTCGATCTCCACGATCGCGGCGCGCGGGTCGAGGTCGATGATCCGCGGCTCGTAGCCGAGCGCGCGCACGCGCGCCTGTTGCGAGCGCCGCCCGCGGATCGCGAGCTCGTAGGTCCCGTCGCCCCGCGTGAGCGCGATCGCGTCCTCGTCGTTCATCGAGGCGACGGTCGCCTGCCGGAGCGGCGCGCCGTCCGGGCCGACCACGCGCCCGCGGACGCGGACCCTCACGTTGGCGTCGCCCAGCACGAGACTCCGCCGCCCGATATCCCCCGTCGGGCCGACGCGCGCGCGCACGCCGACGGTGTCGGCGTCGGTCGCGTACGCGGTCACGTCGAACGGGACGTCCTTGGGCAGCCCGCAGAGCAGGTACGCCCCGCTCGCGCCGGTCGTGTCGGTGCGCTCCATGCGCTGCTGGCCGGGCCGATCGCCCTCGATCCGCCAGATGCTCCACCGCGCGACGACGCGCGCACCGGAGAGCGGCATCCCGTCGCCGTCGGTGATCTCCCCGTGGAGGAGCGCATCGAGCGTGTCGAGCACGGCGCCGCACTGGAGGAACTGGTAGGTCGCGAGGGCGGGTGTCGCGAGCGCGGTCTCGGTGACCTCGCCGGCGCGCACCTCGAGCGCGTGCGTGAGCGGGCTGACGCCAAGACTGTCGAACCAGGGCGCACGGTAGAGGAGCGTGTAGCGCCCCGCGGGGACACCCTTGAAGTCGAACGTCCCCGTGAAGTCGCTGACCGCTCGCAGTCCGAGCTCGCGCAGCACCACCGTGTCGCCGGCGAGCCGCACCGCGTCGCGGGTGCGGAGCGAATCGGTGAGCGTGCCGCGGATGCCGCCGAAGGTGATCCCCGCGACACTGCCGCCGCTCGCGCCGATCGCGGCGAGCATCCGGCGCTCGAGCGCCGAGTCGCCCTGGAAGAGCAGGGTGTCGGCGATGCGCATGGAGAGCACCTCGCCGGTGGAACGTTCATGGCCGTCGAGCACCGGGAACGGCATCCGGCCACGCGCGGCCGGCGCCATCCGCAGCCGCGGCATCCGCACCTCGAAGCGGCTCTCGATCCAGCTGCCATCGGCGAGCCGCGTGAAGAGCACCTCGCCGCCGAGGCCGGCGCGCGCGAGCATCGGCACGAGCCCGACGTACTCGAAGTCGAGACGCCGCAGCTCGTACGTCGCGCGGTCCATCCAGAGCGTGCCGGCGATGCCGACCCGCGGCCGTTGCACGCGCACCGGCTTGAAGCCGATGCCGATCAGCCCCGACTGCGTCCCCTGCCCCTCGACGAGCTGCAGGCAGTGGGACGCCGCGAACGACTCGGAGAGAAGCACCGGGGCGTCCGGCGCGCGGAAGAAGGTGTTGCCGTCCTCCTCCACCACGTAGCCGCGCCGCTCGATGTCCTCGAGGGGCACCGCCTGGAACGGACGCACCGACTGCCCGGAGATGAGGCGGAACTCCGGCTCCATCAGCGGCGCGCCGGTGAGCGACGTCGCACTCTTCGCGACCGCCACCAGCGCGGTCGGCCGTCCCTCCGGTGGACGCAGCTGCGTCGCGACCAGCGCCTTCCGCGCCTCGTCGAAGAGGCTCGCGACCGCCTCGCCCGCGCGCCCGACGACGTCGCAGCGGGCGCTCGCGCGCAACGTCACCGCCTGCAGCATGAGCGGGTTCTCGGGCAACACGAGCGAGACGCGGCGGATCTCGTCCGGCGCCAGCGTGAAGGTCCCGAGCTCGGCGGGACGGTAGCCGATCCGCAGCGCGCGCACGCGGAACGCGCCGGGGCGCACCGGCAACGCGAACTGTCCCTGCGCCCCCGAGAGCGCACGCGCAAGCACCGTGTCCCCCACCGGCGAATGCGCGAGGAGCACGACCCCGCTCACCGGCGCCCGCGACGCGTCGCGGAGCACGACGCCGGTCAGCTGCTGCGCGGCCAGCCGATCGGCGGCGAGCAGCAGCGCCAGCACGGCGAGCGCGCGGGATCGCATGCTACCCTTGCATCGCGATGCGCAGGTCCCGGTCGCTGAGATTCCCGCCGCACATCACGATGCCGACCCGCTTCCCCGCGAGTCGCGGCGCGAGCTTGCGCAGGCCGGCGAGCCCGGCCGCCCCCGCGCCTTCGGGCAGGTTGTGCGTGATGCGGATGAGGTCGCGCACCGCCGTGTACATCTCGGCTTCGCTCACCTTGATGAAGTCGCTCAGGCCCTCGCGCAGCGCGGCGAAGGTGAGCACGTACGCCGAGCCGGTCGCGATCCCCTCGGCGAAGGTCCGTGCCGGCTGGCCGGTGAGCCGCGTCCCCTTCGTCCAGCTGTCATACTGGGCCGGCGCCCCTTCGGCCCCGACGGCGTAGACCTTCAGCGCCGGCTTCCGCGTGAGCGCGACCGTGAGCGCGCCCACCGACTGCGAGCCGCCGCCGAGCGCGATGACGAGCGCGTCGAGGTCGGGTTGCTGCGCGAGGATCTCGAGGGTCATCGTCCCCGCGCCGGCGACGACGAGCGGGTCGTTCGTCGAGTGCAGCAGGGCGAGGCCGCGCTCCTCCGCCATCCGCCCGCACTCGGCGACGGTCTCGTCGTATGTGGCTCCCACTTCGACGAGCTCCGCGCCGAGCGCGCGGATGGCCGCGTTCTTCTCCGGGTTGTTCCCCTCGGGGACGCAGACGGTCACCGGCGTGCCGGTGAGCCGGCCACCGTACGCGATCCCCTGCCCATGGTTCCCGGTGCTCGCGCCGATCACGCCCCGCGCGCGCTGCTCCGCCGAGCGCCCGAGGATCGCGTTGAGCCCGTTGCGGATCTTGAAGCTCTGCGTGGGCTGGTGGTTCTCGTGCTTCACGAACACCTGCACGCCGCTCCCCACGAGCTCATCCAGCTGCGCGTAGGCGCGCAGCGGCGTCGGCGCGAGATGGGGCCGGAGCCGCTCCTCCGCGGCGAGGACGTCGTCGAAGGTGATGGGCAAGGCCGCGGCGAGGGCCGCCCCGCGCGGCGCGCTCATCGACTGTGCTTGTACATGAGGTCCACCAGCTCGTCGTACATCGCCTCGGCCTCCTCCGGTCCCGCCTGGATGGCACCCGCCGCGCAGTGCTTGAGGTGGTTGCGCATCAGCTCGCGGCTGACGCTGCGCAGCGCCTCCTGCACCGACGAGATCTGCGTCATGATGTCGGCGCAGTAGCGGTCCTCCTCGACCATCTTGTGGATCCCGCGCACCTGCCCCTCGATGCGCCGCAGCCGCTTGAGGTTGCGTTCCTTCACGTCGGCGTCCACGGCGACGGCCTTGCGTCCGTCCCCGGACTCGTGCGCCCCGCAGCCGCAGCTCGCCGCCGCCTGGACCTTGAGCGCCGTCGCCATCAGGCGCTCGCGATCGCGACGTAGCCCTCTTCGGTCACGAGCTGCGCCAGGTGCGCCGCGGACACCTTCGATTCGTCGTACTGCACCTTGGCGGTCCCGATCCGCACGTCCTCCACCTGCACGCCCTCGACGGACTTGAGCGCGTTGGAGACGGCGGCGACGCAGTGGCCGCAGGTCATGCCGGAGATGCTGAGCGTGAGGCTGGTCATGGTGTGGTCCGGAGAACGGTGTCCTCTAGCATACATACCCCCTACCCCTATTGGCAAGATTCCGAGCGGCCGGACCCGCCGCGCGATAATGTTGGCGGTCCCCAACTCCTCGCCGCCATGCTCCTGCCGCTCCTCGTCCTCGCCGCGCTGACCTCCGCGCCGGCCAGCGCCCTGACCATCGCCCCCGCGGCCGACTCCACCGTCTGGCTCGTCGACAATCACGGCCGCAAGGCCGGCGACCTCGTCGTCACGACGCGCGGCGACACGACCATCGCGCGGTACATCTATACGGACCGCAACCGCGGCGGTCGGATCGAGGTGCGGCAGGTCATGCGCAACGGCCGGCTGGCGAGCGCCGAGTCGAGGCCGATCAACCTCGACGGCACGACCGGTGCGC
>JBGATT010000071.1:0-30509 GCA_044229035.1 Gemmatimonadaceae bacterium | reverse complement strand
AGTCGCGTCGCAGCGAGTGGGAGTCGCGTCGCAGCGAGTGGGAGTCGCGTCGCAGCGAGTGGGAGTCGCGTCGCAGCGAGTGGGAGTCGCGTCGCAGCGAGTGGGAGTCGCGTCGCAGCGAGGGGGAGTCGCGTCGCAGCGAGTGGGAGTCGCGTCGCAGCGAGTGGGAGTCGCGTCGCAGCGAGTGGGAGTCGCGTCGCAGCGAGGAGGAGTCGCGTCGCAGCGAGGAGGAGTCGCGTCGCAGCGAGGAGGAGTGGCGTCGCAGCGAGGAGGAGTCGCGTCGCAGTACAAGAATCGCGATTCGCAGTCCGTGGGTTGCGTTTCGCAGTCTGTCCGACGTCCTCCGCAGTCAGTTGAACTCGCTTGGCAGTCCACGAACGCACGTCGCAGCTGTTGAGATCACCTCTCAAGTTGCCGAACGCGCTTCACAGGCGCTTGGACTCGCTTGGTCGTGGGCGTGGGCCTGTGCGAGACTCCGTCGAGGCGGCGATACGCCCCCGAGGAGTGTGGAGATGAGACGCGGACCTCCGTTCACTCGTAGCTGAGCGCCCGCGCCGCCGGCACTCGCGCTGCGCGCCGCGCCGGCCACGCGCTCGCGAGCACGGCGATCGCGACCACGAGCAGGAGCCACGCCAGCGCGGCACTCGCCTCGGGCCGGAGTCGCGTCGCCACCGGCACCATGATCCGCCCGAACGCCTCGCCGAGTGCCACGGTCACCGGCACCGAGAGCGGCAACGCGAGGAGCCAGCCGAGCACGGCCATCACGACGCCCTCCACGACCACGAGCCGCATGATGGTCCCGTCGCGCGCACCGATCGCGCGCAGCACGCCGATCTCGCGCGTCCGTTCCATCACCGCGATCGCCATCGTCGAGCCGAGCCCGAGCCCGCCCACGACGAGCATCAGCCATCCCATCGCGCCGAGCATCTCCACCACCATGAGCAGGTGGTCTTCGAGCACCCGCCGCGCCTCGGCGACGCGAGAGCTCGACGCCACGAGATGGCCGCGCTCCCGCAGGTCGGCGCGCAGGCGCTGGATGAGGTCGAGCTGGCTCGCCTCGCCGCGCCCTGCACACCGCACGACGATCGTCGAGACGCCGGTGCCGGTGCCGGTGAGCGCCATGATCGCGTCACGCGTCGCGTGGATGCTCGGGAACGCGCCCCCCTCGACGATGCCGACGACGCGCCAGGCGGCGCGCGTGCCGTTGATGTCCAGTGTGAGCATCGAGTCCACGCCGAGCGTCGGCTCGAGGCGGAGCAGCGCGCGGCCGATCACGATCCCGCGCGTGTCGCCGGAGCGGAGCAGGCGTCCCGCGATCAGCGGCGGCGCGAGGAGCTCGCTGCCCGCTGGGGCCGCGGTCACGGGAATGCCGTCGCCGGGCAGGCCGTCGCCGTGGTCGATGTACGCCGTCGCTCCGGTCCACGCCTCGGCGATCGCGACCCCGGCGGTGGCGCGCGCCGCGGCCACGAGCGAGTCCGGGTCGGCTGGCGCGACGACGCGCAGCGAGAAGTCGTACCGCTGCGCGGCGAACATCAGGTCGGTCGCGCCGATCACCGCGCGCCGGAGGTTGCGCGCGCCGAGGAAGACGGCCCCCGCGCTCGCGAGCGTGAGCAGCGTGAGCACCAGCCGCTGGCGCCGGCGAAAGGCGTTGCGCAGCGAGAGGAGCAGCGGGCGGTGCACGCCGCCGATCCGGTGCAGCACCGCCGGCGCCGTCGCGCTCTCGGTGATCCCCACGTCGCGCAGCGCCTCGGCCACGGGGATCGCGCAGGCGCGCCGCACGGGCCAGGCGGCCGCGAGCACGGGGAGCAGCACGCCCACGCCCACCTGCAGCGCGATCACCCACGCGGGGAGCGAGGTGTCGGCGAGGTCGAAGTTGAGCAGGTCGGCCTTGAGCGTCCCGTAGGCGCGTCCCGCGACGACCGCGACCGGGAACGCCAGCGCCACGGAGGCGACGCCGAGCGCTGCCGCGAAGCCCAGGTACAGCCGCGCGATCTGCGCGGTGCTTCCGCCGAGCGTCTTGAGGATGCCGATCTCGCGCACCTGCGTCGCGAGCATCCCGGTGATCAGGTTCACCACGAGGAAGGCGGCGCAGAGGAGCGCGAGCACGCCGAAGGCGCCCTGCGTGAAGAGGAGCGAGTCCATCTGCGCCGCATGCTCGTGCTCGCCGGGCACGGGCACGTCGATGTCGCGGACCACGCCGCCGGCGGCGCGGATGCTGTCGCGCACCGCGAGCGCGACGCGTCGCACACCGGCCTGGTCCAGCGACCGGTCGGCGACGACGATGCGCACCTCGTCGGGCGCATCCGGCACGCCCATGGCGCGGAGCGTACCGCGCGAGACGAAGCCGTACACCACGTGCTCCATCCACCCCGGCGCGAGCGTCACGTCGCGCGCGATGCCGCTCACACGCAGGCTGCGCACCGGCCCGTCGCCCACGCTGAGCCGCACCATGCTGCCGACCGCCGCGCCGGAGAAGTCGAGCGACGACCGCTCGATCACGAGCTCGTCGTCGCGCGGCGGCCAGTCGCCGGACTCGGCGCGGAGCCGGCCGATCCGCTGCGCCGAGGGGTCGTCCGAGACGAAGAGGCGCGCCGCGTGCGTCGTCCCGTCGATCGCGACGCGCGCACCCACCACGCGCCGCGCCTCGGCGAGTCGCACGCCGGGCACCTGCATCACGCGCGCGAGGAGGCTGACCGGCACCGAGTCCATCGCGAGCGTCGCCGACGGCGGATCGCTCGCGTCGAAGCCGTCGCTCGTGGCGACGCGCACGAGCGCCCACGCATTGAGCACCGTCCCCGCCCCCGCGAGTGACGCGGCGATCGCGAGCGTCGCGAGCAGCGTCCGGCCGCGGTGCGCGCGCAGGTCGCCGAGCGCCTTGCGCCAGCGCGGGCTAAGCACCCCGCGCCTCGTCCTGCACGAGGCGGCCGTCGGCGAGGGTGATCGCGCGCGTCGCATGCCGCAGCGCCGATGGCGCATGCGTCACCAGCACGAGCGTCCGTCCCCCGGCGACGATCCGCCCGAACAGCTCGAGCACCTGCTCGCTCGTGCGCGAGTCGAGGTTGCCGGTCGGCTCGTCGGCGAGGAGGAGCGGCGGGTCGTTCGCGAGCGCGCGCGCGATCGCCACGCGCTGCTGCTGTCCGCCCGAGAGCCGCGACGGCAGCTTGTCCGCCTGGTCCGCCACGCCGACCTCGGCGAGCAGCGCGCGCGCCCGCTCCGGCCGCTCGCCTGAGGGCCAGCGGTCGCAGAGGTCCATCGGCAGCATCACGTTCTCGAGCGCCGAGAGCGTGGGGATGAGCTGGAAGAACTGGAAGACGATCCCCACCGCCGTGCCGCGCCACGCGGCCATCCGCGACTCGGCGAGCGCGTGGACCGCCGTGGGGCCGACATGGACCTCGCCCGCGCTCGGTCGATCGATGCCGCCGAGGAGGCTCAGCAGCGTGGACTTGCCGCTCCCCGACTCGCCGACCACGGCGAGGAACTCGGCCTTGGCGACGTCGAGCGTGAGCGCGTCGAGCGCGGTGAAGGGCGTCGCGGCGCCGGGGTACGTCTTGCTGACGCCGCGGAGTCGGATGAGCGGGGTGGTCGCAGGGTTCGAGGTCATGGAGGAACGGTGCCGCCGCGGACGCTCCGCCGGGCACCGTTCGTCGGGCCCACGGCACCGTTGGGCGACGCGCGGCCCCACGCGCGCGGGCGCTGGCTTTCCTTCCGGCATCGGTCCCACATTCCTGCACCGGAGATCCGCATGCGTGCGCGCCCTGTCTCGTTCGTCCTCGTCCTTACCCTCTTCCTCGGCGGCGGCAGCCTCCGGGCGCAGCAGCACGGCGGCGGCGGCGCGCGTCCCGCGACGGCCGCGCCCGCCGAGGCGGAGCAGTTCGCGTTCATGGTGGGTTCGTGGGAGGTGACGGTGATGCCGAAGGTGAACAGCCTCGCCGCGCGCATCCACGGCCAGCCGAAGCTCCTCGGCACCTGGAAGGCGTGGCGCGCCTTCGACGGCTTCGGCATCGAGGACGAACTGCGCATCATCGACGCGTCCGGGAACCCGACCTCGCTCACGCACACGATGCGCCTCTTCGACGCGGCGCAAGGGAAGTGGATGCAGACGACGCTCGACGTCTATCGCGGCCGCTTCACCACCGCGAACGGGAACTTCCGCGGCGGCGAGCTGGTGCTCCGCGGCGCCAGCCGCGACGCCGAGGGGAAGCCGGTGATCAGCCGCGTCCGCTTCTACGACATCACCGCCAACGGGTTCAAGTCGCAGACCGACCGCTCCTACGACGGCGAGCGCACCTGGGACGAGGCGGTGATCCGGATCGAGGCCACGCGCGTGTCCGCGAGCGCGCCGCGGTGAGCATCGACCGCGCCGCGGAGGCGGTGCCGCCGGTCCGCCGGTGGATCTGGGCGCAGCTCCTCATCGGCTGGCTCCCCGTGTGGGGACTCTACGGCTCGATGATCCTCGCGATGCACGGCGGGTCCGCACGGAGTGCGCTCTCCATCGCGGCACGCGCGATCGGCGCGGCGGCGTTGCTGAGCTGGCCGGTGCTCAAGCTCACGGAGCGCTTCCCCTGGCCGCGTCCGGTGCGGCTCTCGTTCGTGCTCCTCCATCTCGCGGGCGCGGCGGTCTTCTCGGTCGCCTGGCTGCTCCTCGCGAGCGCGTTGGAAGCGGTCGTGCGCGATGGATTCTTCCTGATCCGGCCGGCGGGCGTGGTCCCCTTCCTGAGCATCGGTGTCTGGCTGTACATCGCGGTGGCCGGCGTGTCGTACGCGGTGCGCGCGACGGCGCGGGCGGCGCGCGCCGAGACCACCGCGGCGCAGTCGCAGCTCGCCGCGCTGCGCGGGCAGCTCAATCCGCATTTCCTGTTCAATGCGTTGCACACGGTGGTGCAGCTGATCCCCGTCGAGCCCGCGCGCGCTGCGGAGGCGGCCGAGCGGCTCGCCGGCCTGCTGCGCACGGCGACCGCCGAGGGACGCGACCTCGTGCCACTCGCCGAGGAACGCGCGTTCGTGGACCGGTACCTCGAACTGGAGCAGATGCGCTTCGCCGAGCGGCTCGTGGTGCGGCGCGAGATCGCCGTGACGCTCGACGAGGCGCTGCTGCCGAGCTTCGCGCTGCAGACGCTGGTGGAGAACGCCGTGCGCCATGGCGCGGCCCCTCGCGAGGGGACGACGACGATCACGATCCGCGCGCGCGCCGAGGGGACGGCAGTCCTCCTCGAGGTGCAGGACGATGGCGCCGGGTCCGACCTCACGCGGCCGGGCGAAGGGACCGGACTCTCCCGTCTGCGCGATCGGCTCGCGGCGCTGTACGGAGCGGCGGCCTCGCTCACGCTGGCGAGCCGGCCGGGCGCCGGGTTCACGGCCACGCTCCGCGCGCCGCTCGTCGGCGCGGACGAGGCGTGACGTGGGCGCGCACGCGATGACCCCGCGCCTCACCGTCGTCATCGCCGACGACGAGCCCATCGCGCGCGCCGGACTGCGTCGCATGCTCGACGCGACCGGCGCGGTGGAGGTGGTCGGCGAGGCCGCGAGCGGCACCGCCGCGGTCGAGGCGATCGACCGGCTCCGGCCGGAGCTCGTCTTCCTCGATGTCCGGATGCCCGGTCTCCTCGGCACCGACGTCCCGGCACGGCTCACGCATCGCCCGTTCATCGTCTTCACCACCGCGCACGCCGAGCATGCGGTGGCCGCGTTCGCGCTCGGCGCGGTGGACTACCTGCTGAAGCCCTTCGGCGCGTCACGTCTCGCGCAGACCCTCGAGCGTGTGCGGGGCGCGCTCGGCGACGAGGCGGCGGTCGCGCCCTTCGACCGGCTGGGGGAGACGCTCGGGAGGGGGCCGCTCCAGCGGGTGTTCGTGCGCGTGGGCGGGGCGATCGTGCCCGTGCCCGTGGCGAGCGTCTCGTGGTTCGAGGCGGACGGGGACTACGTCATCGCCCATGCCGAGCGGGGGCGGCACGTGCTCTCGCTGCCGCTCGCGCATCTCGAGGCGAAGCTCGATGCGCGACGCTTCGTGCGGCTCCATCGCACGCACCTGGTGAACCTCGACCACGTCGTCGCGTTCCGGCGGCATGGCAAGGGCGGGATGACCGCCGAGCTGCGGGACGGGACGCGGCTCGCCGTGAGCCGTGCGCGGGCGACCGAACTGCGACGACTGGGCCTCTGAACAGGGCCGCCGAGGGCGACTATCCTTAGGCGTCGCCGCGCCGCGTTCCCTCTTCGAGGTCCGCCCGATGTCCCGTGCCCGTACGCCGCTGGTCGCGCTCGTCCTCGCGAGCCTCTCCCCGCTCGCCTCCGTCTTGGCGCAGGCCCCGACCACCTGGTCGCAGCACTCGCTCGACCGCCCCAAGCCTCCCGTGGAGGTCGCGCCCGCCCAGCGGTTGCCCGTGGCGCCACCCGCCGGGGCGATCGTGCTCTTCGACGGCCGCGACCTCGGGTGGTGGACCACCGGCGATGGCCTGCCCGCGCCGTGGCGGATCGTCGATGGCGCGATGGAGGTGGTGCCCAACACCGGCGGCATCCGCACCCGCGTCGGCTTCGGCGATGTGCGGCTCCACCTCGAGTGGGCCGCGCCGGCCCCACCGCGCGGGACGGGACAGGACCGCGGCAACAGCGGCGTCTTCTTCCAGCAGACGTACGAGGTGCAGGTGCTCGACTCGTACCGCAACGAGACCTACGCCGACGGGCAGGCGGCGGCGATCTACGGCCAGTTCCCGCCGCGCGTCAACGTCACGCGCGCGCCCGGCGAATGGCAGAGCTACGACATCGAGTTCCGTCGCCCGCGGTTCGATTCGACGGGAGTCCTGCTCACGCCGGCGCGCCTGACCGTCCGGCACAACGGCGTACTGGTGCAGGACGACGTCGCACTGCTCGGTCCCACCTCGCATCGCGTGCGGACGCCGTACCTCGCGCACGCGGACGAGCTGCCCATCTCGCTGCAGGACCACGGGCACCCGGTCCGCTTCCGCAACATCTGGGTGCAGCCGCTCCCGCGCTGACCCCGACGATGACCCGCACCGAGACGTAGCCGATGCAGACGATGAACTACGCCGCGATCCCGACGCCGAAGGGACCGGAGGAGAAGGGCGACCTCGGCTTCGGTGCGGTGGTGTCCACGAACAGCCGGCGATTGCTCAATGCCGACGGCTCGTTCAACGTGCGCCGCACCGGACTGCCGTGGAGCGAGGTGGTCAGCCTCTACCACGCGGCGCTCGTGTCGCGCTGGCCGGCCTTCTTCGCCTGGGTGGTGGTCATCTACGTCGGCATCAACCTCGCGTTCGCCGGCGCCTTCTGGCTCTGCGGCGCGGATGCGCTGGCCGGCGATCCGGCGATGACCGTGGCGGGCCGCTTCACGCGCGCGTTCTTCTTCTCGGTGGAGACCTTCGCGACCATCGGCTACGGCACGATCGCGCCCCGCGGCCTGCCGGCCCACTGGCTCATGACCATCGAGGCGCTGGTGGGAGTGCTCGCCCAGGCGCTGATCACCGGCCTGTTCTTCGCGCGGTTCGCGCGGCCGACGGCCGCGGTCACCTTCAGCCGTCGCGCGGTCGTCGCGCCCTTCCAGGGCGGGTTCGCGCTGATGATCCGCATGGCGAACCGCCGCAAGAACGAGCTCATCGAGCTCACGGCCTCCCTCTCGTACAGCTTCGTGGAGCAGGTGAACGGCGAGCAGGTGCGGCGCTACCGCCCGCTCCCGCTGGACCGGGCGAAGGTGACCTTCTTCCCGCTCGCCTGGACCATCGTGCACCCGATCACCAAGGAGAGCCCGCTCTGGGGTCTGTCGATCGACCAGCTGGTGGAGCGGAACGCGGAGTTCCTCCTGCTGCTCAGCGGGGTGGACGACACCTTCGCGACGACGGTGCATGCACGGACGTCGTACAAGGCGGAGGAGGTGGACTGGGGAGCGAAGTTCACGAACATCTTCGATCCGCCGGGCGAGGACGGGATCCTCTCCATGGATATCTCGAGGCTGGACGAGACGATGAGGGTCTAGGTTCGAGTGGGGGGGTCGCGGACCGGCGAACATGAACGTATAATGAACGCCGAGCCGCCTGGACCCCCTTACCCTGCCGGACATGATCCGCCTCCGCCTCTCCCTGCTGGCCCTCGCTTGGGTCCTCCCGACCGCGACGGTCAGCGCCCAGCAGGACTCCTCGCGCGCCAAGCTCGACACCGTCGTCGTTACCGCGACCCGCGAGAGCCGCAGTCTCTCGCAGATCCCCTTCGCGGTCTCGACGATCTCGTCCGAGCGCTGGGCCGGCCGGAGCGGGATGGGGATGGACCAGGCGCTGCAGCAGATCCCGGGCGTCTTCGCCCAGTCGCGGTTCGGGACCCACGACATCCGCCTGACGATCCGTGGGTACGGCGCGCGCGGCGCGGGAGATCGGTCGAATGCCGGCACGTCGCGCGGCATCCGCATCCTGCTCGACGGGATCCCCGAGACCGAGCCCGACGGCCGAACCGCGTTCGACCACATCGACCTCGCGACCGTCGAGCGGATCGAGGTGCTCCGGTCCAACGGCTCGGCCGCGTGGGGCAATGCCGCCGGCGGGATCGTCAGCCTCAGCACGATGCCCGAGTTCACGAGCGACTTCGCGGAGGTGACGCAACAGTCCGGGAGCTTCGGCCTCCAGCGCACGATCGCGCGCACCGGCACGCGGCTCGGCGCGGGCAAGGGATGGCTCTCGGTGGCGCGCACGACCTTCGACGGCTGGCGGGAGCATTCAGACGCGAACCGCACCATGGCGGTGGGGGGGATCATGGTCCCCCTCGACGGTGGTGGGCGCGTGGGTGTGCAGCTCGCCGCCGCGGCGAACCTCTTCCGCATCCCCGGCCCACTCACGCCGGCGCAGTACGACGCCGACCCCCAACAGGCGAACGCGACCTACCTCGCGCGAGATGAACGCCGGTACAACCGGCTCATGCGGGTGGGCGTCACGCTCGAGAAGCCGATCGGCGAGCGGCAGGACGTGAGCGCCATGCTGTTCGTGAACCCGAAGTACCTCCAGCGCTCCGAGCGCAACACCTTCCGCGACTTCACGCGCTATCACGTCGGCGGCGCGACCTCGTGGGGGGCGCGCGTCGCGATCGGCGGCTTGCAGCATCGGTTGCGCGTCGGCGGGGACTTCGCGTACCAGGATGGGGCGATCCAGTTCTACAATCTCGTCGCCGGGGGCCGCGGCCCGACGCTGCAGCAGAACAAGGGCGAGGCGGCGCAGAACGGCGGGGTCTTCGTGCAGGACGAGGTCGCGCTGTCGCCGCGTCTCACCCTGCTGGTGGGCGGCCGCTTCGATGACCTCAGCTACTTCTATCGCGACTTCATCACGCCGTCGCTCGACGCCAGCAAGCGCTTCACGCAGGTCTCCCCGCGCGGCG
The DNA here is from genome assembly GCA_044229035.1 of Gemmatimonadaceae bacterium. Lineage (GTDB taxonomy): Bacteria > Gemmatimonadota > Gemmatimonadetes > Gemmatimonadales > Gemmatimonadaceae > Pseudogemmatithrix. The sequence continues at coordinate 21,143 of JBGATT010000071.1, read as the reverse complement.
GGCTCTCGTGGCGCGCGAAGAACGGGTTGACGGTGTACGCGAGCTACGGGCGCGGGGTCGAGATCCCCGCCGGCAACGAGACCGACCCGCCGGCGGTGGGCCTGCCCGGCCCGGTGACGGCGCTCAATCCGTTGCTCGACGTGGTCCGTTCGACGACCCTCGAGACGGGTCTGCGCCACTACGCGGACCTCGGCGAAGGCCTCGTGCGCGGCGTCTTCGTCGACGCGGCACTGTACGACGTCTCGATCGATGGAGAGCCGCAGCCGTACAACGGCGGTCGCTTCTACCTCACCGCCGGCGAGGTCTCGCGGCGGGGGATGGAGCTCGGCGCCACCGGCTACCTCGCCGGCGGCGTGACCGCCCGGCTCGCGGCGACCCTCTCGAAGAACACGTACGACCGCTACGTCGTCGACTCGACGTATCTCGGCGTGCCCGGGGCGAGCGCGGTGCTGGACGGCAATGCGGTCGCGGGGCTCCCGGGCCGGGTGGTCAATGCTTCCGTGCAGTGGCAGCCGCCGGTCCTGCCCTGGTTCACGTTCGAGCTCGGGGCGCAGCACAACAACGACTACTTCGCCGACGACCGGAATGCGGTCGAGGTGCCGGGCTTCACCGTCTACCGCGCCTCGCTCGCCGCCGAGCGCGCGCTCGCGGGCGGTCTGCTCGTCCGCGGCTCGGTGGCGGTCGAGAACCTCACCGATGCGCGATACGTCGGGAGTGCGTTCATCAATCCCGATCTGCTCGCCGGCGCGCCCCTCGTCTACGAGGGCGGGCTGCCGCGGTCGCTCGTGATCGGGGTGAGCATCCGTCGGTCGCGCTGACCGCGGATCCGGTGCCCCCGTCGCTCACATCCGGCTGGCGCCGACCGTGAGGATCGCGACGGAGAGGAGCGCGGTCATGATCCCGACGCCGGCGTAGAGCCGGCCGAGCGCGCGGTACTTCAGGACGTTGATGCACGAGACCATGTGCAGCTGGTCGGAGAGCTCGGCGGTGACGTTGTCGAGGCGGAGGCCGGTCCAGAGGTCCCGGAAGGCGTCGCGATCGCGCGCGGCGATGTCGGAATGGAAGAGCACCCGCATCGACGCGGCGGGGACGATCGCTTCGGGGAGGGTGCGCGCGAGATGCCCGCGCTGCCCGCGCGGGCGGAGCGCCTCGATCGCGTGCCAGATGTAGACGACCGTCGCGACGAAGTAGGCGGCGACCTCGATGCGGAGGAGGACCCCCCAGAGGGTCGGCTGGCCGAGGACCTCGCCACCGCGCATCACGAGCACGAGCGTGATCGCGTTCAGCGCGCTCATGATCACGAGGGCGAACCGCGCCTTCTTGTCGGCGAGGTCGAGGAAGTCGGTCTCCATCTTGAGCATCGCATGGAGCACGCGGAAGCGGAGCTCCGGTTCCATCGGGCCCGCCGTCTCCTCCGCGCGCTGCAGGGCGCGCTCCCGCCGACGCAGGGCCTTCGCCTCTGTGGTCTCGTCGGGGTAGTAGGGAATCGCGGACATGCGGGGCTCAAGGCGGTCGCGAGCGGTACATCCGCCCGACGTTTGAGTATCGACCGCCCGGCCGAGGCGCTTGAATCGCTCAGCGGTACCCGGCGGCCTGCAACTCGAAGAGCCGCGCATACCGGCCCCGGGCCGCAAGCAGCTCCTCGTGCGTCCCGAGCTCCTGCACCCGGCCGTCGTCGATCACCGCGATGCGGTCGGCGATGCGCACGGTCGAGAAGCGGTGGGAGATGACGATGCCGATGCGTCCCTTGAGGTTCGCCTTGAGCTCCTCGAAGACCGCCGCCTCGGCTTCGGGGTCGAGCGCGCTCGTGGGCTCGTCGAGGATCCAGACGTCGGCGTCCCGGTACATGATGCGCGCGAGGGCGAGGCGCTGCCACTCGCCGCCGCTCAGGTCGTGCCCGCCCTCGAAGAGGCGGCCGGTCCGCGAGTCGAGGCCGGACGGCAGCTTGCTCACCAGGCCCTCGGCGCGCGCGTCGCGGAGCGCCTTCTGCACGCGCGCATCATCCTCGGCGGCACCGGGGCGGCCCATCCGCACGTTCTCGCGCACGGTGAGTTCGTAGGTCGCGAAGTCCTGGAAGAGCACGCCGATCCGCTCCCGCAACACTTCGGGTGCGACGTCGCGCAGGTCCACACCGCCGAGGTGGATGCTGCCGCGGTCGGGATCGTAGAAGCGCAGCAGCAGCTTCACGAACGTGCTCTTCCCCGCGCCGTTCTCGCCGACGAGCGCGAGGAGCTCGCCGTTGCGGATGGTCAGGCTGAAGCCGTCGACGGCGGGCGCGTGGCCGCCGGGATACTGGAACGTCACCTCGCGGAACTCGATGCCCTGCTCGAGGCGCGCCGGGATCGGCTTGGGGTCGGCGGGGGTGGGGACGAGCGGTTCGATCGCGAGGAACGAGAAGTAGTCGTCGAGGAAGGTCGTGTGCTGGTCGACGGCGACGAAGGTCGAGGAGATGGACCCGAGGGTCCCCGACACGGCACCGAACGCCCCGATGACGAGGACGATGCCGCCGGCGTCGATCTGGCCGTGCACGCCGCGCCAGGCGACGAAGGCGTAGGCGAGCGCGAGGCTGGTGCCGGTCACGAGTCCGGTGATCATCGACGTGTTGGCGCCCGCGCGGTACATGGCGCTGCGTTTCAGGAGCAGCTCCTCGGACAGCTTCCGGTGCCGGCCGAGCAGGTGGTCGGAGAGGACGTACGCCCGCATCTCCTTCGTGCTCTTGGCCTCGACGAGCAGGTTGCCGAGGTACTCGCGTTCGCGTTCCTCGGGCGTCTCCTGGTAGAAGTACTCGTACATCCGCACGGTGTTGCGCCGCTCGAGGAACAGGGAGAGCACCGCCGCGACGAGAGCGAGGAGCACGAGGGTCCAGTTGAGGCTCGCGAGGATGCCGGCCATCAGCAGGATGGTGACGATGTTGCCGGAGAGCCCGAGCACCGACCAGGTGAGGTCGCCGGGGCGCCACGAGACGTCGCGCTTGGCGCGCGCCAGGCGGTCGTGCCAATCGGAGTTGTCGAAGTGGCCGACGTCGATGGTCGATGCCTTCCGGAGCAGTCGGCGCTCCGCCTCGAGCTGCACGCGGCGCACGAAGAGGTCGCGTCCGTAGCCCTGGTAGGCACCGATGGCGCGCTGCACGGCGCTGACCGTCCAGAGGCCGCCGATGATCGGCACGACGTCGCCGAAGGTGACCGCGGCGGCCGTGCCCCCGGCGATGCGGCTCACGAGCATGGACCCGAGGAGCACCGTGACCGGCTGTACGGTGGCGCTCACCATGCCGAGGACGGTGAACTTGACGAGCTCGCGCGGTCCGGCACCCCACGCGAGCTCGAGTCCCTTGCGGAGGTTCCGGCGCACGCGCTGCAGGCGGCTGCGGAAGTCCGGCGGCAGGGTCGACGCGCGCGAGGGCGCGGCGGCGGGGGCGGCAGCGGTCACGAGGGCGGGATGGGGGGACGGGCGGCTGGTCGGGAATCTACGGGTGGCCTCACCGGGCCGCTCGCGGCATCTTCCAATACCTTCCCCATCCCGATGACCGACGCCCTGCTCCCGCCCGACCCGCTCGACGACAAGGACGCGAAGAAGCGCGAGAAGGAGGCGCGCCGGCTCGAGGCCGAGCGCGGCCCGCTCGAGCCGGCGTTCCGTTACCGGGCGATGCAGAACGCGGTGGAGATGACGCAGGACCTCATCGAGCTCGCCGACCGGAAGGCGCGGTTCGCGCTGGTGATCATCAGCGTGCTCAACGCGGTCGCGCTCGTCGTGGTCGTGCGCGGCGGCGAGGCGGTGCTGCCACGCGACGGCGCGTGGGGCGTCGCGATCTCCGCGGAGGTGGTGATCTACGTCGCGGTGACGGTCTGGTACATCTTCCAGGCGATCGAGGCGTTGCGGCCCCGCGGGGCCGCGCCGACCGACGCGCTGCCGACGGTCGTGCAGCCGGGGGCGTCGATGCGGATGCTGTTCCATGGAGACATCGTGCGCCGGCCGCGCGCGGAGTACCGGCGCGTGTGGGACGAGCTGCGGATGGACAACCTCACGACCGAGCTCGCCGACCAGCTGCACATCCTCTCGGGGATCAACCAGGACAAGTACGCGGCGCTCGCGCGGTTGTACCGGGGCGTGAGCGTCATGACCGGGTTGCTGACGGTGACGCTCGTCTCGATCGCGGCGTACCACCTGGCGCGATGAGCCAGGCCCCCGGTTGGGCGGTGGCGATGCGTCGCCTCACGACGCATCTGTCGGAGGACTTCCTCGGCGGTCCGCGTCCGTGGACCCTCGCGTGGGTGATCAACGCGCAGAAGGCCGGGACGTTCGCGTTCGTTGGCCTCTGCATGTGGTGGTACGACAACACCAGCGCGGCGGCGTGGACGTATCTCGCGCTGCACGGATCGTACGGGCTCGTGTGGCTCCTCAAGGACCTCGCCTTCCCCGATCCGCGCTGGCGAACGCGCGTGACGATCGGCGGCGGGCTGATGTCGTTCCTGCTGGTGCTCGGTCCCTACTGGCTGATCGCCTGGCTGCTCATCGCCGGCGTGTCGGTGCCGCGGTACCCGTTGCCCGACGCGGCCTGGTTCGCGCTCTGCACGACGCTCTGCGTGCTCGGCTGCGTGACGATGATCGCCGCGGATGCGCAGAAGTACTTCACGCTGCGCGCGCGGCCGGGGCTGATCGTCGACGGGATGCACCGGTACGTCCGGCATCCCAACTATCTCGGGGAGATGATGGTCTACGGCAGCTTCGCGCTGCTGGTGTGGCACTGGCTGCCGGTCGTGATCCTGGCGTGGGTGTGGGTGGGCGTCTTCAGCGTGAACATGATCATGAAGGAAGCGAGCCTCTCCCGGTTCCCTGAGTGGACGGCATACCGCGCGCGCACGCGCTGGGTCGTCCCCTTCCTCCTCTCGCTCGCGCTCCTTCCGGCCGCGTGCGCCGAGCCGTCCGGACCTGGTCGCGCGAGCGATGTGGTCTCGGTGGTGATCGACTCGACGTCGCTCCCGCTCGTGAAGCAGGTGACGGTCGTGATGCGCACGCCCGCGCCGCTCCGCGTGACGTGGGGAGCGCCGGGCACGCCGGTGCTCACGCGCACCGCCGACTCGAGCGCGTTCATCCATCGCCTGCTGCTGCCGCGCCTGCGGCCGGAGAAGGCGTACGTCGTGGAAGCGAAGGCCCTCACCGGGTCCGGCGCGGTCCGCACGGCCGGTTTCACGACGGACACGCTCCCGACCGTGGTCCGCTCGATCTCGATCAACCAGACGGGCGCCCCGAGCCTGCCGGTCGCGCTGATCGAGGTGGTGGGGGCGACCCAGTTCGCCGGCCTGCTCATGATCGAGGAGGGGCAGGTCGTCGGCTGGCTGCCGACGGTCGGGTCGCTGTTCGGTGCGACGCGGCGCGCGAACGGGAACATCGTCACGCTCGAGGCGGCGTCGGGCCTCGTCGAGCGCACGCTCGGCGGAACGACGGTCCACACGTTGCCGCAGCCGACCCCGGCGGCGCCGCGGCCGTACGGGACGATCCACCATGACGTGATCCCGACGCCGGCGAACACGCTCTACTTCATCGCGATGGAGACGCGCTTCGTCACCCCCGACTCGGTGGTGGGGGAGTCGATCTGGGAGTGGTCGCCGGAGACGGGGACGGTGACCAAGCGATGGAGCGCGTTCGACTTCCTCGACTGGAGCACGCTGCGCGGCGCGCGGTCGGTGCCGGGGAACTGGCTGCACGGCAACGGGCTGAGCATCGGGCCGCGCGACAACGTGGTGATGTCGTTGCGCAACGCCGACCAGGTGATCTCGATCGCCGCGGACTTCCTGTCGCTCTAGTGGCGCCTCGGCGGGAACGTCGGGTGGCTCGGCCTCGCGCCCTAGGATAGCCCGCTCGGACAGCACTACGTCTCGGAGCCCACGAGCGGGCGCGTGCTGGTGTTCGACAACGGCTACGAGCGTGCGGGCGTGCGCTACTCGCGGGCGATCGAGTACCAGATCGACGTCGCGAACGATACGGCGACCAAGGTCTGGGAGTACCGGCACGTGCCGGAGATCTATGCGGCGTTGGTCGGGTCGGCGCGGCGTCTGCCCAACGGGAACACTGCGGTGCTGTTCGGGATGTTCGCCGGGCACAACGCCTCGACGGGGCCGATCACGGCGGTCGAAGTGACGCCGGCCGGGGTTCCGGTGTGGCGACTCACGTTCGGGAACCAGCTGCACCTGGTGCCGCGCCCCCGCGTGTCCATCCGATCCGCGAGCGTGTTACGGCGCGACCGGGCCGCACCAGCCCGTCGCGCAGACGGCGACCGCGCCGTGGAGGAAGAGGTTGTCGGTGCGGAGGTTGGCGAGCGGGAAGTTCGACCCGGGGCCGTTGGTGCCGACGCGGAAGAACCGATGGTCCGCCGCCGCGTACGCGAACTGGGCCGCGCCGAGGCGCGCCGCGGTGTTGCGCGAGGGGAGGAGCTGGAAGAAGTCGTTCTCGGTCGCGACGAGCACTCCCGCGCCATCATAGATGCGGATCTGCAGGCTGTACGTGGACGCGAGATAGGTCACATGCCATTCCCAGCGATACGTGCGGTTCTTCGCGAGCCGGAGATCGGACGCGACGTAGCGCCAGCCGCTCGCGATGTCACGGAACGCGGGGAACCAGGTGCCGTCGTTGCGCGGGAGGCGGTACATGTTGAGGCCGCGTCCGCCGCCGGAGGTCGAAGGGGACGTCTCGACGCCGTGTTCGATGCTGCTCTCGGACGCCGAGCCGTGATCATCGCCGTACGCGACCTGCAAGTAGTAGCGGAAGTAGCGATGGCTGTTGGCGGCCGGTGCGCCGAGATCGGCGACGAGCTGGTGGGTCTGGATGCCCGAGCCACTCTGCACGCCGACCCGGTACACGTTGCTGCCGGCCGGCCAATCCTGCAGGCCCAGTGCGGCCGCGGTCGTGATCGTCGTGTTGGTGTTGCTGGAGCAACACACGAAGCCCCACGGGGTCGGACTGCCGGTGTCGAGGAACGCGCTCTGCGTCGCCCCCGTCGCGGTCGTCCAGCGGGACGCGAAGTAGGCGTTGCCAAGCGTCGGCGGCGGCGGGGGTGGCGGCGGCGGGGTGACGACGGCCTGCGCCGTGATCGCCGAGGTGCCGGCGCGGCCTCCTGTCGTTCCGGTGATCGTCGCGCTGCCGGCGGCCAACGCGGTCACCATTCCGCTCGCGGCCACCGCGGCGACCGTGCCGTTGGAGGACGTCCACGTGACCGTGCGTCCAGCGAGAGTGTTGCCGGCGCTGTCACGAACGAGCGCGGTCAGCTGGAGCGCCCCTCCGACCGCCAGCACCGCGCTCGCCGGCGAGATGGCGACGCTCGCGACGCTCACCGCCGTCGGAGGCGGTGTCGGCGGCAACGGTGCGAGGAGACTGAGGTAGACGCCGAGCACCCAGCCGTCAGGACCGGAATCGAAGTTCACCTGATAGAGCGGATAAGGGTTCGTGGACGTGAGCGGGCTCGGTCCATTGACGATAGTCCCTCGGATGCCATTGCGCTGCTGGCCGAGCTGGGCGGATTGCCGCGACGGCAACGAGAACACCTGCACATACCGGTCAGTCGAAACACGCTGGCCGATCAAGTTGCCGCCGCTCAGCGCGAGCGCGGGATCGAGCGTCGTGGCGCGGAGTGGAGCCGCATCCGGGATGCTGGTCGGGGAGTCGGCGCAGCCGGCGCCGAGGGCGGTCATGCAGAGGAGCGCGAACGTACCGACTTGGTGCGCGACTGTTCGAACGTATGACATGGAGACCTCCGGAGCGTGGCCGACCGGACGGTCCTCATTGAGGATTGCCGGCGGGTGACCAAGGAGCTGGTCGGGGAGGCTGGCGACCCGGCTGGCATGCCGTCCGCCGTGGACGAGCGAAGCCCCGTGGCTCTGCGTCCTCGCCTTTCGGCGAGTATGCTCTGAGCAGCGCATGCGGACGCGGAGCGCCGCACTGGCGTTGACGATGCCGCGCTCCGATCGCGGAGCGGGCGTGTCGTCAGTGACCTCTACCCCACGTTCCTTCGCTCGGACGGAAGCGCACCGGAATGGTGCGCGCGCACACGACGGGGCGCGGCACCTGGTGCCGCGCCCCGTCGTGTCCATCGCGATCCGCGAGCGTGCTACGGCGTGACCGGGCCGCACCAGCCCGTCGCGCAGACGGCGACCGCGCCGTGGAGGAAGAGATTGTCGGTGCGGAGGTTCGCGAGCGGGAAGTTCGACCCAGGGCCGTTGGTGCCGACGCGGAAGAACCGATGGTCCGCCGCCGCGTACGCGAACTGGGCCGCGCCGAGGCGCGCCGCGGTGTTGCGGGTCGGGACGTATTGGAAGAAGTCGTTCTCGGTCGCGACGAGCGCGCCCGCCCCGTCATAGATGCGGATCTGCACGCTGTACGTGGACGCGAGATAGGTCACATGCCATTCCCAGCGATACGTGCGGTTCTTCGCGAGCCGCAGGTCGGAGGCGACATAGCGCCAGCCGCTCGCGATGTCGCGGAACGCGGGGAACCAGGTGCCGTCGTTGCGCGGGAGGCGGTACATGTTGAGGCCGCGGCCGCCGCCGCTCGTGGACGGTGAGGTCTCGACGCCGTGTTCGATGCTGCTCTCGGTCGCCGACCCGTGATCGTCGCCGTAGGCGACCTGGAGGTAGTAGCGGAAGTACCGGTGGCTGTTGGCCGCCGGTGCGCCGAGATCGGCGACGAGCTGGTGGGTCGCGATGCCCGTGCCAGTCTGCACGCCGACCCGGTACACGTTGCTGCCGGCCGGCCAATCCTGCAGGCCCAGTGCGGCCGCGGTCGTGATCGTCGTATTGGTGTTGCTGGAGCAGCAGACGAAGCCCCAGGGTGTCGGACTGCTGGAATCCAGGAACGCGCCCTGTGTCGCGCCAGTCGCCGTCGTCCAGCGGGACGCGAAGTTCGCGGCGCTCACGACCGGCGGCGCGGGCGGCGCGGGCACCGTGATCGCCGCAGTCGCCGATCGCCCTTCACTGGAGGCCGTCACGGTCGCGGAACCGGCCGCGATGCCCGTGACCGTGCCCGTCGCACTCACGGTCGCCACGGCGTTGTTGTTGCTCGCCCATGTGATGGTGCGCCCGGTGAGCACGGTGTTGGCACTGTCGCGCAACGTCGCGGCGAGCTGCTGCGTCGCACCGATGGCGACGGTCGCGCTCGCGGGCGTGAGGGTGATGCTCGCGACGGACGCCGGTGCCGGCGTTGGCGTCGGCGCAGGAGTGGGCGTCGGCGTCGGGAGCGGAGCGAGCAGGCTGAGATAGGCGCCGAGGACCCAACCATCGACGCCGGAGTCGAAGTTCACGAGGAAGAGCGGGTATGGGTCGGTGCTGGTGATCGCGCTGGGGCCGTCGACGATCGTCCCCAGCGCGCCGGCGCGCTGCTTGCCGAGCTGCCGTGAGCGGCGCGATCCGAGCGAGAAGACCTGCACCCAGCGGTCGGCGGAGATGCGTTGGCCGATCGCGCTGCTCGTGGTCACGGCGAGCGCGGGATCGAGGGCCTCCGCGCGGGTCGGCACCGCGTCGGCGGTGCTGGTCGGTGCGTCGGCGCAGGCGATCGCGGCGGCGGCGAAGCAGCCGAGGTACAGCGCCGCAAGGCGGCGCGACAACTTGTGCTTGAACGGCATGAGGACCTCCGTGGGTGTGTCCCACCGGAGGTCCTGTGACGCGGAACCGCCAGCGGGTGACCAGCAGTCTGGTCGGGAGGCTGGCGACCCGGCTGGCATGCCGTCGCGGACGACGGCGAAGCCCCGTGGCTCTGCGTCCCCGTCTTTCGACGGGTTTGCTCTGGGCAGCGCGTACTTGTGTGCGCGGCGGGATCTCGCCGCGCGACGGAAGGTTCGCCCTGACCCGGACGCGACGGGAGGGGACACGGCACAAAGTGATATCCGCCGCGCCCGCCAGCGTTTGCGTCTCCGGGTCCGTAAGCCCATTCTAGAGGCGCGTCACGCTAGACGCGCGTTCGGGCGACGCAGGCGCCAGTCCTCTCGTTCCCTCGACGGCCGTCCTGCGGCAACGGCCGTCCCCCACGGAGTACCTCGTGAGAGCTCCCCGCACCCTCCTGGGTCTCGGCCTCCTTCTGTCCGCCGTGCTGTCGGCGGGCGCGGCCGGCGCCCAGCAATCCTCGCGCACCGAGCCCGTGACCGGGCTGCGCGACGCCGGCACCGGCTTCCATGCCCTCGTCGGCGCCCGCGTCGTCACCTCACCCGGGCAAGTGCTCGACAGCGCCACGGTCGTGATCCGCAACGGCGTCATCACCGCCGTCGGGAAGAACCTGCGGCCGCCCGCGGGCGCGCGGATCTGGGACCTCAAGGGCCAGACCATCTACCCCGGCTTCATCGACGCCCACGCCGATCTCGGCATGGACGCGGTGCCCCAGGGCGGCGACGTGGGGCCGACCCACTGGAACCCGCAGGTCCGCGCCTGGTTCAGCACCACCGCGAGCATGAAGGACGATTCCACGAGACGGGTCGCGTTGCGATCGCTCGGATTCGGTGCCGCGTTGGCGGTCCCGAAGCAGGGCATCTTCCGTGGGACCGCCTCGGTGGTGAACCTGAGCGACGCCGGCGTGCGCGAGCGCGTCCTCCGCGCCGACCTGCTGCAGGCCGTCGGCTTCAACCGCTCCTTCCAGCTGGGCGGGATGTACCCCAACTCGGCGATGGGCACCGTCGCCCTCATGCGGCAGACGTTCATGGACGCGGAGTGGTACATCCGCGCCAACGCCGCCTACGAGGCGAGCGGACGCTCGGTCCTCCCGCCCGAGCGGAGCGAGGCCCTCGGGGCGCTCGGCGCCGCGGTGCAGGGCAAGCAGGCGGTGCTGTTCCAGACCGAGAGCGAGGAGGACTATCTCCGGGCGTACACGCTCGCCAAGGATTACAAGCTGACGCCGTGGTTCCGCGGCAACGGCATGGAGTACCGGCTGATCGACGTGCTCAAGGGCCGCACGCAGCCGCTGATCGTCCCGCTCAACTTCCCGGACGCGCCCGACGTGTCGAGTCCCGAGCTCGCGTTGAACGTCTCGCTGGCGCAGATGCGGCACTGGTACCTGGCGCCGACCAACCCGGCGCAGCTCTCCGCGGCGGGCGTGCCGTTCGCCCTCACCACCGACGGGCTGTCCACGCTCACGCAGTTCCTTCCCAACCTCCGGGTCGCCGTCTCGCGCGGCCTAGCCCCTGACAAGGCGCTCGCCGCGCTCACGACGGTCCCGGCCACCTGGCTCGGGATCGAGCGCACGCACGGCACCATCGCGGTGGGCAAGGTCGCCAATCTCATCGTCACCGACGGGGACCTCTTCACGCAGGATGCCGCCATCCGCGACGTGTGGGTGCAAGGCACGCGCTACGGCGTGACCCGGCCGCCGCAGGTCGATCCGCGCGGCACCTGGGCGATCGTCTCGACCGATGCGGATGGCTTCAATGCCACGCTCGTCCTCGAAGGCCCGCTGAACCGCATCCGCGGGAGCATCGAACGCGAAGGGCGTCGCGCCATCAACCTCGCGTCGGCCCGCGTGATCGCCGAGACGGGACGTCTCGAGGTCACGTTCGCCGGTGACCAGCTCGGCTACGAGGGGACCGTCCTCATGTCCGGCTCGGTGAGCGGTGAGGAGGTCTTCGGGTGGACGTCGCTCCCGAACGGCACCGACCCGGCGTTCCGCGGCAAGCGGACCGAGGTCTACGAAGGGCCGGCGCGCGGGACCGTCGCGCGCCGGGTACCGCAGATCGACCTGCCGTTCATCCGCCCGATGATGGAGTTCGGTCGCGCGTCGGCGCCGGAACAGCCGGCGGTGGTCCTCGTGCGCAACGCGACCGTCTGGACGCAGGGGGCGCAGGGCCGGATGGAGAACGCCGACCTGCTCGTGCGCGCCGGCAAGATCGTGCAGGTGGGGAAGGGGCTCGTCGCGCCGCGCGGCGCGGTGGTGATCGACGCGACCGGCAAGCACGTCACGCCGGGCCTCATCGATCCGCACACGCACGCGGGGGTGAGCTCCGTGAATGAGTCGGGCTTCGCGATCGTCCCCGAGGTGCGGATGGGGGATGTCCTCACGCACAACAACATCTGGATGTACCGCCAGCTGGCCGGCGGCCTCACCATGCAGATGGTCAAGCACGGGTCGGCGAACCCGATCGGCGGCGAGAACGTCTTCGTGAAGAACCGGTGGGGCATGCTCCCGGACGACCTGCGCCTCGAGAACGCCCCCCGCACGGTGAAGTTCGCGCTCGGCGAGAACCCCAAGCGCAGCCCGAACCGCTATCCGAACACGCGCATGGGCGTGCAGGAGATCATCCGCGACCACTTCCTCGCCGCGCGCGACTACGAGAGGGAATGGAAGGCGTGGGAGGCGTCCGACAAGAAGGGCATCCCGCCGCGCCGCGACCTCCGCATGGAGGCGATCCTCGACATCCTCAACCAGAAGCTCCTCGTCTCGTCGCACGGCTATCGCGCCGACGAGTTCCTCGCGCTCGTGCGCCTCGCGGAGGAGTTCGGCTTCCGGATCCAGACGCTGCAGCACGGCGTGGAAGCGTACAAGATCGCCACCGAGCTCAAGAACGCCGGCGTCGCCGCGGTGGTCTGGAGTGATTGGGGGGCGTTCAAGCTCGAGTCGTATGATGCGACCTCCTACAACGCGCGCCTCCTCATGGAAGCGGGCGTGGTGACGTCGTTGCACTCCGACGACGCGGAGATCTCCACGCGCATGAACTGGGAGGCCGGCAAGCTCCTGCGGTCCGGCGTCGAGGAGGTGCAGGCCCTCTCGACGGTCACGAACCAGGCCGCACGGGCCATCGCGATCGACAACCGCGTCGGCTCGCTCGAGGCCGGCAAGGACGCCGACTTCGTGATCTGGAGCGCTCGAGGAGGACGCGCGGCTCCGCACCGAGATCGCGACGCAGCGGGCCCAGCTGATCCAGGCGATCCTCTCCGCCGGCACCCCGGACGCGCCGACCGGCGCGGGCCCGGCGCGTGGCCGTGCGCCGGAGCGCAACTGACCATGACCCTCACCCACACACCGACCATGACCGGGACCGAGAGCACGACGCGCCGCGCAGGGCGGCCACGGCTGTACCGCATCGCGTCCGGCGCGATGGCGCTCGCACTCGCGAGTGCCGCCCCGCTCCTGATGACCCCGGCGCGCGCGGCCGCGCAGGTCCTCACGCCGACGGCGCCCCAGACGCAACCGGTGGTGCTGCGCGGGGCCACCATCCATACCGTCACCAAGGGCGTGATCCAGAACGGCACGATCGTGATGGAGGCGGGCAAGATCACCGCGATCGGCGGCGCGGAGATCGCCGTGCCCCGCGGCGCGAAGGTCGTGGACCTGACCGGGAAGCACATCTACCCGGGACTCGTCGACGCCTACAGCACCGTCGGCATCACGGAGATCGGATCGGTCGAGGTCTCCAATGACATCACCGAGCTCGGGGACTTCAATCCGAACGTGCGCGCCGAGGTCGCGGTGAACGCCGAGAGCCGGCACATCGGGACCACGCGCTCCGCGGGCGTGCTCGTCGCGTTCAGCACGCCGGAGGGTGGCGTGATCTCGGGGCTCTCCTCCGCGATGTCCCTCGAGGGATGGACGTGGGAGGAGATGTCGATGAAGGGCGCCGCGGCGCTCAACGTGGCGTGGCCCGACCCGAACGCGCGGCCGCGCCGGTTCGGCGGCGGTGGCCCCCCGGGCGGCCCCGGCGGTCCTGGCGGGCGCGCGCAGCCGGCGCCCAAGACGTACGCCGAGCAGGTGCAGGCGATCAAGGACTACTTCGCCGAGGCGCGTGCGTATCGTGACGCCGTGGCGGCGGGGCAGACGGTGACGACCAACACCCGCTATGCCGCGATGATCCCGGCGCTCAACCGCGAGATCCCGGTGGTGGTGGCCGCCGAGGGCGTCGCGCAGATCAACGACGCGATCACCTGGGCCAAGGAGGAAGGGGTGCGCCTCGTCATCCGCGGCGGACGCGACGCGATCCACGTGGCGGAGCGCCTGAAGGCGGAGAACGTGCCGGTCATCCTCACGTCCACGATGGCCGCGCCGGACCGCAACTCCGAGGGGTATGACGGGCGGTACAACGCTCCCGCGCAGCTCTTCGCCGCCGGAGTGCGCTTCGCGATCGCCGGTGGATCGGGCGGCCTCTACAGCTACCGCCTGCCGTGGGAGGCGGGGGTCGCCGTCGCGTTCGGTCTGCCCGAGGAGGAGGCGCTGAAGGCGGTCACGATCAACGCCGCGGAGTTCATGGGCATCGCCGACAAGGTGGGCTCGCTCGAGGTGGGGAAGCAGGCCACGCTCCTCATCACCACTGGCACGCCGCTGGACATGACCTCGAACGTCGAGCAGTCCTACATCCAGGGCCGCGAGATCGACATGAACGACATCCACAAGCAGTTCTTCAAGAAGTATCTCGAGAAGATCCGGCAGCAGATGGGGCGGATCGCGATGTGAGTGGCAGGACCACGGCGTTGGTGCCGGCGTCCGTCAGGGCGCCGGCGCCATCACCAGTGAGGTGGTGACCGAGCGGCTCATGAAGCGCGCCGTCACCTGCACCGTCTGGAAGACCTCGGGCGGCTCGTTGAGCGTGAAGCGGCCGTTCTCGAGATGCACGATCATCGTGTCGATGCTCACCGACCAGATCGGGGCATACCCCGGCATCGCCGGCTCGGTCACCAGCGTGTACTGCACCGCGGGGTTGGCCGGAGAGACGGTGTCACGGTCGGACTCGAGGCGCATCGTGTAGCGCGCCCCGGGGTCGTTGGGATTGGCGTGCGCGAACGGGCCGTCGTAGCAGGACGCGACGATGACCGCCGTCACGAGCACGAGCGCGAGCGTCCGGCGGACGGAGCGCGAGGGTCGCATGGGTCGCCTCACCAGGTGTACGAGAGCGTGAGACCGAGCGCGGACGGACTCGCGCTCGGCGCGAGCCGCACGACGCGCGCGCGTCCGAGGTCCTGCACCGCGGCGAGCTCCGCCGCGAACGCGCGCTCGCGGCGCAGCGCGAGGAGCCCTTGGCCCACCCAGATCGCCGTGCCGACCGTCCCCACGGTCACCGAGGCGTGACGCGCGCGCTCGGCCTCCCGATGGAGCTTCTGCATGTCGGTGTTGATCTCGTTGGGCGCGACCACGCGCGCCTGGTAGGCCAGATAGGTGTCGTAGCGCTCGTGCGCGAGGGCGTGCAGGCGCACCGCCGCCGCCGTCGCGCCGACGGCGCCGAGCGTGACAAGAAGGCGAGTGTCCATCCGCGCCCCCGTCCCCGGGCGCGCGAATCCCGGGAGCAGCGCGCCGCGCAGCAGGGTGCGGCCCGCGGACTGCGCCTCGCAACGCGCGACCGGGCGGCGCAGCGCAGCGAGGACGGTGCGCGCCCCCTCGGCGGCCGCCGCGTCGAACGTCAGGCAGGGCGCATCCTGCAGCAGCGTCGCCCCCACCACGCGCGCGGAGGCGGTGTCGCCGAGCGCGAGCAGGGCGAGCGTCGCGCGCAGGCGCGCGTCGCGCCGCACGGTCCCGTTCGTCGGCGCGCCGAGGAACTGCGGCACCGCGAGCCGGACGACGCGCTCCTGCTCGCCCGCGCCGTACGCAGCGTGCAGGGCGCCCAGTCGCGGATCGGCGGGAGCGCGAAGCGCGACCGGCGCGGCGACGGACGCGCCGAGATCGGGGCGCGCGGCGAGCGAGGACTCCCAGGCGACGCGCACGGCCACCCACGGCAGGGCGATCCGCTCCCCGACCTCACCACTGGGGGAGCGCACCTCGACGCTGAGGTCGTCGCTGACGCCGGTCGGGCCGGGGTCGAGCGTCGCGCGATCGAACGCGAGCCGCAGGTAGGCGTCACGCGGGGTGCGGAAGCCTCCCGCACCCAGTCGCCGCACCGCGTGGCGCTCGACGACCATCGGCCGCAGGACCTGCTCGCCGCGGCGTACGATCACCTCGCCGATGTCCCGACTGTCGGTATAGGTCGTGTCGAGCGTGACGCGGAGCCCGCGGACGGGGGCGAGCGCGGCCTGCGTGCGCGGGTCGTCGCAATCCACCAGCCGCTCGGCGGTCGGCAGCACGACGAGCACGATCGCGTCGCGCACCTGCCAGACGTCGAGCGGGAACGGCGGGGCAGGCCGGGAGACGAAGTCGGCGCTGTCGGCGGGGTGGATCTCCATCGCGAGTCGGCACCCCGCCACGAGGTGCGCGAGTCGCGCGGCATCGGCTGCCGAATCGCGCGCGGCGGGCGCATGCACGAGGACGTCGGCGCGACGTCCTCGCACGAGGATGGGATCGACGCCCTGCGCGCGCGAGGCGCGCGGCGTGACCGCGAGCGCCAGGCCGCACGTCACGCCGAGCCCGAGGGCGAGCGCCGAGGCCCCGGCGCGCCTCATGCGATCGGCTTCCGCGCCGGCACGTGCACCGCAGGCAGTCCGTGCTTCTCCAGCAACGCGTTGAAGCGCGCCAGCTCGTCACTCTCGATCCGCTCGAGCTCCTTCAGTTGCGCATCGAGCTGCGTCGTGAGCGTCTGGTAGATCTCCCCGTGCTGCTTCGTGGGCGCGTACGCTCCCGACTGCAGCTGCATGTTGAGCGTGATGTACTTGTTGTAGAGCTTGGTGGGCATGTCGAGGGTGCACTGATCGACGTGGCACCCGACCTCGTAGAGTTCGGCGCGCACCGCCTCGATCTTCTTGCGGACCGCGTTGGCCGAGTCGGTGAGCATCGTGACCACGGCCGGGTCCGCCGCCCGCTTGGCCCGATCGGTGAGCTGCGCCTGCAGGTCCTCGGCCCGCTTCACATGGTCCACCACCGACTGGAGGCGATCGATCGTGCGGCGGGCCGCGGCGTATTGCGCCACGAGGTCGGCCTGCGTGGATGTGACGCGCGGATCGGCGACGACGGTGAAGCGGCGCGCGAGCGTGTCGGTGCCGATGATCAAGCGCACGCCGTACTCGCCGGGGGGGACGGACGGTCCGCGCAGGGTACCGTAGTCGATCACGGTGTTCGGCAGGCGTGGGGCCGCGGTCGAGCGGAGGTTCCACACGAAGCGATTGGTGCCCCGTCGCAGCGGGACGATCGAGTCGGCCGGCGCGAAGGCCAGGCTGTCGGTGTGCACCGCCGTGTCGGCGCTGGCGAAGCGGCGCAGCACGGTGCCCTGCGCGTCGGTGAACTCGAGACGCGCCTTCGCGGTGGGGAGGTCTCGGAGGAACCAGTCCACCACGACACCCGACGGCGGATTGGCCCCGGTGAAGCTCCCGCCGCCGCCCGCACCGAAGAGCACGGCAGTGGCGGGCTGGAAGAGATGCGCCGGCCGCGTGCGCACGCTGTCGGCGAGCTGGCGCAGCGGCGAGAGGTCGTCGATGACCCAGAAGGCGCGGCCGTGCGTGGCCGCGATGAGGTCGTTCCCCTGCACGCGCAGGTCGCGCACGCTCACGCGCGGGAGGTTGAGCTGGAGCGGCTGCCAGGTCGCGCCGTCATCCAGCGAGACCCACACGCCGTACTCGGTCCCAGCATAGAGCAGTCCGCGGCGCCGAGGGTCCTCGCGCACGACACGGGTGTAGGCGGTGCGCGGGATGCCGGTGACGATCCGTGTCCAGGTGCGCCCGTAGTCGCTGCTCTTCCAGAGGTACGGGGCGAAGTCGTCCTGCTGGTAACGGTTGGCCGCGACGTAGACGGTCCCCGCATCGTGCGGCGAGGGATCGATGTGCGCGGTGCGCGTGAAGCGGCCGTAGCCCGGGGGCGTGACGTCCTGCCAGGTGGCGCCCTCGTCGCGCGAGACGTGCACGCGGCCGTCGTCGGAGCCGGCCCAGAGGACGCCCTTCTGCACGGGGGACTCGGCGAAGGCGTAGATCGTGCCGTACCACTCGGCGCCGGTCATCTCGCCGTGGATGGGCCCGCCGGTGCGCCCGAGCGTGGCGGGGTCGTTCTGCGTGAGGTCGCCGCTGATGCGCTCCCAGCTCGCGCCCTCGGTGCGCGAGCGCCAGACGTGCTGCGACGTCACATAGAGCGTGCGCGGGTCGTGCCGGGAGACGAGCACCGGGAAGGTCCACTGGAAGCGCTCGCGCACGTCCTTCGCGGCGTAGCCGTCCCAGTTGATCTCGGTCACCGAGATGTCGCGCTCCTGCCGCGCGCGGTGGTCGTAGCGGGAGAACTGGCCGAGGTAGCAGCCGCCGTAGGTGATGTTCGGGTCGCGCGGGTCGATGGCGATGGTCGCGTTCTCGCAGCCGGCGACGGAGAAGTAGTCGCGCTCGCCGATGGCGCCGTCGTCGCTGCGCGACGCGATGGAGATCGCCGAGTTGTCCTGCTGGGCCCCGTAGATGCGGTAGGGGAACTGGTCGTCGGTGTTGACGTGATAGAACTGCGCGGTGGGCTGGTTGTGCTGGCTCGACCAGGTGGCGCCGCCGTCGAAGCTCACCGTCGCGCCGCCGTCGTTGCCGAGGATCATGCGCCGCGGGTCGTTGGGGTCGACCCAGAGGATGTGCATGTCGCCGTGCGGCGCGTCGATCTCGGTGAACGTCCGGCCGCCGTCGATCGACTTGAGGACGGAGAGGTTCATCACGTAGACCGTGTTCTCGTCCTTCGGGTCGGCGGTGACGGTGGAGTAGTACCAGTTGCGGACCCAGATGCGCGCATCGTCGTTCATGCGCTCCCAGGTCGCGCCGGCGTCGTCGGAGCGGAAGAAGCCGCCGGTGGAGTCGGGGGCCTCGATGCTCGCGTAGAGGCGGCGCGGGTTCGCGCGGGAGACATCGATGCCGATCTTGCCGAGCGGCGTGCGCGGGATCCCGGGATTCCGGGAGATCTCGGTCCAGGTCTCACCGCCATCGGTCGTCTTCCAGAGGCCGCTCCGGCCTCCGCCGGCGATCATCGACCAGGGCGTGCGCTGGAACTTGTAGAAGGAGGCGTACAGGATCCGGGGATTGGACGGATCGATCGCGAGGTCCTGCGCGCCGGTCGAGTCGTCCACGAAGAGGACCTGCTTCCACGTCCGTCCGCCGTCGAGCGTGCGGAAGACGCCGCGCTCGCGGTTGGGCCCGAAGGCATGGCCGATCGCCGAGACGTACACGCGGTCGGCGTCGCGCGGGTCGACGATGATGTCGGTGATCTGCTGCGCGTCGGCGAGACCGAGGTGCTGCCAGCTCTGGCCGGCATCGGTGGAGCGGTACATCCCGGTGCCGAAGGTGAGGTCCTCGCGCAGCTGCGACTCGCCGGTGCCGACGTAGATGACGTTCGGGTCGCTCGGGGCGATGGTGATCGCGCCGACCGACGAGATGTCGGTCTTGCCGTCGGTGATGTTCTGCCAGGTCTGGCCACCGGTGGTGGTGCGCCAGACGCCGCCGTTCACCGAGCCCATGTAGAAGAGGAAAGGCTTGGCGAGGTCGCCGACGACCGCGTCCACCCGGCCGCCGCGCTCGGGCCCCACGTTGCGCCAGCGCAGCGACTTGAAGAGCGGCGCGGTGGCGGTGCCCGAGACGTAGAGGGCGGGATCGTACGCGGGGGCGGCCGGTGGTGCGGCCGTCGGTGCACCGGGCCGGGCACGCTGGGCCTGCGTGGCGGCGAGCGGGAGGAGGGCGCCCGCGACGAGCGCGGCGCCGGAGCGGAGCAGGGCAGTCTTCGTCATGCGGGAATATTGCCCCCGCGGGGCCGGACGCACCACTTTCCATCCATGCGATACGCACTCGGTCTCCTGGGGATGGCCCTCGCGATCGGCGCCGCTCCAGTCGGCGCGTCCCTCGGGGCGCAGACGGTCGGGACGGGCGCGGCCGCCGGTCACGCGGCCAGGGCGGAGGCCCTCCTCTCGCGGCTCGAGGGCCGTTGGCAGATGGTGGGGGTCGTGCAGGGCGACTCGGTCAAATACACGCTCGAGGCCGAGCGCGCGCTCGACCACCGGTTCGTGGTGTTGCGGATGCGGGACGAACAGATCCCCCCGCGGTACGAGGCGCACGTCTACGTCGGCGTCGACAGCGCGCGCGTGATCGCGCATTGGATGGACGTCTTCGGCGCGGGCTCGTCGATCCCCCACGCGACCGGGGCCGTCGTCGGCGACACGCTCACGCTGCACTTCGCCTATGCGAGCGGCGATTTCCGCGACATCCTCACCTACGACCGTGCGCGCGACACCTGGCGATTCCTGCTGGAGAGCGCGGATGGCCGAGGCGGATGGACGCGCTTCGCGGAGTACCGCGTGCGGCGGCGTTGAGCGACATTGCGGTCCACCCCTCCCCGGCGCCATGACCGACCGACCTGAGACCGACGACGCCCTGTCGTTCGACCGCGCGATCCCCATGACGCCCGTGAGCGTCGGCGGGAGCGGGGGCGTGACCTGCGCGAGCTGCCGCCGCCCGATCACCGACAGCTACCACACCGCCAACGGCGAGCCGGTCTGCGATGCGTGTCGTGCGGTGCTCGCGCTCGCGGCCGGGGGCGTGACGGCGCCGGCGACGATCGCGAAGGCGCTCGTGTTCGGGCTGGTCGCGACGCTTGCGGGCGCGCTCATCTATTGGGCGCTGATCCGGTTCTTCGGGATCGAATGGGCGCTCGTATCCATCCTCTCGGGTTGGATGATCGGCAAGGCCCTGCGCACCGGCGCGGACGGTCGCGGCGGACGCCTGCTGCAGGTCATCGGCGCCCTGCTCGTCTACGTCTCCGTCGCGATGGCGTACTTCCCGTTCCTCTACGAGGGCGGCATCCGCGCGGGACTCCCGCTCGCGCGCATCATCGTCGCGGCGCTGTCGCAGCCGATCTCGGCGATCTTCGACGGCGCGACGGGCGGGTTCCTCAGCGCGCTCATCATCGGCTTCGGCATGATGCAGGCCTGGCAGCAGGCGAAGCAGCCCCACGTCGTCTTCGAAGGTCCGTTCCGCGTCGGGTCCGCCGCGTCCTGAGATGACCGCCCCCCCGCCGTTCACCGCCCGTCGCTGCGCGACGTGCGGGACCGAGCTCGCCGCGAGTGCGCTCGCCTGCCCCGCCTGCCATGCGCTCGTCCACGCCGACCGGCTGCGAGCGGTCGCCGCCGCGGCCGAGGCAGCGGAGCGCACGGGGAAGCTGCGTGAGGCGCGCGGCGCGTGGGAGGAGGCGCTGTCGCTCCTGCCGGCCACGACGCAGCAGCATGCGGTGATCACGACGCGGCTCGAGTCACTCGCCGCGCGCATCGCCGACGCGGACCCGCACCTCGGCGGCGAACCGCCGCCGCCGCAGGGACCCTGGTACAAGCGCTG
>JBGATT010000070.1:0-15799 GCA_044229035.1 Gemmatimonadaceae bacterium | reverse complement strand
GGCCTCCACCGATCGGGGACGTGCTGGGGTTGCTCTCCGACCGACACGGCCGCCTCTGGATCTCGGCCGACAGCGGGCTCTACCTGCGAACCCCTGATGGGGCCGTGCACGCCGCCGACACGACCGTCGGATTGCGGCGCGGCACGCGGCCGCGCGCGATGGCCGAGGGGCCTGACGGAACGCTCTGGTTCGGTCGCCCCTGGCTGACCGCGGCCGGCGAGCGCGGCATCCGGCGGATCACGGCGCGCGACGGTCTCACCGACTCGATCGTGCGCGTCATCGTGCCGCAACGCGACGTCACGTGGATCGGCACGCAGTCCTCCGGGGTCTTCGCGGTGCTGGAGGATCGCGTGGTGCCGCTTGGGCGCTTGCACCGTGCGCTCTCCAGCGAGGTGCTGGCCATCGTCGAGGACGCCTTCGCCGATCTCTGGGTGGTCAGCCGATTCGAGATCGCACGCGTCAAGCGGGCCGCGCTCCTCGACGCGG
This sequence comes from Gemmatimonadaceae bacterium, assembly GCA_044229035.1. Lineage (GTDB taxonomy): Bacteria > Gemmatimonadota > Gemmatimonadetes > Gemmatimonadales > Gemmatimonadaceae > Pseudogemmatithrix. The sequence goes on along the minus strand of JBGATT010000070.1, from coordinate 15,313 downwards.
CGCGCGGGCTCCGCCAGGAGGTGATGATCCGCACGTACGACGTGGCGGACGGATTGCCGCGGACGCCGTTCCGGGGCGACTTCCAGAGCCGGATCGTCGCGGACGACCAGGGGCGGTTGCTGCTGCCGAACGGCAGCGGGGTCGTGGTCATCGATCCCGCACGATTGCGGCGTGAGGCCAACGCGCCGCCGGTTCAGATCACGTCGCTCACGGTGAACGGGCGCGCGACGCGTCCGGATGCAGGGCTCCGACTGCCCCCCAGGGTCGCGCGCCTGGAGTTCGCGCTGGCGGCGCCGATGTCGATCCGGCCGCGACGCGTGCGACTGCAGGCGCGGCTCCTCGGCGCGGACAGCGTCTGGCGCGAACTCGGGTCCCACCGGGACATCTCGTTCGGGCCGTTGCGCGGGGGCGAGTACGTCTTCGAGGCGCGGGCGGCGACGGCGGATGGCGAGTGGCCGGCGCCCTCGGTGACCCTTCCCCTGCGCGTCTCACGATCGTTGGTCGAGCAGCCGTGGTTCGTGCCGCTGCTGCTCGTGTTGACGGCGGGGATCGTGTTCGTGATCGGATTCGGACGCCGCCGCCTCCTCGGGCGCGAGATGGAGAAGCGCCGGACGCTCGAGATCGCCCTCGCGCGCGCGCAGAAGCTCGAGGGCCTCGGACGGCTCGCCGGCGGCGTGGCGCACGAGATCAACAACAGCATGGCCGTCGTCCTCGGCTTCACCGAGCTCGCCTTGTCGGACCTTCGCGACCGCCCGGCGGTGCGCGAAGACCTCCTCGAAGCGCAGCGCGCCGGCGTGCGCGTCGTCGCGGTCACCCGCCGGCTGCTGGCGTTCGCGAGGCAATCCAACGCCGAGCGCCGCGTCCTCGACCTCGGTGCGACCGTGGCGGCGATGCGCCGGTCGCTCGAGGAGCTCGTCGGGGCGACGTGCACGGTGCGACTCGACGCCGAGGTGGGTCGCACGCCGATCAGCGCCGACGCCACGCAGGTCGAGCAGGTGGTGCTCAACCTGGTGGCCAACGCGCGGGATGCGATGCCCGCGGGGGGAACGATCGTGATCGGCGTCCGGCCGAGCGGCGAGGCGCGGCCACCGCAGGACGCGCTCGTGACCGGGGCGCCGCCGCCGCAGGTGGCGGGCTGGGCGGTGCTCAGCGTCCGCGATGCCGGCGTCGGCATGCGACCGGAGGTCCGCGAGCGCCTCTTCGAGCCGTTCTTCACGACCAAGGCGGTGGACAAGGGCACCGGACTCGGCCTCGCGGTGTGTCACGGGATCGTCGTGGCGCACGGCGGTGCCATCGACGTCGAGACGACGCCGGGCGAAGGCTCCTGCTTCTCGATCTGGTGGCCGACGGTCCGACACGAGGCGCCCGCGCCCGAAGCCGGCGCGGCGACGGCACCTGACCACCCCGGCGAGCGCGCCCGCATCCTGCTCGTCGACGACGACGAGAGCGTCCGGATCACGACGCGGCGGTTGCTGCAGTTCTTCGGACACGAGGTGCTCGAGGCCCCCGATGGCGCGACGGCGCTCGCCCGGTTGCACGGCGACGCGCGGGACGTCGACCTCGTCGTCACCGATGTGGTGATGGCGAACATGACCGGCCCCGAGATGGTGGTGGCGATGCGCGACCGGCACGACGAACGGCCGGTGCTCTTCATCACCGGATTCGTGGACGAGGGCGACCTGCGCGGACCGCCGCCCTCGGAGTTGGGACCGGTCCTGCCGAAGCCGTTCACCGCGCAAGAGCTCCAAGGTGCGGTGCGTGCCATCCTGCGGCCCGAGGAGTTCGCGGTTCCGTGAGTGGAGGGCCACTGCGACGGAACCTCCGCGCGGTGCATGACGAGCCGACCTCCTTCCCATCGACAGCCGGGGGGAGTTGACACGCCAGCGCGACCGCCTCACACTTCCATCGTCTCTCGATGGGAGCCCGGTCCATGTCGCCGTCCGTCTCCGCCCGTGATGCGCTCCTCCCGGGCACGCTCGACCTCCTCGTGCTCAAGTCCCTCGCGTCGGGACGGAAGCACGGCTACGGCATCGCCGAGCACCTGAGCCGCGTCTCGGCGGAGGTGCTGCAGGTGGGCGAGAGTTCGCTATACCCCGCGCTCCAGCGGCTCCTGCTCGAAGGCTGGGTGAAGGCGGAGTGGGGGATCTCGGAGAACAACCGCCGCGCGCGCTACTACACGCTCACCGCCGCCGGGCGCCGCCAGCTCGCCGTGGAGGAGAAGGGCTTCGACCGGATGGTGCTCGCCATCCGGCAGGTCCTCGCACATGGGTGATGCGGCATGGGTGATGCGCATGGGTGATGCGCATGCGTGAGGCGCTCGGCCGCCTCTGGCGCCGGCTCCGCGTGCTGCTGCGCTGGCGGCAGCACCAGGAGGAGCTGCGCGAGGAGATCGCGCAGCACCGCGCCCTGCGCGCCGCGGCCTTCGAGGCCGAAGGGCTCGCGCCGGCCGAGGCGCGGGCCGCGGCGCATCGCGCGCTCGGGGACGCGACGCTGATGCGCGAGGAGGCGCACCGCGTCTGGGTCGCGGGGGTGATCGAGGACCTGCGGCAGGACATCGCGTACGCGCTGCGCGCGATGGCGCGCGAACCGGTCTTCACCGGCGTCGCGGTGCTCGGGCTCGCCGGCGGGCTCGGCTTCGGGGCCGCGGCCTTCTCGGGCTTCAACGCGCTCGCGCTGCGCGGCTGGCCGGTGCACGAGCCCGACCGCGTCGTCGCGATCTGGGCGACCTCCACCACCGTCCCCGGCAACCGGCGCGGCTCGGGGTTCTCGCTCGACCAGCTCGAGCTCTTCCGCACGCGGGCGACGACGCTCGACGGCGTCTTCACCTACGAGCGCATCCGGCCCGACGGGACCGGCGCGATCACCGCCGCGCCCGTGAGTGGGACGTACTTCGAGACGCTCGGCGTCCCGATGGCGCTCGGCCGCGGCTTCGCGCCGGAGGAGGACCGGCTCGGCGTGCCGACGGCGGTGGTCGTCATCTCGCACGACTGGTGGACGCGCATGCTCGACTCGAGCCGCACGGTGCTCGGGAGCGTGGTGCGCGTGCGCGGGGTGCCGTTCACGGTGATCGGCGTGACGGCGCGCGGCTTCGGCGGGACGGACCTGAGTCCGGTGGATGCGTGGGTGCCGATGGCCGCGTGGCGGCTCGTGCGCCCCGACGACGGCATCGTCACCACGGCGCTCGCGCAGAGCGACGTCTGCTGCGTGCACGCGGTCGGGCGGCTCGCCGACGGCGTCAGCCCCGACGACGCGGCGCGCGAACTGACCGCGCTGCTCGCGCAGTCGATGCGCCCCGGCATCGACACGCTCGTCCGCACGGCCCAGGTGAATCCCTTCACCGTGATCGGTTCCGCCGGACCCGACGTGAGCCGCGAGGTCGCGCCGATCTTCGCGATGATCTTCGGCGGGGTCGCGGTGGTGCTGCTGCTGGCGTGCGCCAACGTCGCCAACCTGCTGCTCGCGCGGGCGGCGGCGCGGGAGCGCGAGCTGCAGATCCGCCTCGCGATCGGCGCGTCGCGCGGCCGCGTGGTGCGGCAGCTGATGACCGAGAGCCTCGTCCTCGCCCTCGTCGCCGCGATCCCCGCGCTGCTCATCGCGCGCTGGCTTCCCGCCTGGGTGATGTCGGTGTTCACGGCGGGGCAGGGGGTGAACCTCCGCTTCACGCCCGACTGGCGGATCCTCACCGTGACGCTCGCGCTCGCGGTGGGGAGCTGCGTGCTGTTCGGTCTCGCGCCCGCGCTCCACGCGACGCGTCCGCTCATGGCGCAGCGGCATCGCGTGCCACTGCGATCGGTGTTCCTCTCGGCGCAGGTCACGTTCTGCTTGGTGCTCCTCGTCGCGGCGGGCCTCTTCGTGCGCGGCGCCAAGGCGGCGCGCGGGGGCGAGCTCGGGTACGACCCGACCGGGTTCACGGAAGTGATGATCGCGACCCCGGCGAACGAGGACGAGGCGCAGCGCAGTGCGCGGCTCGAGCGCGACCTGCCCGAGCTCCTCGCGCAGCAGGGGGTCCGCGCGAGCTTTACCGACTTCTCGCCGTTCCAGGGCGGGGCCACGCGCGTGCGCATCGGCGCGGCCGATCCGCTCATCGTGGTCACCGTCGGCGTCTCAGCAGGGTACTTCGGTGCTCTCGGGCACACGTTGCTCGCCGGGCGCTTCTTCAATGAAGGGGCTATCGGCGCAGCGGAGATCGTGGTGAATGCCCGCTTCGCCGAGCGATTGGGCGGCGTGGCGGCAGCGTTGGGCGCGTCGGTGCTGGTGGACAGCGTGCCGCGCACGGTGGTGGGGGTGATTCGCGACGCGCGCGACGCGGACATCCAGGGTGACGTGCGCCTGACGATGTACCGACCGCTGCAGTGGTCAGCGGCGCCGCGCCTCCTGGTGCGCGCGAGCGACGCGGAGGTGCAGCGCGTGGTCGCGGCGATCCGCGCGAGCGACCCGGCCCTCGGCGTCTCGGCGCGGCCGTACGACTGGTACGTGGTGAATAGTGTCGCCGGTGCCTCGGGCGCCGCGGCGATGGCGGGCGCGCTGGGTCTCCTCGCGCTGCTGCTCGCGTCGGTGGGGATCTTCGGCGTCTTCTCGTTCTGGGTGCGTCAGCGCACGCGCGAGATCGGGGTGCGGGTGGCCTTCGGCGCGACGAAGGGGCGGATCCTGCGGATGGTGCTCGGCGCGACCGGGCGCGCGGTGGGCTGGGGGATCGTGCTGGGGCTCGTCGCCGCGGCGGGGGTGGCGACGGTGCTGCGCAACCAGTTGTACGGATTGAGTCCCTTCGATCCGGTGGCCTTCGCGGTGGCGCTGTTGGTGCTCCTCGGCTCGGCGGCGATCGCGACGGTGGTGCCGGCATGGCGGGCGACGCGGGTGGATCCCATGGAGGCGTTGCGAGCGGAGTAAGGCGGAACCACCTGACCGTGGTGCCGCGCTAGCGCCGCATCCACTGCGGTTCCTCTTCCTGCTCACTCGGCGTGTGGGTCAACTGTCGGAGTCCGGTCCCATCGGGACGCACTACCCAGACGTCACCGAACCGCAGGAAGCTGATGTATCCGCCGCCCGGGCTCCACGACGGTCGTTCGTCCCGCGCCGGCTGGCCAGCGAACGTGATGCGTCGGGCCGCGCCGGTCGCCACGTTCGCGACCCAGAGGTTCGACTGCAGCTGTCCGAAGCCGTCGTGCGTCAAGCCGCCGAAGACGAGCCGCTTCCCGTCCGGCGACCACGAGGGCTCGCCGGCCGACAGGAGGACCTCACGCGTTGCCGCGTCCCACGGATCGAAGGGATGGAGGTCGGTCCCGTCGACGTTCACGATGGCGAGCACCCGCGCCCCTTCGCGCATCCGGTCGAAGGCGAGGCGACGACCGTCCGGCGACCATGCGATCCCGAGGAATCCTGCGGCGAACGCGCCCGGGATGGCGACGTCGTCGCCACCGAACGCACCGACGATGCGGACCGCCGCGTCGGAGGATCGCACGTAGGCCAATCGCATGCCGTCCGGCGACCACGCCATGTTGCTCGCTCCGGTGCCGAGCGGGAGCACACGGCCGTCGGAGAGATGCAGCACCTGGAGGAGCCCTGCATTGTTGAACGCGATCCGGTCGCCCTGCGGCGAGACGCGGATGCGGCTGGAGGTGGCGGGCAGCGCCCCGCGCAACCGGACCTCACCGGTGGCCACGTCCGCGACGAAGAATGAGTCGTACGGCGCACGGCCGAAGAGCAGCATATGCGTCCGCGCATCCGTGCCGGTGGCGTCGGTGCAGGCGCCGAGCGAGAGCAGGACGGCGACCACCGCCGGCGCGACGGAGGCGCGGGCGTGCCCGGCATGGCTGACCGATCTCATGACCGAATCATGCGGTCGTGCGGCGGCGGTCGCCAGCTGGCCGCGTGCCGGTCGCGGCCGTACATTCGACACGAACTCTCGACGAGGGAACCGAATGCCCGGTCAGGAGCGACTTCCATGACGCGCAACGTGTTGATCCGCTCGCTGATGCCACTCGCCTGTGCGGCCGTCGCCGCGGCATCGTGCGCCCGCGCGTCTGCTGCACCAGGCGCGACCACCTCTCCGACCGGCCGCGTGATCGCGGTGGGTGGCGGCATCACGCTCCCCGCAGGGCCGGTGCTGACTGCGCTGCCGCCCGGTCAACGCTACCGGTTCGTCCCGCCCGACTCGCTCGCATCAGGACTCGCCGCCGATGACGTCGCGTCGATGGACGACCCGGCGCTCGTGGAGTGGCGGACGGCGCTCGCGCGCGTGCTGTCGAGCGGCGGATGGGTGGCGTCCGCGGACTCGGCCGCGTACGACGTGACCATCTTCTCCGTGTCGCGACTCGGCATGCGGCGCGAGTCGCGCGTGCGGCTCGCCGCCAACGTGACGAGCTGCGGCGACGTGCCGACGACGCAGCTGCAGCTCTGCACCGACGATCCGCTGCAGACCACGGAAGAGTGGACCACCTCGCACGCGACCTACCATGTGATCCGGCGGCGGTCCGACGGGGCGGTGCGGGTGTGGGCGCACGGCGGGATCGCGGGGCCGGGACAACGGTCGCGGGTGGGGGAGGAGGTGGGGGCGATGTTACGGGCGGGTGCGGCGGGCGAGATGTGAGGATGACGCGCGCGTGGTAACGGTGTCCATCCGCGCGCGTCCATGAGGTACGTTCCGCGCGCGATGACCTCGAGCAGTGACGCCGGGTCTTCGCGACGGCCTCTTGCGAGGGTGCGTGCCTGTCGGTACGGTATTCTGTACTGACCCTGCACTCGCCGGAGGCGGCGTGTCCAAGTTGAAGCCTACGCGTGACATCCAACCCGTCACGGAGTTCCGCGCCAATGCCGCACAGTTCATCGAGCAGGTCCGTGGCACAGGGGCGCCAATGATCCTCACGCAGCATGGTCGCAGTGCCGCGGTCCTGCTGGACGTCGAGTCGTACGAAGCACTGATGGACGAACTCGCGCTGCTGCGGGACGTGCGTCAGGCAGAGGACGAGGTCGCGGCCGGGAGGAGCCGGAGCCACGCCGCGGTGGCGAAGACCCTTCGCGCCCGCCTTCGACGGTGAAGGTCGTCTGGTCCGCGCTGGCCGAACGACGCGCGCTGGAGGCGGTGGAGTTCATCGCCGCTGACCGGCCGCAGGCGGCGACCGCTTGGGCGGAGGAGCTCCTCGAGCGCGTCGCGTCGCTCGAACGGTTCGCGAAGCGGGGGCACGTCGTGCCGGAGATCCGACGGGCGGCGTATCGGCAGATCCTGCACCTGCCGTACCGGATCATCTATCGGATCGACGCGAAGCGGGTGGTGATCCTGACGATCCGCCATGGGCGAAGGGCGTGGGATCCGGCCGAGGTGACGACCGGACCGTAGGCGTTCGCCCGCTCGTCGAAGGGCGAACCGGCAGGCCTGGCGAGTTGGCCTCCCGAGCACATCTTTTCGCGTGTTCCCGGTGCCACCCCGTGCTTCCGGAGCCCCATGCATCGCAGTCTGTCTGTCATCCTTATGATGTTGCTCCCTGCCGTGGCGCGCGCGCAGGCCCCCCTGTCGGGTGTCATCGTCGAGGATCGCGCGAAGCATCCGCTCGCGTGCGTGGACGTGGCCCTCGCTGACAGTGCGGGCACGGTGTCGGCGCGGACGCAGACCTCGGCGGACGGCGCATTCCTGTTCGCCGCGGACGGCGCGGCGGCGCGGGTGATCCGGGTCTCCGCGCATCGGATCGCGCCCACCGAGCTGCCACTCGGAGGCGCGATCACGGACTCGGACGGTGTTCGACGTCTTGTGGTCTTCCTCGATCCAATGGACGCGGGTGCTCCGGGCGATGCGAGTGATGATGTGCCGCCGCTCCCGGTGCGGGGGTTCATCGCGCCGAAGTACCCGGACGCGCTGCGGCCGAGCCGGGTGCAAGGGTCTGCCGTGGTCGGATTCGCGGTCGATGCGCGGGGGCGGACGGTGCGGGAGTCCGTCGTGGAGCTGCAGTCGTCGCATCCGGCGTTCCTGGAGTCGGCGGTGGAGGCGGTGAAGGGGGCGTCGTTCCGTCCGGCGCGGCGCGGGGGAAAGGCGGCTTGCGCGTTCACGATCGCGGTATTCCAGTTTGACCATCGGTAGCGTCCCACCGCGCCCTTCATCGCCCGAGACCATCATGCCCAAGCTGATCTTCGTCAACCTCCCCGTGCGCGACCTGCCGCGCTCGATGGCCTTCTACGAGGCCCTCGGGTTCACCGTCAACCCGCACTTCACCGACGAGACCGCCGCCTGCATGGTGTGGAGCGAGACGATCCACACGATGCTGCTCACGCACGCGAAGTGGCGCACCTTCACCAGCCGGCCCATCCCCTCGGCGGACTCGAGCGAGGTGCTCCTCGCGCTCAGCTGCGAGAGCAAGGCGGAGGTGGACGCGATGAACGTCGCGGCGGCGGCGAATGGCGGCACGGCGGATATCAACCCGCTGCAGGACCTCGGGTTCATGTACAACCGGAACCTCGCCGATCCCGACGGGCATGTGTGGGAGGCGTTCTGGATGGATCCGGCGGCGGTGCCGAGCGGGGAATGACCTCGGGGGCGCGCATCGCGGCAGCTGCTCCGTCATTTCCGCGCGGCGCCGACGCTCCAGGACGAAGCCGAGCGCTTCCATTCGCAACTCGAGTTGCTGGCGCAGGACCTGGGCGATCCCGCGCTCGCGTGCACGCTCAGCGCCGAGCAGCTCCTGCAGGGGCCGCTGGCGGACGCGATGACGCACGTCGGACAGCTCGCGATGCTTCGGCGTCTCGCGGGCGATCCAGTCCCGTCGGAGAACTTCATCCACGCGCAGGTGACGCCCGCGAACCTCACGCCGTCGCAGCCGGCGCCCGCGCATCCCGACGGCTGGTGGCACCCGGAGCAGGGGCACCTGCCGCCCGGTCCCATCGCCAGCGACGGGTGAGGGCGCATCCATGACCGGCGACCTCCTGCTCCGCATCCGCATCGACGCGCCGCCCTCCGGCGTCGCGTGGGCGCTCCAGCTCGGGCGCACCGAGTCGGCGCCCCCGGCCCGCCGTGCCCCGCAGCTCGAGTTCGAGGTGACGGTGCGCGTGGTCGATGGCACGAACGGCGAGCTCGACTTCCGTGGCGCGGCGGTGCAGGGGCCGCGCGGCGGGCGGTTCATCTATCTCACCTCCGGCACGCGCGCGGGGCAGCCGAGCTCGCCGTGGGACCGGCGCGCGAAGGTGTCCATCGAGGAGCTGCGGCCGCTGCTCGCGACGCGGGGCGGGGAGACGCAAGACGTCATCGGCGTCGCAAGCTTCGCGGGCACGGCGCGCGACGGTGGTCCGTCGTGCGCGAGCGTGCCGCTGCTCGGCGGCGGGTGGACCCTCGCGCCCGGCAGGGGCTGACGTTCGTCGATGCGGACGGCCGGCCTCCGATCCGTCGCTTGCCTGCTCGCGACCGCGCTCGCCGCGTGCGGTGCTCCGCTCCGCGAGCAGGCCGTGACCGTCGAGCGCCCGTCCGCCCGACTCCGCGGCACGCTCTTCGCCCCCGACGTGCGCGGTCGGCTCCCTGCCGTCCTGCTCCTGCACGGCTCCGGCCCCGATGGTCGCGACAACCCCTACTACCGACAGCTCGCCGAGTCGTTCGGGCGGCGCGGCATCGCCACGCTGGTCTACGACAAGCGTGGGAGTGGCGAGTCCACGGGGGAGTGGCGCGTGGAACCCTTCACGGCACTCATCGACGACGCGGAGGCCGCGCTGCGCGTGCTCCGCGCACATCCGTGGGTGGATCCCACGCGAGTCGGGATCTGGGGCGGGAGCGAGGGGGCGACCATCGCACCCCTGGTCGCGGCGCGGGCACCCGGGACGGCATTCGTCATCCTGCAGTCGATGAGTGGCGTGCCGTTCGGCGATCAGTACCTGCATCAGGCCGCGCGCGAGTTCCGCGGGCGGGCGGCCGATTCCGTCGCGGCGGTCGAGCTCGTGCGCGCGAAGCTGGCGTACGTGCGCGACCGCACGCGATGGCCCGCGTACGACTCGCTCGTGCGCGCGAGCGCGGGGCGGAGCTTCTCCGCGTACGCGAGTCCCGTGACCGAGGACTCGTGGTGGTGGCGGTGGTACGCCACCAAGCTCGACGTGTCGGCGCTACCCGTCCTGCGGTCGCTGCGGTCCCCCACGCTCGCCATCTGGGGCGCGGAGGATGTGCTGGTCCCGGCGGAGGCGAGCCGCGATGCCTTCGTCGTGGCGCGAGCGCCCGCCGAGGAACGTGGTGATGCGGTGTGGTTCATCGAGGGTGCGAGTCATACACTGCACGTGCCGGGCGTTCGCGGGCTGGTCGCAGGTGCGGGACTCCGCAACCGGCCGGTCCACCTGCGTGAGATGGCGGCGTGGGCGGCGGAGCGGGTGCGGCTCCCCTAGCGACCCCAGCGCGCGGGCGGCACTGTTCGTCGTATGGGTCTCGTTGGTCCCCGTCGACACTCGCATCTCGGAGCCGGCACCATGAGGCTGAGCCGTCACCACGCGTTGCTGTCGTACGTCCTGCTTCCCCTGGCCCTCATGGCCTCCTGCGTCGACCCCGTCTGCGGCTGTTCGCCGCCGTTGTCGGGCATCGAAGTGCAGGGAACGTTGCGGACCGCCGCCGATGCGCCCGTCGCGGGATACCGTGTGCGCGCCGAGCTCGCCGGCATCGCGTGCGGCGCGACCACGGAGGTGTGGGCGAGCGCGCCCACGGCGGCGGACGGGCGCTTCGCGCTGACGCTGATCTCGTACGGCCTCGCGCCCGACTCGGCCTGCGTCCGCTTCTTCGCGCGTGAGACCGCGGCGGCCGCCACCGAGGTCGCGCTGACGCCGACGCACCACGTGCTCCTGCGGCGGGGACCGTTCAGCGTGCTTCCGCTCACGCTGCATCTGCCGCCCTGACGGAGGCTCCGGGCGGCCCGCTTGCCGAGCGACGCGCCACGCCCCACGTTACGCGGACCTCATTCCTCGCGAGCCCGCGTGACGTTCCAGGCCTACCTCGACGCCGTCCGTGCCAAGACCGGCATGACCCCCGAGCAGCTCAAGACCGCCGCGACCAAGGCGGGCGTCTACTCGCCCGGGATGACCGCGACGACTCTGATCGACTGGCTGGTCAAGGAGTTCGCGCTCGGTCGCGGACACTCGATGTCGGTGTGGGCGGTGTGGAAGAGCAAGGGATGGGTGGCCGCGCCGAAGGCGAAGAAGAAGTGAACAGGGAAGAGTGAGATGACACCGCGCACCGCCGCCGCGAAGGACGGACCGAAGAGCCACGACGCCCGCATCGCCGGCATGTCCTTCGCCTCAGTGTACCCGCACTACGTCACGAAGGTCGAGAAGAAGGGCCGGACCAAGGCGGAGCTCCACATGGTCATCCGCTGGCTCACGGGCTTCGACGACGCCGCACTGCAGCGCCTCATCGACGAGAAGGTGACCTTCGCGCAGTTCTTCGCACGGGCCACGCTCCATCCCAATGCGCACCTCATCACCGGCGTCATCTGCGGCTACCGGGTGGAGGAGATCGCGGAGCCGCTGACGCAGCAGGTCCGCTATCTCGACAAGCTCGTCGATGAACTCGCCAAGGGGCGGAAGATGGAGAAGATCCTGCGCACGCAGCCGTAGCGCGCGGACCCGGCCCCCATGGGACTCCTGACCTTCGGCCTCAACGTGACCCTCGATGGATGCGTCGACCATCGCGAAGGGATCGCGGACGACGAGACGCACGCGTTCTTCACCGCGCTCATGGAGCAGGGCGGGGCGATGCTGTGGGGGCGCGTCACGTACGAGATGATGGAGAGCTACTGGCCGGCCGTGGCGCGCCGCGAGGTGGCGGCGCCGCCGGCGCTGCGCACGTGGGCGGAGCGGCTGGAGGCGAAGCCCAAGTACGTCGTGTCGTCCACGCGCACCGACTTCCCGTGGACCAACAGCCATCACCTCGCGGGCGACCTGGCCACGAGCGTGCAGGCCCTCAAGGACGCGATGCCCGCGGGCGTGCTCCTCGGGAGCGGCATGCTCGCGACCGCGCTCGACCGGCTGGGGCTGATCGACGAGTATCGCTTCCTGTTGCAGCCAAGGATCGCGGGCCATGGACCGACGCTCTTCCAAGGCGGCCTGCCGAGCACGCGACGACTGGACCTCGTCTCCGCGACGCCGCTGCGATGCGGCGCGGTCGCGATGCACTATCGTCGAACGCCCTGAGCCCACGAACGGCTGCTCGAACCTTCACCCGAGGCCCAACCCGCATGGCCGAAGCCAAGACCCGCCCCACGAAAGCGTCCGTGGCCAAGCACATCGCCGCGCAAGCGACGCCCGAGCGCCGCGCCGACTGCGCGACCATCGTCCGCCTGCTCGAGGCGGCCACGAAGGCCAAGCCGGTGATGTGGGGCGATGCGATCATCGGGTTCGGCAGCGCGCCGGTGGTGTACGCCAACGGCTCCACGATGGATTGGCCGCTGATGGCGTTCGCGTCGCGCGCGCAGGACATCGTGCTCTACAACCTGCCGGGCGCGGACGGGTTCAAGGAGCTGCTCGCGGCGTGCGCGCCGGCCAAGCTCAAGGGCAGCTGCGTGCACATCAAGCGGCTGGCGGATGTGGACCAGAAGGCGCTCAAGGCGCTGATCGTCGCCGCGGTGAAGGCGCGGAAGCGCTGAGCCATCGCCCACGGGTGGGCGGTTCCAGCGGCCGGCTGGCGTGGCGCGCGCGCGTACCCGCTCGCCCCATCACCGCACGAGCCAGAGGTCGAACCACGACTGCATCTCGAAGCAGGTCGCGTCCCGCCGCCCCGCCTGAACATTCAGCGATTGGCAATCCGCGGGGAGCGCCGCTGCCGCCCGCACCGCGCCGCCCGTGCTCGCGACGGAGAAGGTGCGGAAGACGTTGCCGCCGCTGCCGGCCGCCGTCGACCGGGTCGCGTACACGATGCGTCCGTCCTCGCGCCAGACGATCGGGAGCAGCCACGTCAGCGTCGTGTCCACGTCCACGATCCGTCGATGCGGTCGGCCGTCGAGCGGGATGACGGTGATCGTCGCGCCCCCCACGGCGAGCGCGGATCCGTCGGGGGACACGACGATGCCGTTGACCCAGAGCGTGTCGACCTCACCCGACGGGAGCGGGCGCGTGAGGTGCCGGTGCACGGCGATCCCCGTATCCCCCGGCACGAGCGCGAAGCGCCGCACGATCGCATCCGGCACGGTCCCGGTGAAATCCTCGTTCCCCGGCCCGTGGTCATGGGCGAAGTCCTGCGCATAGAGCGCGCGGCCATCGGGACTCCAGGCCGGCGGGAACCCGAGGTCCACGCCGTTCATCCGCGACGCGATGGGCGGACGCCCGAGCGCGAGCAGGCTTCCGTCGCGCACGTCGAGCACCTCCAGGCGCTGCGACTCGAAGCCACGCCGCGTCCGGAGCGCGATCCGGCTCCCGTCGGGCGACCAGTGCATGACCACGATGGTGCGATCGAGGGCCACCAGCTGGCGCGTGGTGCCCGTCTCGACGGCGCGCAGCAGCAGGCGCGACGGACTTCCGGGGCGTCCCTCGACCTGCGCGACGAACCGGCCGTCCGGCGAGAGGGCTTCGACCGGCGTGCTCCCGCGCACCTGGTCCGCGATGCCGCCGCGTTGATCCCGGTCGTCGGTGACGGGGAACCGCCACACGCGACCGCCGATCTCGGCCACGCGGACGAGCCGCCTCCCGTCGCGCGCGGGCGGGGTGTAGACGCCCCCCACCGTCGCGAGGCGCGCGACCGGGGCGTCGGCGCGTCGCAGGTCGATGCGCAGGAGCGAGTCGGTGTCGGTTGCGACGAAGAGGTACCGATCATCGGGCGAGAGGAACGGGCCGCCATCGATCGACGCGGTGGCGCGTGGCGTCCACCGCCGGATGCCGGTGGAGTCGTGCGGCGGCACGTCGCGCAGCAGCTGCCGCGCGCCGGACTCCTCCACGCGCCAGAGGCGCACCGACGAGTCGCGCTCGAGCGTCGCGATCACGAAGGCCGCGGCGTGGCGGAGATGCAGGAGGCGCTCGACCGAGGCGCCGCTGTCGACGGGGATGACGACCGATGCGGCGAGCCCATCCGGTGTCACGCGCCTGAGGACGAGCCGCGTGTCGCTCGAGGCGGTGCGGTCGGTGGCGTAGACGAACCCGGCCCCTCCCGCGCGGAGCGGAACGCCCTGCAACCAGCTGGGGGCCGTCGCCGCGCCATCGCGCAGCCGGATCAGGCGCACGCTGTCCGCGGCGGTGATCACGAGGGTGGAGTCATCCACCCATCCCGTGACACCCGCGCGGATCCGCGGCGCGAGGATGCGGGCCGATCCGCTGTCCGCGACCTCCTGGATCCAGAGCGCCGCAGGATCTCCGCGCCGGCGGAAGAGCAGCGTGCGCCCGTCGGGCGAGAGGAGCCCCTGGAGCATGTCGCCCGACCGGGTGAGGCGCACCGGCGCGGATCGCGCCGCGCGCTGCGGAGCGCTCGCGGTCCACCAGGCGCCACCGGCGGCAAGGAGGGCCACGGCGGCGATGGCGGTCCCGACGGCGATCCGGCGAGGGCGCTCGCGCGGGGCCGACATCGGCAGATGCTCGGCGCTCACCGCGCTCACGGTGTCGAGCAGGCCGAGGAACTCGGCGGCGGATCCGAGACGCGCCTGTGGCGACTTGACCAGGCAGCGCATGACGGCGTCGGTGAGCGCCGGGGGCAGGTCGGGGCGCACGGTGTCGAGGCGGGGCGGCTCGACCGTGAGGTGCTGGAGGAAGAGCTGCTGCAACGTGGAGCCGGTGAAGAGCGGCTGCCCGGCAAGCATCTCCCATGCCATCACACCGAGACTGTAGAGGTCGGCGCGCGCGTCCACCTCGTGCGCGCGCTCGATCTGCTCCGGTGCCATGTACCCGGGACTGCCGAGCGCGACGCCCACGCTCATGCCCCCGCTCCCCTCCGGCGTCGACGACGCCATCGCCTTGGCGATGCCGAAGTCCGCGACCCAGGCCTGCCGCCCGGCGAGCAGGACGTTGTCGGGCTTGATGTCGCGGTGCACGGTGCCCTGCTCATGCGCGTACGCGAGCGCCTCGGCCACGGCCCGGATGATCCGCACGGTGTCGGCGACGGGCATCGCCCCTTCGCGGCGCATGCGCTCGCGCAGCGACTCCCCGTCCACGAACGGCATCACGTAGTACGGCGTGCCGCCCACCGCGCCCGAGTCGAGGAGCGGCAGGATGTTGGGATGGGTGAGCCGTGCCGTGAGCCGGATCTCCTCGAGGAAGCGCTCCGTTCCGACGATGGAGCACGCATCGGGACGGATGACCTTCACCGCCACCCGCCGTTGATGGCGCACGTCGTGCGCGGCGTGCACGATCGCCATCCCGCCCTGTCCCACCTGCCGCTCGATGGTGTATC
>JBGATT010000069.1:0-15801 GCA_044229035.1 Gemmatimonadaceae bacterium | reverse complement strand
GCACGACGGAATACCTGCGCTGCACGACGCATTACCTCGGGCTGCACGACGGAATACCTGCGCTGCACGACGCATTCCCTCGGGCTGCACGACGGAATACCTGCGCTGCACGACGCATTCCCTCGGGCTGCACGACCGAATACCTGCGGTACACGACGCGATACCTCGGGCTGCACGACCGAATGCCTGCGGTGCGCGACGCGATACCTCGCGCTACACGACGGAAGACCTGTGGTGCGCGACGCGATACCTCGCGCTGCGCGACCGAATACCTGCGGTGCGCGACGCGATACCTCGAGCTGCGCGACCGAATACCTGCGGTGCGCGACGCGATACCCCGAGCTGCACGATCGAGGACCTGCGGTGCACGACGCGATTCCTCGAGCTGCACGACCGAATACCTGCGGTGCGCGACGCGGTACCTCGTGCTGCACAGCTCGTTCCGGGCGATGTGCGACTCGCCCACTCGGACACAAGGACGGGTCCGCCCCGTCGCAGAGATCCGCCGGCCTCGCGTTGGACGCGGGCGAAGCCGGTGTTCATCCACCCGCGTCCATCACCGTTCCAAAGGGGAGATCGTATGCAGAGAAGCCAGATCCACGTTGGGCAGTCGCTTCGCCAGGTGCAGCAGTTCCTGATTCAGCACGAGGTCGTGGTGCCGTCGGCGGCGGCGAGCGCGGCACGACGGACGTTGGACGCGGTCGTGGCCGAGATCGATCGGGCGGCGACCGAGCAGGGCGTCCTCGGGCGCACGGGACGTGGCGAGGTGCAGCGGCGACTGGACCTCGAGCGCACGCTGGTCAAGAAGTACATCACGCCGCTGGTGAAGTTCGCCCGCGCGTCGCTGCGGGGCACGCCGGAGTTCGCCTCGCTCACCCCGGCGAGCGTCCCGCTCCAGCGGGAACGCCTGGTGCGAACGGCGTTGGCGATGGCGGTCGCCGCGGAGCAGCACGCGGATGCGCTGCGTGCGGCTGAGTTCCCCGCCGACTTCCTCGCGCAACTCCGGGCGGCGGCGACGGCGGTGCAGCAGTCGATCGACGCGGGCCGGTCGGGACGCGTGCGGCGGACAGGCGTGACGAAGGAGATCCGCACGGCGCTCGCGAACGGCCGGCAGGCGGTGGCGCAGCTTGACGCGCTCGTCGCGCACACGATCGTCGGCAATGCGGCGCTCGAGCGCGAATGGCGTTCGGCCAAGCGCGTGCGTCGTCCCGACACCACGACCGAGGCCGAGGAGCCGGAGGTGTCCGCCGCCGCCTGATGCACGCGCTTGACGACAACTGACGGGCCGGGAGGACGAGAGCCCCACGGTGCGTCCGGGGACCCGAGTACGGGTCGCCGGGGTGCCGTGGGGCTCTCGTGTTTCCGGCCCTGCCGCTCCTGCTCGCCGTCCTACGGCCGCGGCTTGGCCCCTTCGACCGGAAGCGACGCATCCCGGCTCCACTCATCGAACGACCCATCGTAGACCCGCACATCCCGCCCCAGCACCCGCAGCGCGAAGTACATCCACGACCCCTGCACCCCGATATGGCAGTAGGTCGTCAACTGGTCACCGTCCGCGATCCCCAGCGCGCGCACCAGACCCTCGAGCTCCGCGCGCGGCTTCAGCGTCCCGTCCGCGTTCGTCACGCTCGAGAAGGTCAGGTTCACCGCCGTCGGGATGTGCCCGCCGCGCGGCATCTGGTTGTCGCGCAGGTCCTGGTAGAACACCGTGTCGCGCGCGTCCACGATCCGCATCCCCGCGCGGCCGACCATCGCGACCACGTCGGCCTTGGTCGCACGAAGACGCGCGTTCGCCGTGAGGGCACCGGCGCTCGCCGGCGTGACCGCGCGTCCGGTCCCCGCCTCCACCTCGCGCCCCTCGCGCTTCCACTTCGCGAGCCCGCCGTCCATGATCGCGACGCGCCCCTCGAGGCCGCCCCACTCCATCGTGAAGAAGGTCCGTCCCGCCCGCGCGAAGGCCGTCGCGGTGTCGAAGACGATCACCACGCGGCTCGTCGCGCCCACGCCCTTCGCGGCGAGCATCGCGGCGAAGGCCTCGGGCGTGGGGAGCTCCACCTGCAGGCCGCCCTCGGTCGCGGGGGCCACGACCTCGCGGAAGTAGTCGAGCGCGACCGCCCCGGGGACATGCCCCTTCGCGAACGACTCGGCGGGCCCGAGCTGCAGCACCACGACGTCGGGCGACGCGGCCTCGCGCGCGAGCCACTCGGTCGTCACCAGCGGTTCGATCGCCGGACGCGCCGCGCGCGGACCCGCGGGCTGCTGCGCCGCCGCCGTCGCGACCGCGAGGAGCAGCGAGAGCGATGCACCGATCGTCGCGACGAATGCCACGCGCACGCGCCTCACTTGATGACCCCCGCCTGCATCCCGACCTTCTTGATCGCCCGCACCGCGTAGTCCAGGTCATCGCGCGTGTGCGCCGCCGAGATCTGGCAGCGGAGCCGCGCCGTCCCGTGCGGCACCACGGGGAAGCCGAAGCCGGTCACGAAGATCCCCTCGTCGAGCAGCAGCTCGCTCATGCGGATCGCGTCGGCGGTCTCGCCGATGATGATCGGCACGATCGGCGTCTCGCCCTCGAGCGGGCTGAACCCGGCCTCCTTGATCGCCGCGCGGAAGTACGCGGCGTTCTCGCGCAGCGTCTGCACGCGCTCGGGGTGCGCCTCGATGAACTCGACCGCCGCGAGCGAGCTCGCGGCGACCGTCGGCGGGAGGGCATTGGAGAAGAGCTGCGGGCGCGAGCGCTGCGTGAGCGTGTCGGTGAGCGCCTTCGGCCCCGCGACGAACCCGCCCGCCGCGCCGCCGAGCGCCTTGCCGAGCGTGCTGGTGATGATGTCCACCTCACCCAGCACCCCGAAGTGCTCCGCGGTCCCGCGCCCGGTGGCGCCGAGCACGCCGGTGGCGTGCGAGTCGTCCATCACGACGATCGCGTCATGGTCGCGCGCGACCTGGAGGATCTGCGGCAGCTTGGCGACCGACCCTTCCATGGAGAAGACGCCGTCGGTCCAGATGATCTTCCGCCGCGCGCCGGCGTTGGCCTTGAGCTTGGCGACGAGGTCGTCGAGGTCGCTGTGCTGGTAGACGGCGGTGGTGCACTTGGTGATCGCCTTCGCGAGCCGCACCGAGTCGATGATCGACGCGTGGTTGAGCGCGTCGGAGATGACGAAGTCCCCCTCCTCGACGATCGAGGCGGTCAGCCCCTCGTTGGCGTTCCACGCCGAGACGTAGCTCATCGCCGCCTCGGTCCCGACGAAGCGGGCGAGGGCGGCCTCGAGCTCGCGGTGCACGGTGAAGGTGCCGCAGATGAAGCGGACGCTCGCGGTCCCGGCGCCGAACCTGTTGAGCGCCGCGATCCCCGCGTCGACGACCTCCTGCTGGTCGCAGAGGCCGAGGTAGTTGTTGGAGCTGAGGATCAGCACCTCGCCGCGGCCTTCCATCTGGACGCGGGAGGATTGGGGGGAGGCGAGGTGGTTGAGCTTCTTGAGGGTGCCCTTGGCGGCCAGGTCGGCGAGGCCGGCGTCCAGCTGGGCGATGAACGTCTTGTTCATGAACGGCGATGTGAGTTGTGAGTGGTGAGTGGTGAGCAAAGATGCGGGATGCGTGACGGACGCGCTGCTCCACCCTCCGCATCCGCAACTTACAGCTCACAGCTCATAGCTCACAGCGCCGTGGCCGTTCAGGAGATCTCGAAGACCACCTTCCCCGCCTCCCCCGACTTGATCACCGCGATCGCCTCCGCATGCTGCTCCAACGGGAACCGATGCGTGATCACCGGCGTCGGATCGAACTGCTTCGCCCGCAGGAACTGCGTCATCTGGATCCAGGTGTCGTACATCCGCCTCCCCACCACCCCGTAGATCGTGATCCCCTTGAAGATCACCTCGGTGGCGAAGTCCACGTCCATCGGCTTGGCCGGGATGCCGAGCATCTGCACCCGCCCGCCGACGCGCACGAGCTTGAAGGCCTGGTGGATCGCCGCGGGGACGCCGCTCATCTCGAGCACCACATCCACGCCGAGCCCGTGCGTCGCGGCGCGGACCGCGGCTTCCGCGTCCTGCGGCTGCACCGCCGAGTGCGCGCCCATCTTCCGCGCGAGGGCGAGGCGGGTGGGGTTCACGTCGCTCGCCACGATGTGCGAGGCCCCCGCCGCCTTCGCGATCCCCACGGCGAAGATGCCGATCGGGCCGCAGCCGGTCACCAGCACCGTCGCGCCGGGGAGCTCGGTCCCGTGCAGCGCTGTGTGGAAGGCGTTCCCCATCGGGTCGTGGATGCCGCCGATCTCGAACGGCACGTCGGCGTCGAGCGGCCAGACGTTCGACGCGGGCATCACGATGTAGTCGGCGAAGGCGCCGTCGCGGTCCACGCCGATGATCTTCGTGTTGGGGCACACATGCGCGTTCCCCGTCCGGCACAGATGGCAGTGCCCGCAGACGATGTGCCCTTCGGCGGTCACGCGGTCGCCCACCTTCACGTCGGTCACGAGCGACCCGACCTTCTCCACCACGCCGGCGAACTCGTGCCCCACGGTGAACGGCGGCTTGCAGCGCCCCTGCGCCCACGCATCCCACTCGTGGATGTGCACGTCGGTGCCGCAGACCCCCGCGGCCTTCACCTTGATGAGCACCTCGTGCTCGCGGTGCGTGGGGACGGGGACGTCCTTGAGGACGAAGCCAGCTGCTGCCGTTGCCTTGACCAGTGCGCGCACCGGGGACTCGTGTGTTCGGGGTGTTCCTGAGGGTGCGCGGAAATTAAACCAGCGCGGGCTTCACCGCTTCGACGCGGACGGCGCAGACCTTGAACTCGGGGATGCCGGACGGGCCGTCGAGCGCCGGGTTGGTGAGCAGGTTCGCCGCCGCCTCGCGGTAGTGCATCGGGATGAACACCTGCTTCCGCGCCACGCGCTCGGAGAGCCGCACCGCGATGCGGATGGTGTTCCGCCGCGAGGTGATCGCCACCTCCTCGCCGTCGCCCACCCCCAGCTCGGCCGCGTCGAGCGGATTGAGCTCGACCGTCGCCGTGCTCTCGCGCGCGTCGAGCGCCGTCGAGCGCCGCGTCATCGTCCCGGTGTGCCAGTGGTACATCTGGCGGCCGGTGTTGAGGAAGAACGGATACGCGGCGTCCGGCAGCTCGGCCGGCGGGAGATACGTCACCGCCGTGAGATGCGCGCGGCCGTCGGGCGTGGGGAAGCGCTCGTCGAACAGGAACGCCGTCCCCTCATGCGTCGCGTCGGGCACCGGGTACTGCAGCCCGCCCACCCGCTCGGCGAGCCGCGCATGCGAGACGCCGCGCCAGTTGGGCGTGACGCGCGCGATCTCGTCGAACACCTCCGACGCCGTCGCGTACGGCGTGGGCACGCCGAGCCGGCGCGAGAGGTCGAGCACGATGTCGAGGTCGGCACGCGCCTGGCCCGGCGGCTCCACCGCCTTCCGCGAGAGCTGGATGCGCCGCTCGGTGTTCACGAACGTCCCGTCCTTCTCGGCGAACGACGAACCCGGCAGCACCACGTCCGCCGCGCGCGCGGACTCGGTGAGGAAGAGGTCCTGCACCGCGAGGAACTCGAGCCCGTGGAACCACTCCTCCGCGTGCGCGACGTCGGGATCGGAGATGATCGGGTTCTCGCCCATGATGTAGAGCCCGCGCACCGGCGAGCCCTCCTTCACGATCTCGGTGACCTTGAGCCCCACCTTCGGGTCGAGCCGCTCCACCGGGATCCCCCACGCCGCCGCATACTCGGCGCGCACGGCGGGATCGTCCACGCGCCGGTAGTCGGTGAAGGCGAAGGGGATCGCCCCCATGTCGCTCGAGCCCTGCACGTTGTTCTGCCCGCGGATGGGGATCATCGGCGCGCCCCAGCGCCCGATCATCCCGCAGCAGAGCATGAGGTTGAGCAGCGACGTCACGATGTCGGTGCCCGTGTGATGCTGCGTGAGCCCCATCGCCCAGAGCGTCGCCGACTTGGGGCCGCGCGCGTAGAGCTCGGCGGCGGCGCGGATGGTCGCCGCGGGGACGCCGGTGATCTGCTCGGCGACCTCGGGCGAGTAGTGCGCCACCGCCTCGCGCACTGCCTCGAACCCCGTGGTGCGCCCGGCGATGAAGGCCTTGTCCTCGAGCCCCTGCGCGAGGATGTGGTGGAGCATCCCGTTGAGCAGCGCGACGTCGGTTCCGGGGATGAGCTGCAGGTGATGGTGCGCCCGCGCCGCGACCTCGATCCGCCGCGGGTCGGCGACGATGAGCCGGGCGCCGCGCTTGAGGGCGCGCTTGATCGCCGCGCCGAACACCGGGTGGCTCTCGGTGGTGTTGGCGCCGAGGATGAAGATGACGTCGCTCTCGTGCTCCACCTCGCGCATGGAACCCGACGCGGCGGAGGTGGAGATGGCGCGCTGCATCGCGCTCACCGACGAGGCGTGGCAGAGCCGCGTGCAGTGGTCGACGTTGTTGGTGCCGAGCCCGGCGCGGAAGAGCTTCTGGAGGACGTAGTTCTCCTCGTTGGCGCACTTGGCCGACTGGAAGACGGCGAGGCTGCGCGGGCCGTGCGTGTCGCGGAGGCGGGCGAGCTGCTGCGCGGTGAGCTCCATCGCCTCCTCCCACGTCGCCTCGCGGAAGGGCGCGAACCACTCGGGAGGCGTGGCGATGCGGTCGCGCGGGTCGCCGAGTGCGGCGACCTGCGCGGACTCGGCGCCGGCATCGACGCGGCGGCGGAGCGGGTTGGTACGCGGGCGACGGTCCTTGGCGGCGTGCCCTTCCGCCTCGACGCGCTCCCATGGGCCCCCGCGCCGCGGCCAGCTCGTCCCGCCCGCATGCGAGCGGTCGAAGGTCCAGGTGCCGTGCTCGTCGCGCACCCAGCCGTGCCTGATGAGCGGCGTGGTGAGCCGGTCGCGATGCAGGACGAAGTCGGTGCCGAAGCGCCCCTTCACGCAGGTGGAGCCCTCGTTGGGCGTCGCCTCCTCGATCCAGGGCGAGGTGACGCGCGCGACCTGGCCGTCGCGGACCTCGAGGTCGAGCTGGCAGCCGACGGCGCAGTAGGGGCAGACCGAGCGGACCTTGGTGGCCGGCGCGTCCATGGTGCCGGCGCGGAGCTTGGCGAGCGGGAGGATGTCGTGGATGGCGCCGGTGGGGCAGACGCGCACGCACTCGCCGCACCAGGTGCAGCCGGCGTGCTCGGGGTTGCCGTCGGCACCGACGATGATCTCGGCGTGCTCGCCGCGCTGCGCCATCTCCAGCACGCCCACCACCTGGATCTCCTCGCACGCGCGCACGCAGCGGGTGCAGAGGATGCAGGTGCTCATGTCGTGCGTGATGATGTGGTCGGTCGGCCGTTCGTCGCCGGTGCGGAGCGGGTTCTCGCCCGAGCGGCGGAGCGGGACGTCGTAGCGATGGACGAGCGCCTCGAACTCGTTGCGCGCGCGGTCCTCGGGGATCGTCTCGACGGGATAGCGCTCGAGGAGGAGCGAGAGGACGCCCTGGCGGTTCTTCACCGCGGCCTGCGACTCGGTCTGGACGACCATCCCGTCGGCGGCGGGGGTGGCGCAGGCGGGGACGAGCTTGGCGTTCCCCTCGACGGAGACGAGGCAGATGCGGCAGTTGCCGACGGTCGGGAGCTTGGGATACCAGCAGAGCGTCGGGACATCGACGCCCAAGGCGCGCGCGGCATCGAGGATCGTCGCGCCCGCGGGGGCGTCGCACTCGTGGCCGTTGATGACCAGACGGGGCATGCCGAGAAACTCTCGTGGGTCGGGGGGTGTCTCAAGGATCGTGGCGCCGGTGACGAAAGGCAACGGCCACCGCTTGCGATGCGTTGACGCGAGAGCGAACATGCCCGAGAGGAAGGGGTGCCCGCTTCCCCCCTTCATCCTTCAGCCTTCATCCCTCGAAGAGGACCGCGTGACCGCTTCCCGTCGCGATTTCATCCAGCAATCCGCTGCCGCCGCCGCCGCGGTGGGTCTCGCCTCCTCCGCCCTCGGTCGCCCCGCGGCGGCCCAGCCGCCCGCCGTCTTCCAGGGCGACCCCGCGCACAAGGAACTCGCCATCCGCGCGGTGGACGCCGCCAAGTCCGCCGGCGCCGACTATGCGGACTGCCGCATCTCGAGCGCCCGCTCCCAGAACATCGGCACGCGCGAGCGGCGCGTGACCAACATCGGCGACAACGAGACCTTCGGCTTCGGCGTCCGCGTCCTCGTCGGCGGCGCGTGGGGCTTCGCCGCCTCGAGCAACCTCACCCCGGACGAGGTGGTGCGCGTCGCGCGGCAGGCCGTCGCGCAGGCCAAGGCCAACCGCGCCGCGATGGTGAAGCCGCTCCAGCTCGCGCCCATCCACCATCCGCCGGTGCCCAACGGCGTCTGGCGATCGCCCATCCGGATCGATCCGTTCACCGTCGCCATCGAGGACAAGGTCGCCTACCTCCTCGACGCCAACGCCGCCGCCATGGCCGCCGGCGCGCGCTTCGTGAACTCCAACATGTTCTTCCTCAAGGACGAGAAGACCTTCGCCAGCACGCTCGGCACCGTCACGCAGCAGACGATCTTCCGCGCCCAGCCCGGCATGACGGTCACCATGACGTCGCCTGACAACCGCGACTTCACCACGCGGCAGAGCACCGACATCCAGCCCAAGGGGCTCGGCTACGAGCATGTGCTCGACAGCGACATGAAGAAACACGCCGCGCGCTGGGTGGAGGAGGCGAAGGAGAAGCTCAGCGCCAAGCCGGTGGAGGTGGGCCGCTACGACCTCATCCTGCACCCGACGCACCTCTGGCTCACCATCCACGAGGCGATCGCGCACCCGACCGAGCTCGACCGCGCCTACGGCTTCGAGGCCAACTACGCCGGCACGAGCTACCTCTCGCCGCCGGAGGAGAAGCTCGGGAAGTTCCGCATGGGCCCGAGCTTCATGAACGTCCTCGCCGACCGTTCGGCGCCGGGCTCGCTCTCCGCCTGCGGCTGGGACGACGAGGGCGTGGCCCCCGAGGACTTCTACATCGTGAAGGACGGCATGTTCGTGGACTACCAGACGACGCGCGAGCAGGCGATGTGGCTCGACTGGTGGTACAAGCAGAACGGGAAGCCCACGCGCAGCCACGGCTGCTCCTATGCGCAGACCTGGGCCGACGTCCAGTTCCAGCGCATGCCCAACGTGAACCTCATGCCCGGCGAGCGCGACCTCGTCTGGGAGGACCTCATCGCAGCGACCGACAACGGCATCGCCATCGTCGGCGATGGCTCGTTCTCCATCGACCAGCAGCGCTACAACGCGCAGTTCGGCGGCCAGCTCTTCTACGAGGTGAAGGGCGGCAAGATCACCGGCATGCTCAAGGACGTCGCCTACCAGATCCGCACGCCGGAGTTCTGGAACGCGCTCGACATGATCGGCGGCAAGCGCAGCTACGAGCTCGGCGGCGCCTTCGGCGACGGCAAGGGCCAGCCCGCGCAGTCCAATGCGGTCAGTCACGGCTGTCCGCCCACACGACACAAGCAGATCAACGTGATCAACACCGGGAGGACCGCCTGATGCCCGCCCGGTCGCTCTACGCCATCGCCCCGCACCTCTCGCGCGCCGAGTGCGAGGCCATCACCAGGAAGGTCCTCGGCTACTCCACCGCCGACGAGTGCCGCGTCACCGTGAACAGCGGGATGCGCCAGAACACCCGCTTCGCGGTGAACCAGATCTCCACCGCCGGCGACGACTACAACGCCTCGGTCACCATCCGCGCGGTGATCGGCAAGCGGGTGGCGAACGTCACCGTGAACCGGCTCGACGACGCGTCGCTGCGCGCGGCGGTGCAGAACGCCGAGCGGATCGCGCGGCTCGCGCCCGAGGACCCGGAGCTCCTGCCCGAGCTGGGGCCGCAGCAGTACCAGGAGGCGATCAACTGGAGCGATGCGACCGCGTCGCTCGAGCCCGAGGCGCGCGCCGACGCGGTGCGCGCGATCACCGAGCCCGCGCGCCGCGCCGGGTTCATCTCCACCGGGTACATCGAGGCGAACGCCAACTCCTTCGCGATCGCCAACAGCAAGGGGCTCTTCGCCTACTCGCGGAACACCTCCACGGCCTTCACCACCACCGTGCGCACGCCTGACGGCACCGGCTCCGGCTGGGCCGGCGCGTCGGACAACGATTGGCGGCGCATCGATCCGCGGCTCCTCGCCGAGCGGGCGATCGAGAAGGCGCGGCGGTCGGTGAACCCCGTGGCGATCGAGCCGGGGCGCTACACCGTGGTGCTCGAGCCGACCGCGGTCGCGAACCTCGTGCAGCTGATCTCCGGCGCGGTGAACGCGCGCGGCGCCGACGAGGGGCGGAGCTTCTTCTCCAAGGCCGGCGGCGGAAACAAGATCGGCGAGAAGGTCGTAGACGAGCGCGTGACCCTCGTCTCCGACCCGCTCGACCCGCGCGTGCCGGCCAACACCTTCGGCGGCGACGGCATGCCGACGCAGAAGGTGACCTGGATCGAGAACGGCGTGGTGAAGAACCTCGCGTACGACCGGTTCTGGGCGCAGAAGACGGGCAAGGCGCCGGTGAACGCCGGCGGCACGCTCGCGATGCAGGGCGGGACGAAGTCGATCGAGGAGCTCGTGGCCGGGACCGAGCGCGGGATCCTCGTGACGCGCTTCTGGTACATCCGTGGGGTGGACCCGCGGACGATCCTGTTCACCGGTCTCACGCGCGACGGCACGTTCCTCATCGAGAACGGCAAGGTCACGCGTCCGGTCAAGAACCTGCGGTACAACGAATCCCCCATCTTCATGCTGAACAACCTCATGGACATGGGCCGGCCCGAGCGCGTGAGCGCGTCGGAGTCGGGCGGACCGGGGCAGGCGATCATCGTGCCGCCGCTCAAGTGCCGCGACTTCAACTTCACCAGCACGAGCGACGCCATCTGATGACCGATCGCAGGGACTTCCTCAAGGCGACGGGAGCGGCGGCCGTGGGCTTGGCCATCGCCTCCCGTCCCGCCCGGGCCCACGCGGCACCGGCGCACGAACACCTCGACCGCTTCCGCAGCGGCGCATCGAAGGAGCTCCTCCTCGACGCGATCAACGCGGCCAAGATGGCCGGCGCCTCCTACGCCGATTGCCGCATCGCGCGCTTCCAGCAGAACTTCGTCGTCACGCGCGAGCAGCAGATCATCAACGTCGTCGACACCGACACCCTCGGCGCCGGCGTCCGCGCCCTCGTGGACGGCTGCTGGGGCTTCGCCGCCACCCGCACCCTCACGCGCGAGGGCGTGACCAGCGCCGCCCGCGAGGCGGTCGCCATCGCCAAGGCCAACCGCGTCGCCCGCGACCGCGCGGTCACGCTCGCGCCCACGCCCGCCTATCCCAACGCCACCTGGAAGTCGGCCTACACGACCGACCCGTTCGAGGTGCCGCTCGAGCAGAAGGTGGACCTCCTGCTCAAGGCCAACGCCGAGGCGATGAAGGTCCCCGGGGTGAAGTTCGTGAACTCGGTCCTCTTCTTCGTGAAGCAGGAGCGGCAGTTCGCGAGCACCGAGGGCTCGGTGATCGACCAGACGCTCATCCGCAGCTGGCCGCTCTTCACCGCCACCGCGGTGGCGCCGGACTTCTCCGACTTCCAGTCGCGCGCCGCCAACGAGATCGCGCCCATGGGACGCGGCTTCGAGTACGTGCTCCAGTCCGACCTCGCCGGCCGCGCCCGCAAGTGGGGCGAGGAGGCCGCCGAGAAGCTCAAGGCCAAGCCGGTCGAGGTGGGGAAGTACGACCTCGTCCTCGCGCCGTCCAATCTCTGGCTCACCATCCACGAGTCGATCGGGCATCCGACCGAGCTCGACCGCGCGATGGGCTACGAGGCCAACTACTCCGGCACGAGCTTCATCGCGCCGCCCGAGGAGAAGCTCGGCAAGCTCCAGTACGGCAAGCCGCTCATGAACATCCAGGGGGACCGCTCGCAGGAGGGCGCCCTCGCGACCATCGGGTACGACGACGACGGCGTGAAGCCCGACGAGTTCCTCATCGTCAAGAACGGGATCTTCAACGACTACCAGACCACGCGCGAGCAGGCGCCGTGGCTCTCGAGCTGGTACGCGAGCCAGGGCCAGCCGATGCGCTCGCACGGCTGCTCCTACGCGGACAGCTGGGGAAGCGTCGCCTTCCAGCGCATGCCCAACGTCTCGCTGCTCCCGGCGGCCGACAACACGAGCTGGAACGACCTGATCGCCGGCGTGGACAACGGCATCGCGATCGTGGGCGACGGCTCGTTCTCGATCGACCAGCAGCGCTACAACGCCCAGTTCGGCGGGCAGACGTACTACGAGATCAAGGGCGGCAAGCTCGGCGGGATGCTCAAGGACGTCGCCTACCAGATCCGCACGCCGGACTTCTGGAACTCGATGGACGCGATCGGCGGCCGCGCGAGCTATGAGCTCGGCGGGTCGTTCTTCGACGGCAAGGGACAGCCGAGCCAGAGCAACGCGGTGAGCCACGGGTCGCCGCCGGCCCGCTTCCGTCAGGTCAACGTGATCAACACCGGGAGGACCCAGTGAGCACCGCCCCCAAGAGCCTTCGGGACGCCGTGCCGGCTGGCGCCCTCCTCTCGCGCGCCGAGGCGCAGGCCATCGTCGAGCAGGTCGTGAAGATGTCCAAGGCCGACTCGATCAACGTCTCGGTCGGGACGGGGTGGACGAGCAACGTCCGCTTCGCCGACAACCAGATGAGCACCGCCGGCTCGGTGGTCGATGCCGGCGTCGCGGTGCAGAGCTCGTTCGGGCCCAAGCACGCGGTGGTGACCACGAACGACCTCTCCGAGGCCTCGCTGCGCCGCTGCGTGGAGCAGTCGGAGCGGCTCGCGCGCCTCGCGCCGGACGACCCGGAGGCGATGCCGGAGCTGGAGCCGCAGCGCTACGTGGACGTGAAGGGCTACATCGACACGACGGCGAACATCCAGGCCGCCGAGCGGGCGCAGGCGGCGCTCACGGCGCTGGCGCCGGCGCGGAAGGCGGGGGACATCAAGGCGGCGGGCTATCTCGTCGTCGGCGCCGGCTGCAACGCGCTGGGCAACAACAAGGGGATGTTCGCCTACCACCCGAGCACGAGCGTGAACTACACGCTCACCGTGCGCACGACCGACGGGACGGGCTCGGGGTGGGCCGGCGCCGATCATCCGGACTGGAAGCAGATCGACTTCGAGAAGGTGTCGCTGCGCGCGATCGACAAGGCGCGCACGTCGCGCAATCCGCAGGCGATCGAGCCGGGGCGCTACACCGTGATCCTCGAGCCGCAGGCGGTGGGCGACCTCGCGCAGCTCGTCGCCGGCTATGCCGACGCGCGCCTCGCCGACGAGGGGCGGTCGCCCTTCGCGAAGCAGGGCGGTGGTAACAAAGTCGGGGAGAAGATCGTCGACCAGCGGGTGACGCTGTTCTCGGATCCGTCCGATGCGCAGCTGCTCACGCAGCCGTTCGACGGCGAAGGACTGCCGATCGCGCGGCAGGTGTGGATCGAGAACGGCGCGTTGAAGCAGCTGCAGTACTCGCGCTTCTGGGCGAAGAAGCAGGGAAAGGTGCCGACGGGCGGCACGACGTCGCTGAAGATGCAGGGCGGATCGGCGACGATGGACGAGATGATCCGGAGCACGCAGCGGGGCATCCTGGTCACCCGTTTGTGGTATTTGCGCGAAGTCGATCCACGCACCATTCTTTATACGGGCTTGACGCGGGACGGAACTTTCCTTATTGAAGAGGGAAGAATTTCGCGCCCGATTCGCAATCTGCGGTTCAACGAGTCGCCGCTGTTCATGCTCAACAACCTCGAGATGCTCGGTTCGGCAGAGCGGCTCGCAGGGACGGAAGCCGGTGGAGCGGTGGTGATGCCGGCGATCAAGGTCCGAGATTTCAACTTCACCAGCCTCTCCGAGGCTGTCTGATCCACCCGCCGCGATGCTCCATTCGGTACGCGGCGGTCCAAGATGCGGCGGTCGTTCGATCGTCGCATGACCCACCGATCCACCGGGGGATCGGCAGGGACGAACCCCTCCTTTCCAGGAGATAGTACCATGGCTGCCAAGAAGAAGACTGCGAAGAAGGCCACCAAGAAGAAGGCCGCGAAGAAGAAGTAAGCTCGTTGCTGCACACACAAAGGGATCGGCGCTCTGCGCCGGTCCCTTTGTGCTTTCTGGATGAATGTTGAAGCAGGAAGGTTGAAAGTGACGGCGGTACGAAAAAGGGGCGCCCGCACGGGCGCCCCCCTTTCATCCTTCAGCCTTCATCGGCCTATCACGCCGCCCGATGGGTCCCCGTGACGACGACTTCCGGCGTCTCCTCAGGTCCCGGCCACCACTCATACGCCCAGAAGCGCGGCTGCGCCTCGGTGCGGTTGCCGCTCGAGATGACGATGCCGATCGGCTCCTGTTCCACCGGAGCCTGCGCGATCCGATCCATGGACTCCTCCGTCCGACTACCTAATAGGTGGGGGCGCGAAAGGCGCTCCCGATGCCAGTAGGACGTCGCACGTTGGGTGCCAGTTTCCTCGCGGCGTAACCACCATATCCCACAACGGGTTAGGGTCACCGGCGTCCAGCGCCGATGACCCCGTCGTCGCACTCTGACACGAGCCGGAACGCTTCCGGTGTGTCATTCCAATACAAGTCCGGCCGCGTCACATCAGCGGCTTCTTGGCCATGAAGGTCCGCGAAGCCCCCGGTTCGGGGACCATCGAGATCTCCCAGCCGTCGTACCGCTTCCGCAGCTCCTCCTCGGTGAGCACCTGCTGGCCGGCGATGAGCGTCTCGATGAGGTGCACGCCGCCGTCGGTCGTGGAGTGCTGCAGCAGCTGGAAGACCTGCTCGCGCTCGAACACCGAGAGACCGGCGAAGGCCGCGGGGGTGCAGATCACCGCGGCGATCGGTCCGTCGGGGCTGAAGCTCACGAGGTCCGCGACGAAGCCGCGCACCTTCTCGGTGAGCCCCGCATCCTGCGCCGCGCGCAGCACGCGATTCACCACCGCCTGCTCGGGCTCGATCGCCGTCACCTCGCAGCCGTTGGCGGCGAGGTAGAGCGCCGACCCTTCCACGCGCGCGCCGGCGACGACCACGGAAGGCGAGGTCCCCGCGATGCGCGGGATGGCCTGCGTGAGCGGCGTGTCGTGCCGCAGTCCCCAGTGCTCGGGCCGCCGCAGCTCGTTCGCGTTCTTCTCGCGCCGCCGGCGCCAGGTGTCGTACGAGGGGATGCGCAGCCGCGCCACGATGATCCGGTCCACCTCGTCGGCGAGCATCACCTCGCGCATCCCGATCTGCGCCCCCTCGTCCAGCGCGCGCGCCGCCTCCGTCGCGATGCCGTGCAGCACCGCCGTCGGGACCGAGATCTTGTAGTCCTCGACCTCGCGCTCCAGGTACTGCTGGTACTCCTGGCGGAGCGAGCGGGCCGATTGCCGACTGGCCATGCGGGGCGGAGGGGGAAGGGGGGACGCGTCAGCCGATGCGAGCAAGCTAGGGCGCGCGGCGGCGGCGACAACCCCCATGCGCGGGAGTTCGCGATATTCCCCGCATGCCCGAACTGCCCGAGGTCGAGTTCGCCGTGCGCCGGCTCCGGCGCGCCATCCGCGGTCGCCGCATCACGGCGCTGCGCGCGCATCACCGTTCACAGGCGCGCACGCTCACCCCCGCCGTCGTCCGTCGCTGCGTCGGCCTCACCATCGCCGACATCACGCGGCGCGGGAAGCACCAGCTCCTGCACCTCGACGACGGCGCGACGCTCCTCGTGCACTTCCGTCTCGATGGCGACTGGGTTGTCGCCGCGCCCGCCACCGCGCTCCCGAAGCACGCGCGCGTCTCGTTCGATCTGAGTGCCACCAGCGGTGCCGCCCG